>DATFDO010000226.1:0-13673 GCA_035252045.1 Pseudonocardiaceae bacterium
CAACCGGTTCAGTGGGGCAGCCCGCGCCAAGATCGAGGCGGCCGGGGGGTCCGTCACCCAAATCTGACACCGACCGAACGCCACAAGGTGGACTGTTAGCCTTGAGCGGGTCGTCCCAGTAGGGTCGGCCCGTTCTGACCCCGGGGCCCGCGAGTCCCGCCGCAGGAGGATACGTGCTCAGCGCATTCGCCTCTGCCTTCCGGACTCCGGATCTGCGCAAGAAGCTGCTGTTCACCCTCGCCATGCTGGTGCTCTACCGGCTGGGTGCGTCCATTCCGACGCCGAACACGAACACCCACGCCATCAACCAGTGCATCAAGCAGGTGCAGGGCAGCAGCAACGCGAACGTCTACTCACTGATCAACCTGTTCTCCGGCGGTGCGCTGCTCAAGCTCTCCGCGTTCGCGCTGGGGATCATGCCCTACATCACGGCGAGCATCATCATTCAACTGCTCACCGTGGTGATCCCTCGCTTCGAAGTGCTGAAGAAGGAGGGGCAATCCGGCCAGAACAAGCTGACGCAGTACACCCGATATCTGACGATTGCGTTGGCCATCTTGCAGTCCACCGGGATCATCGCCTTGGCGGTGCGGGGTCAACTGTTCTCCGGCTGCCCGCTGCCGCCGATCCCCGACCAGTCGGTATTCAACCTGGTCGTCATTGTGGTGGTGATGACCGCAGGCACCGGGGTGATCATGTGGCTGGGCGAGCTGATCACCGAGCGAGGTATCGGGAACGGGATGTCCCTGCTGATTTTCACGTCGATCGCGGCGCGCATCCCCGCTGAGGGCAAGAATATCCTGGACTCCCAGGGCCCACTGGTCTTCCTGCTGGTCTGTCTGTTCGGTCTGGCGATCATTGCCAGTGTGGTGTTCGTGGAGCAGGGGCAGCGACGGATCCCGGTGCAGTACGCCAAACGTATGATCGGCCGCCGGATGTATGGCGGAACATCCACCTACCTGCCGCTGAAGGTGAACCAGGCCGGTGTCATCCCGGTCATCTTCGCCTCTTCGTTGCTATACCTGCCCGATCTCATCGCGCGGTTGACCAGCTCGTCCAACGGCCGACCGGGATGGTGGCAGACGTTCATCACCCGGTACCTGGTCGACCAGGCCAGTTGGGTCCATATTTCGCTGTACTTCTTGATGATTATCTTCTTCACCTACTTCTACGTAGCGATCACGTTCAATCCGGAAGAGCGTGCCGAGGATATGAAGAAGTTCGGCGGGTTCATCCCAGGTATCCGGCCTGGCCGACCGACCGCCGAGTACTTGAACTTCGTGCTCAGCCGGATCACGTTGCCCGGTTCGCTGTACCTGGGCCTGGTGGCCGTATTGCCCAATTTGTTCCTCGGCCTTACCGGTAACGGACAGAATCAGAACTTCCCCTTTGGCGGCACCGCCGTGCTGATCATGGTGGGAGTGGGTCTGGACACGGTGAAGCAGATCGAAAGCCAGCTGATGCAGCGTAATTACGAAGGGTTCCTGCGCTAGTGCGAATCGTCATCGTCGGTCCGCCGGGAGCGGGCAAGGGAACCCAGGCCGCAGTTCTGTCCAAAGAACTCGGTGTGGTGCACATTTCGACGGGGGATCTGTTCCGGTCGCACGTCGAGGGCGGCACAGAGCTGGGCCGCGAGGTCAAGAACTACCTGAATTCCGGGGCGTTGGTCCCTGACGAGGTGACCAACGCGATGGTGGCGCAGCGGCTTACCCAAGACGTCTGCCGGAGCGGTTTCCTCCTCGACGGGTTTCCCCGCACGGTGGCCCAGGCCAAGGCGCTGGAGGAACTGGTGCGCGATCGTGACTGCGAGATCGACACGGTGCTGGAGCTCGATGCACCCGAAGACGAGGTGGTCGAGCGCTTGCTCGCGCGCGGACGCAATGACGACACCGAAGACGTCATCCGGCACCGCCAGCAGCTCTACCGGAAGGAAACCGCACCGCTTCTGGAGTTCTATGCCGATCGGCTGGTCACCGTGCAGGCGGTCGGTTCGGTGCCGGAAGTGACGGCGCGGGCGCTGGACGCCTTGCGAACCCGGGCGTGACGAGGTTGTGATGACCGGGGGCGGGGTGCGAGCGGTGGTGCGGCGGTTGCGTGGACGCGGTGGCATCGAGCTGAAGTCGCCCGGCGAGATCGAGGCGATGCGCGCCGCCGGTGCGGTGGTGGCCCGAACCCTGCGACTGCTCGAAGCCCACGCCAAGCCCGGGGTGAGCACCGGTGAGCTGGACGAGCTGGCCGAGCAGTCGATCAGGGACGCCGGGGCGGTGCCGTCGTTCAAGGGTTACCACGGGTTCCCCGCATCGATCTGCAGCTCGGTGAATGACCACGTAGTGCACGGAATACCCAGCCACCAGCAACGGCTCGCCGAGGGCGATCTGCTGTCGCTGGACTGCGGAGCGATCCTGGAAGGCTGGCACGGTGACGCTGCCGTGACGGTCCCGATCGGAACGGTCTCGGAGGCCGACAGCCGGCTGTCGGCGGCCTGCCGGGCCGCGCTGGAGGCAGGGATCCGCGCCGTGCGTCCCGGCGGCAGGCTGACGGACATCTCGCACGCGGTGGAGTCCGCGGCGCTTGCTGCGGCCGCCGCGCACGGCACGTCATACGGGATCGTCGCCGACTACGGTGGCCACGGCATCGGCACTGCCATGCACATGGACCCGTTCCTGCCCAATGTGGGTCGCCCTGGGCGCGGTCCGCGGTTGGTGCTCGGGATGGCTCTGGCCGTCGAGCCGATGCTCACCGCGGGAAGCGAGAAAACCGAGGAACTCGACGACGGCTGGACGGTGGTGACCGTGGACGGGTCCCGCGCCGCGCACTGGGAGCACTCGGTAGCCGTCACCGAAGACGGCCCGCTGGTGCTCACGCTTGAGTGACGTTGCCCGGCGGGGGAGTCCTCGACGGCAAGGCGGTGGTGATCACCGGTGCCGGCCGCGGTTTGGGGGCGGCGTATGCCGTGCACGCCGCCGCCGCCGGTGCTCGCGTGGTGGTCAACGACATCGACGGTGAGCAGGCCGAGGCGGTCGTCGAGTCGATCGTCGCCCACGGCGGGCGCGCGGTTGCGTGCGTGGCATCGGTTGCAGATCCGGAGCAGGCCAGCGGCATCATCCAGCGGTGCGTGAGCGAGTTCGGCAGGCTCGACGGCCTGGTGAACAACGCCGCCGTCCAGCACCTGGCGCTGCCGTGGGAATCCCATTTTGAGGCTGCGCGGGAGCTGGTCGAAGTCAACGTGCTGGGCGTGCTCTACTGCGGGATAGCGGCCGCCCCAGTGATGCGTGCCCAGGGCGCCGGGTCGATCGTCAACATCTCCTCGGGCTCGTCGTTCGGCCAGCGCGCCCTGGGCACCTACGCGGCATCCAAGGGGGCCGTCGCGTCTCTCACTTATTCCTGGGCGCTGGACTTCGCAGAGCTGGGCGTGCGGGTGAACGGCGTCTGCCCGCTGGCCTGGACCCGGATGGTGGAGGGCCACCCTGCCGCCCAGCCGCGGGTCACCCGGCAGCGCACCCCGGACCGGGTAGCCCCACTGATCACCTACTTGCTGTCGGATCGCGCTGAGGGAATCACCGGCCAACTCATCCGCTTCACCGGAGATCAGCTGCACATCGTGCGCCAGCCCAGCATCAAGGAGCCGGTGCTGCACCGGGCACACTGGACGACCGAGGACATCGCTGAGGCCTTTGAGGACGTCCTCGACGGCCACCTCGAGCCCTTCGGCCTCCACAAGCAATCACCCCCTCGTCTGCGCCAGGCCGGATCGGCCGCTGACTGACCCGATGTGGCGAGAGGTCTGGCACCGAGCTGCACCGGCTGGGCAAGCCGCTGCAACGGGAACTGGCCGGCTACCCGGCGCCGCGCGCCGCGGCGCCTACCCCGTCGGCTACGAGATCGACGACAGCGCCCGCACGGTGACCGTCGTCCGGCTTGACCACCGGGGCAATGTGTACCGCTCCCGCTGACCGTCCGACCCGGTCATGAGGTCTCCCGCCCCGTGTCACACGGTTGGGTGAATACCTACAATGCACGTGCGGCGTGCCCCGTCCGGCAGCGTCGCCGGCCAATTTCGTAGTGCGCAGGCACGCGAGTAGAGTCGGCGAAAATCCGCTTTCGCGGGCCAATTCCGGGCCATTGAAACGCATCTGCGGATAATTTTGTGGTCATCATAAAACGTTCTGATCGGCGATTTCAAAATGCGCCTCGGTTTGCGAGGAAGCTGAATGCGCGGTGGGATGGGTGATAGCCGCCACGCCGTTGTGACGGCCCCTCGGTGATCCCAGGTCGTCGAGAGCCACCCACCATAGGCGGTCGGCGGCAGCCGACCGGGACGAGGAGTAGAGCCCGTGACGCGCATTTCTGTCATGGTCGACGGCGTCTCCTACGTCGACGATGTTGAGCCCAGAACACTGCTGGTGCACTACCTGCGCGAGCGGCTGGGAAAGACGGGGACCGTCGTCGGCTGCGACACCAGCAACTGCGGCGCCTGCACCGTGCACCTGGATGGCCGCAGCGTGAAGTCCTGCTCGGTTTTCGCCGTCCAGGTTGACGGTAGCGAGATCACGACCATCGAAGGCCTGATCCGCGATGGAAATCTGCACCCGATGCAGCAGGCGTTCCACGACAACCACGCCTTGCAGTGCGGCTACTGCACACCCGGGATGATCATGCAGGCAATCGACCTGCTGGGTGACGATCCCAATCCCGATGAGCAGACCGTGCGCGAGGGACTCGAGGGCAACCTGTGCCGCTGCACCGGCTACCAGAACATCGTCCGGGCCGTCCTGGACGCCGCGGAGAAGATGAAGCCGGCGGTGCGGGCCCAGCAGCCGAGCACGGTCGCCGGAGGGGGGAACTGATGACCGCCACCCAACCCGTCACCGGTGAACTGGGTAAAGCCCGCCGGCGCAAGGAGGACGCCCGGCTGATCACCGGGCGTACCCGCTGGACAGACAACATCACCCTGCCCGGCATGCTGCACATGGCGGTGGTGCGTAGCCCGCTGGCCCACGCCAAGATCACCGCAATCAACACCGACGCGGCTCGCGAACTGCCTGGTGTGCTCGGCGTGTTCACCGCCACAGACCTGGGTGCTGACAGCATCAGCTTGCCGTGTGCCTGGCAGATCACGCCGGACATGAAGTCGCCGAAGGCCCCGCCGCTCGCCGTGGATACCGTGCACTTCGCCGGTGAAGGCGTCGCCGTCGTGGTGGCCCGGGATGCGGCATCGGCCGCCGACGCCGTCAGCGCCGTCGAGGTGGACTACGATGAGCTGCCACCGGTGCTCGACATGGAGGCCGCGCTGGCCGACGGCGCCACGCTCGTGCACCCTGACCTAGGCACCAACCGCAACGCGTTGTGGGTCTTCGACTCAGCGGAGGCTGGCAGCGGGGGCGACGTCGAGCAGGCCATCCGCGACGCGGAGGTCGTGGTCAAGCGCAGGTTCCACCAGCAGCGCCTGATTCCCGCATTCATGGAACCGCGATCCGTGGTCGTCGATCCAACCGGCGAGCAACTCACCATGTGGTCGGCCACCCAGGTACCACACATCCTCAAGACGATGGCCTCCCTCACTCTCGGCGTGCCCGAGCACAAGGTGCGAGTCATCGCTCCCGACGTCGGCGGTGGGTTTGGCGGCAAGCTTCAGGTGACACCGGAGGAAACCGTCACCTTGTTAGTCGCGCGCCGGATGGGCAAGCCAGTCAAGTGGACCGAGACCCGGTCGGAATCACTGCTTGCCGCCCACCACGGCCGTGATCAGATCCAGGACCTTACGGTCGCGGCCCGCCGTGACGGCACAGTCACCGGCCTCAAGGTCGAATTACTCGCCGACATGGGCGCTTACCTGCGGCTCGTGACCCCGGGAATTCCTATTCTCGGGGCGTTCATGTTCAACTCAATCTATAAGTTTCCGGCATACCGCTTCGCGTGCACCAACGTGTTCACCACCAAGACGCCCACCGACGCCTACCGCGGCGCTGGGCGCCCGGAGGCCACCTTCGCGATCGAGCGGATGATGGACGAGCTGGCCGTCGAGCTGGGCATGGAGCCGCTGGAGCTTCGGCAACGCAACTGGATCACCCACGAGGAGTTCCCGTTCGCCACGGTCGCCGGGCTGACCTACGACTCCGGCAACTACGAGGCCGCCACCGCCAAGGCCAAGGAGCTATTCGACTACGGCGGCCTGCGCGCCGAGCAGCGCCGCCGCCGGGAGGCGGGTGACCCGGTACAGCTGGGCATCGGCATCTCGACCTACACCGAAATGTGCGGGCTGGCGCCGTCCCGGGTGCTGGGTGCGCTGTCCTACGGCGCGGGCGGCTGGGAGCACGCCAGCATCCGCATGCTGGCCACCGGCACGGTCGAGGTTGTCACCGGTGTCTCCCCGCACGGCCAGGGACACGAGACGGCATGGAGCCAGATCATTGCCGACAAGCTCGGCGTGCCCTTCGAGGACGTCGAGGTGCTGCACGGCGACACCCAGCTGTCGCCCAAGGGAATGGACACCTACGGCTCCCGATCGCTGGCCGTAGGCGGTATCGCAGCGGTCAGGGCCGCCGACAAGGTGATTGAGAAGGCGCGCAAGGTCGCCGCGCACATGCTGGAGTGCTCCGAGGCTGACCTCGAGTTCGCCCAGGGAAAGTTCACCATCAAGGGCACCGACCGCGGCAAGACGATTCAGGAGGTGGCATTCACCACCTTCGCCGCGCATGATCTCCCCGAGGGCATGGAGCCTTCGCTGGACTCCGAGGCCACCTTCGACCCGGAGAACTTCTCCTTCCCGCACGGCACCCACCTGTGCGCGGCCGAGGTGGACACCGAAACCGGTTGGGTGACGATCACCCGGTATGTCTGCGTCGACGATGTGGGCACCGTGGTCAACCCGCTGATCGTCGAGGGGCAGATTCAGGGCGGTCTGGCGCAGGGCATCGCGCAAGCGTTGTTCGAGGAGGCCACCTATGACGAGGGTGGCACGCTGACCACCGGCACGTTGGCCGACTACCTGGTGCCCAGCGCGGCGGACCTGCCGCACTTCACCACCGACCGGACCGAGACCCCGGCCACCACCAACCCGCTGGGCGTCAAGGGCGTCGGGGAGGCCGGCACGATCGCGTCCACCCCAGCAGTGGTTAACGCGGTGCTCGACGCGGTGCGCCACCTGGGGGTGACCGATATCGACATGCCGTGCTCGCCGCAGCGAGTGTGGCGGGCGGTGCAGTCGGCTCGGGGAGCCGCCAAGTCCACTTCTGACCACACCACCGAGGCCGCCGCCGGTGGTGGTCTGGGCTCCATCGATGCGCAGGGAGGTGCCCGGTGATTCCGTCCACGTTCGATTATCTCGCCGCGTCTTCGGTGGACGAAGCGGTCCAGGCGTTATCGGAGGCCGGCGAGGACGGCAAGGTCCTGGCCGGCGGGCAGAGCCTGGTGCCGGTATTGCGGCTGCGCCTGGCCATGCCGACGAAGCTGGTGGACCTCAACAAGATCAGCGAGCTGCGTGGGGTGCGGGATGACGGCGACGCCATCGTCGTCGGGGCGATGACCACGCACCACGATGTGATCAACGATCCGTTGATCCGGGAGTACGCCGCGCTGCTGTCGCTGGCGACGCAAACGGTGGGGGATCCGCAGATCCGGCACCGGGGC
Organism: Pseudonocardiaceae bacterium; assembly: GCA_035252045.1. GTDB lineage: Bacteria > Actinomycetota > Actinomycetes > Mycobacteriales > Pseudonocardiaceae. The sequence continues at coordinate 7,630 of DATFDO010000226.1, forward strand.
ACCCTCGGGGGTGCCCTGGTACACGCCGACCCGGCCGGGGACCTGCTGGCCCCCGCGGTGGCGCTGGATGCCGAGATGGTGATCGTGGGGCCGGGCGGGCGGCGCACCGTGGCGGCTGCGGAGTTCTTCGTCGATCTGTTCACCACCGTGGTGGGGCCCGACGAGCTACTTGTCGAGGTGCGGATCCCCAAGAAAGCCGGCTGGGGCGCGCACTACGAGAAGTTCCAGCGGGTCGCCCAGGCCTGGTCGATCGTTGCGGTCGCCGCGACGGTGCGCGCGGAGGGGGGCTCGATCGCCGAAGCCCGGGTGGCGCTGACCAACATGGCAGCCACCCCGGTCCGCGCGACCGGTGTGGAGCAGGCGCTGGTCGGCCAGCCGGCCACGGTGCAGACGATCTGCGCCGCCGCCGAGCACGCCGCGGAGAACACCAGCCCGACGTCAGACGGCAACGCCGACGCTGACTACCGGGAGCATCTGGCCCGGGTGCTCACCGCCCGCGCGCTCACCGCCGCCGCCGGCGTGGCCTCCTGACGGCAGTCTGGATGCAGACTGCCGTTTTCGAGGGCCTAAAACGGCAGTCTGCATCCAGAACGTCTCGACCTAGGTGAGAGGCTGACGGTATGAAGTTGGAGCATGAGTTCGCGGTTGGGGCGCCCATCGACACCGTGTGGCAGGCTCTGCTGGATCCTGAGCGGGTCGCTCCGTGTTTCCCCGGAGCCACGATCACCTCGGCCAGTGGTGATGAGTTCGCCGGAACGGTGAAAGTCCGGCTGGGCCCCATCTCGTTGCAGTACCGCGGAAAGGGGCGCTTCACCGGGACCGACGAGGCCGAACACTGCACCGTGATCGAGGCTTCCGGTACGGCAGCCGGGGGCCAGGGCACCGCTGCAGCCAAGGTGCACGCCAGCCTCGCCGAGAATGGTGAGGGCACCACGGTCAGCGTCATCACCGATTTGACGGTCACCGGCAGACCGGCTCAGTTCGGCCGGGGCATCATGGAAGACGTCGGTAAGAAGATCATCGGTCAATTCGCGGACTGCCTGAGCAAGACCCTGGCACCGGCGCAGCAGCCCGCGCCGGTGGCCGACACACCGCCGCCACCTGCCGCTGCGGCACAGGAAAGGCCGACGCCCGTGCAGCCGGCCCCGCCCCGGCTGGCGCCACCGCCGGTTACCGACGAGATCGACCTGCTCGACGCCGCCGGGACAGCGGTAGCCAAGCGGGCTATTCCGGCGGTCGCCGGGCTCATGGTGTTGACGTTGGTCTTGCGCTGGCTACGGCGTCGCCGTAAAGCGCGCCGAAGCGCCGCACCGGCGCGCCCTGCTCCCGCCGCACCGGAAGATCCGGGTCTCATAGATGCTTAAGTACCGTGCGGCTTGTGCAGGTCTTCCGAGTCGATGATCTGGTAGGCGTAGCCCTGCTCGGCCAGGAAGCGCTGGCGGTGGGCCGCGTAGTCGGTGTCCAGGGTGTCCCGCGAGACCACCGAGTAGAAATGCGCCTGGCGCCCGTTGCCCTTCGGCCGCAGCAACCGGCCCAGCCGCTGGGCCTCTTCCTGGCGAGAACCGAAGGTGCCGGAAACCTGCACGGCCAGTGAGGCCTCCGGCAGGTCGATGGAGAAGTTGGCCACCTTCGACACCACCAGCCGGCGCACCTCACCGCGGCGAAAGGCGTCGTAAAGCTCCTCACGCTGCTTGTTGCTCGTCGTGCCCTGCACGACCGGCGCGTCCAGGGCTTCGCCGAGCTCTTCTAGCTGGTCCAGGTACGCGCCGATCACCAGGGTCGGCTCGTCAGGGTGCCGATCCAGGATGGCGGCAACGACAGACAGCTTGCTGCGCGCGGTGGAACACACCCGGTAGCGCTCATCAGCCTCCGCGGTGGCGTAGCGCAGCCGCTCGGACTCGGTCAGCGTGACCCGGACCTCGACACAGTCCGCGGGCGCGATCCAGCCCTGGGCCTGGATGTCGCGCCACGGCGCGTCGTAACGCTTGGGTCCGATCAGGGAGAACACGTCAGTTTCCCGGCCATCCTCACGCACCAGCGTCGCGGTCAGCCCCAGCCGGCGGCGCGACTGCAGATCCGCGGTCATCCGGAACACCGGCGCGGGCAGCAGGTGCACCTCGTCGTAAATGATCAATCCCCAGTCCCGCGTGTCGAACAGGTCCAAGTGCCGGTATTCGCCTTTCGACTTGCGGGTCATGACCTGGTAGGTCGCGATCGTCACCGGGCGGATCTCCTTGCGCTCCCCGGAATACTCGCCGACCTCATCGTCGGACAGCGACGTGCGCGCGGTCAGCTCCCGCTTCCACTGCCGGCCGGCGACGGTGTTGGTGACCAGGATCAGGGTCGTGGCCCGGGCGTGGGCCATCGCAGCGATCCCGACCAGGGTCTTGCCCGCCCCGCAGGGCAGCACCACGACCCCGGAGCCGCCGGCCCAGAAGCCGGTCACGGCGTCGCGCTGGTAGTCACGCAGCGACCAGCCGTCCTCGACCAGCTCGATCGGGTGGGCCTCACCGTCGACGTAACCCGCCAGGTCCTCAGCCGGCCAGCCGATCTTCAGCAGGGCCTGCTTGAGCCGGCCGCGCTCCGAGGGGTGCACCAGCACGGTGTCGGACTCCACCCGCGCGCCGAGCATCGGGGTGATCTTGCGGTTGCGCAGGACTTCTTCCAGCACGGCGCGATCCAGTGATACCAGCGCCAGCCCGTGCGTGGGATGGTGCACCAGTTGCAGGCGCCCGTAACGGCTCATGGTGTCCACCACGTCGACCAGCAGCGGCTGCGGCACTGCGTACCGGGAGAAGCGCACCAGCGCGTCGACGACCTGCTCGGCGTCATGCCCGGCGGCCCGTGCGTTCCACAGCGCCAGCGGCGTGACCCGGTAGGTGTGCACGTGTTCGGGTGCGCGCTCCAGCTCGGCGAAGGGGGCGATCGCGGCGCGAGCTGCGCCGGCCGCCGGGTGGTCGATCTCCAGCAGCAGTGTCTTGTCGGACTGGACGATGAGCGGTCCGGCCTCAGGCGTTGAGCTCACGGCCTCCAGTGTTCCAGGTGGTGCCGCGCCGGCTTACGGGTGCGGCCCAAGTCGGGGTGGCAGGTGAGCCGCGCACGTGCCCCATCACGTTTTGAGAAGAACGTCATTTTTTCGGGGCCAATTATGTCCGACCTTCGGGTGGAATCGAGTTACCTTATGTAGCGATCCGGCGCCCATGGGGGTACTAGGGCCTGCGCCGGGCGGGTGCTGTCGCTTCCGGGCACTGGCGCTGGCGGCGGCGAGATAGCACGGTAACGAGACCCGCGGGACGGCTCGGTCTAGCCCGTCGTATCGTCCGTGCCCTACATCGGGCACATCCGGCCCGCGCTAGAGGTCTTCGTCCGTGCGGTGCGGATCGCCCACGACCACGGTGACTTGTGGTGAGTCGGATGCCCGACCATCGTCGACCACTGGGGAGGGACCCCAACGTGCCAGCGCGTAGTTCGCGACTCCCGGCCGCTGGGCTGGTCATGACCACGGTGGCCATGACTTCCATGGCCTCGAGCGCTACGGAGACGGCGCGGTGACCGCCGTACTGAGCCGTGCGCCCGGTGAGGTCGACACGGCCGGCGGGGCGGCGAGTATCCGGTCGCGATGGGACTGGCGTAACTGGCCAGTGGTGATCAAGCTGGCCGCGGTCCTGCTCGTCCCCACCATCGTGGCTTTGGTGGCCGGCATCTTGCGGATCGTCGATCAAGCCGGTGCCGCGCCTGGGTACGCGCGCATCTCGCAGATCGTGCATTTGCAGCAGCAGTTGTCCGACCTGGTCGGACAACTGGGGCGAGAACGTGACCTGGCCACGGCATTCGTCGCCACCGGCCGGGTGGGTGACCACCGGGATCTGGACGCCCAGTTCCGCACCGTCGACGGCGGCCTGCGCGTGGTCGGCAATGCCGCCAGCCAGGTGGAAGGTCTGGACTTCGCCCGTTCACCGCTGTCCGGGCTCGGTGCGTTGGCGCCGCTGCGCGCGAGCGTCACGACCGGTTTCGGTCCGGTCGAGGTCGTGGTCACCGAGTACAGCGACGCGATCGATCCGCTCATCGAGCTCGACGCCGCGTTGACCCGCCAGCTCGACGACGTCGCGGTCACCAACGACGCCGCGGCCGTACACGATCTGCTGTCCGGTCGGGAGCAGGTGGCCCGCCAGCACGCGATCGTCTCGGCGGCGCTGTACACCCACCGGCTCGGTCCCGGCCAGATCGAAGACCTGCGGACCGCGGCGGTCCGGTTGACCACCGACCAGGACGCGGTCCGGGCGACCTTGGGGCCCGCGGAGCGCGCCAGCGCCATCGCGGGGATCGGGCCGGATGCCGAGCTGTCCCGGCAGCGGCTGTTGCAGCTGGTGATCAACCGTGGTACTGCCGGGCAGCCGCTGGACGCCCCCCCGGAGGAATGGGATCAGCGCAGTGCGGTGGTGGTGGACAACTTCGCGACGGTCGAGAAGGGATTGCGGCAGAAGATCGACCAGACCGCCCAGCGGCTGCTCGACCGGGTGCGCAGTGCGGCCGGTTTGAACTCGGTGATCCTGTTCTCCGCCTTGGGCCTGGGGGTGCTCGTCGGCATCCTGGTGACCCGGGCCTTGCTGCGGCCGCTGGGCGTGCTCAAGCGCACCGCCTTGGACGTCGCCGATCGCCGGCTGCCCGAGGCCATGGCCCGGATCCGCGATGGGGAGGCGCCGGAGGCGGTGATCGAGCCGGTGCCGGTGGGTACCCACGAGGAGATCGGTCAGGTCGCCAGGGCGTTCGACGAGGTGCACAGCCAAGCAGTCCGGCTGGCCAGTGAGCAGGCCGAGCTGCGGGCCAACGTCAACGACATCTTCGTCAACCTCTCGCGCCGCACCCAGGGCCTGGTCGAACGCCAGCTCAAGCTCATCGACCGGCTGGAAAGCAGTGAGCAGGATCCGCAGCAGCTGGACAACCTGTTCCAGCTTGATCACCTTGCCACCCGGATGCGGCGCAACAGTGAGAACCTGCTCGTTCTGGCGGGCAACGACCCCACCAACCGGTCCGGCCGGCCGGTCCGGCTGATCGACGTGCTGCGGGCCGCGGTGTCCGAGGTGGAGCAGTACCAGCGGCTCGTGCTGCAGCAGCCCCCCGCGGTCCTGGTGCTCGGTCGTGCCGCCAACGACTTGGTCCACCTGCTGGCAGAGTTGCTGGACAACGCGACCCAGTTCTCGCCCCCGGAAAGCCACGTGATGGTCTCCAGCGACGTCACCGCCGACGGTGCGGTGACCATCGAGGTCGCCGATCGCGGCGTCGGGATGACCGACGACGAACTCAGCGAGGCCAACCAGCGACTGGCCAGCCACGTGGTGGTGGACGCCTCGGTGTCCCGCCGGATGGGTCTGTTCGTTGTCGGCCGGCTGGCCGGCCGGCACGGCATCGAGGTCCAGCTGCGCCGTGGCGAGGGCGACGTGGGCATCTGGGCGATCGTGGTGATGCCGGTCCGGCTGGTCCGGATGGCCGTGGAGCCGGTCGAATCCCCGGCGACGATGGGTCCGGAGATGGCCGAGATCAGTGGGTCTGGCCGGGGGGCTGCGCCCAGCGAGGTCACCGCGGCGCTGGAGACCGGTCCGCACGGTGTGCCGGCTCCCCGGCCGCAGGCCGATCCGGACACCGACGCTGCCGATGACCAGGAATCCGGTAGCGACGACGCTGACGCAGCCGGCCAGCAGGCCACCAGTGACCAGGCCGGCGACCAGACCGACGGCGGGCAGGCCCCCGTTGAGCAGGTCACCGCTGAGGACGGCGTTGACGAGCAGGCCGAGGACGACGACGAGCCCTCGCCGGGCCAGCCGACCGCGACCGACCAACCGGGGCTGGGGCAGCGCAACGGTAACCGGCCAGGTCCGATGGAGCCGCCACCTGCTCCGCCCGGACCGCCCGCCAATCCCCCGGTAGACGGCCGGGTGCAGATACCCGGCGGATCGGGCGCTGATCTGTTCCGGCCGACCCGGGTTGGCGCAGCGGGACCGGTAGGGCCAGGGCCTCGAGTGACGCTGCAGCACTCAACGCCGATC
>DATFDO010000227.1:0-7657 GCA_035252045.1 Pseudonocardiaceae bacterium
CACTCCACCTCCCACCTAACCCGCTAACCCTACTCGCCAGTATCTGCGGGAAGAGGGGGCGGGCTGAGTACGTTCAGGTGAGCGAGACAGCACGACACGGTGAGGAGAGTGCTGATGAGTCTGCCGCCGCTGGTGGAACCGGCCGCCGAGTTGGCCAGGGAAGAGGTGGCGCGCTACAGCCGACACCTGATCATCCCCGACGTCGGGATGGACGGTCAGAAGCGGCTGAAGAACGCGAAGGTGCTGGTGGTCGGGGCCGGCGGGCTGGGCAGTCCGGCTCTGCTGTATCTGGCCGCCGCCGGCGTGGGCACGCTGGGGATCGTCGAGTTCGATGAGGTCGACGAGTCGAACCTGCAGCGTCAGGTGATCCACGGCCAGTCCGACATCGGCCGGCCAAAGGGCGAGTCCGCGCGGGAGACCATCCGCGAGATCAACCCATTCGTCAAGGTGAAGCTGCACCAGGTCCGGCTGGATTCGTCCAACGCACTGGATATCTTCCGCGACTACGACCTCATCCTCGACGGCACCGATAACTTCGCGACCCGCTATCTGGTCAATGACGCAGCAGTGTTGCTCGGCAAGCCGTACGTGTGGGGCTCGATCTTCCGATTCGAGGGCCAAGCATCGGTGTTCTGGGCCGACGCTCCCGGCGGGCAGGGACTTCAGTACCGCGATCTCTACCCGGAGCCGCCGCCACCCGGGATGGTGCCGTCCTGCGCCGAGGGTGGCGTGCTGGGCGTTCTGTGCGCCTCGATCGGTTCGATCATGGTAACCGAGGCGATCAAGCTAATCTGCGGGATCGGCGAGCCCCTGCTGGGCCGGCTGATGATCTATGACGCCCTGGAGATGAGCTATCGCACCATCAAGATCCGCCGGGATCCGGCCGCTGAGCCGATCACCAAGCTGATCGACTATGAAGAGTTCTGCGGTGCGGTCAGCGACGCTGCTGCCACCGCGGCGGCTGGTTCGACGATCACCGCCCTGGAGCTCAAGGAGATGATCGACTCCGGTAAGGACTTCGCGCTGATCGACGTTCGCGAGCCCAACGAGTACGAGATCGTCCGGATCCCCGGCTCCACGCTGATCCCCAAGGGCCGGATCGTTTCCGGCGAGGCGCTCGCGGAGTTGCCGCAAGACAAGCCGCTGGTACTGCACTGCAAGTCCGGGCAGCGTTCCGCCGAGGCGCTGGCTGCCCTGCACCAGGCCGGCTTCCGGGACGCCGTGCATGTCGGCGGTGGGGTGCTGGCCTGGGTCAAGCAGGTCGATCCCTCACAGCCCGTGTACTGAGGCAGCCGCTCAGCCGCTGCGGCGGCGGGTGGAGTACCGGCGGGGTGGTGTTACCGGGGCCAACCCGTGCGGTAAGGCGTCCTTACCCGCGCGGGGTACCGCTGCGCTCGGTTTCCGACCGCGGCGTTCGCGGCGATTGGGCACCGGCGCATCGGGAGGCTCCGGTAAATTCTGGGTTTCAGGTTGCTCGGCCATCAGTTCTCCTTGATGCCACCGTGCGTGAGCGGTGATCAGCACGGGGAGTTTGGGGCAGCTAGAGCGCGTTACCAGCGAAAACGGTGATGGCGCTGGCGCGCTCGAGAGGCGTGAAACACCTGATCAGCGGCTCATGCGAGCACGCTAGCGCGCGGATGTCCGCGGTGCATCCGCGTTTCACGCCCCGCCGGTGACGGCCTCACGCCTGATTCGCGCCGCCATGTGAACGGGAGTTCTCGGCTCTGCAACGTCTAGCAACATTACGAACACAACCGGCCCATAGCGTCACTCCCGGTACCACCAGCTGCACCCACCAGCCCAGGAGGCGCGATGAGCAGGACAGAGGTGACAGTGCCGGTGACGGGGCCGGCCAAGCCAGCCCGTGGGGGGCGATGGATTGACCACTGGGAGCCAGACGATCCCGGCTTCTGGCAGACGATCGGCAATCGGGTGGCGAGCCGGAACCTATGGTTCTCGATCTTCGTCGAGCACATCGGGTTCTCGATGTGGACCGTCTGGTCGGTGCTGGTGCTGTTTATGGGCAAGGCCTACCACGTCGATCCGGCCGGCAAATTCTTTTTGGTATCCCTGCCCGCACTGATCGGATCATTGATCCGGATTCCGTATGCGATGGCGCCGGCCCGCTTCGGCGGGCGCAACTGGACCATCGTCAGCGCACTACTGCTGCTCATCCCCACTGTCCTGGCCATCATGGTCATGCATCCCGGCACGCCGTACACGACGTTGCTGGCAGTCGCCGCAGTGGCCGGGTTGGGCGGAGGTAACTTCGCCTCCTCGATGACCAACATCAATGCATTCTTCCCGGAGGGGCGCAAGGGTTGGGCGTTGGGCCTCAACGCCGGTGGCGGCAACATCGGTGTGGCCGCCGTCCAGCTGATCGGATTGCTGGTGATCGCGGTCGTCGGCGCCAATAGCCCGCGCCTGGTGCTGGCTCTCTACGTCCCGCTCATCGTGATCGCGGCAGTGTGCGCCGGGATGTTCATGGACAACATTTCCTCGATGCGCAACGACACCGGCGCGCTGCGGGAAGCGATCCGCGAGCCGCAAGCCTGGGTGATGTCATTTCTTTACATCGGCACCTTCGGATCCTTTATCGGCTACAGCTTCGCGTTCGGTCTGGTGCTCCAGAACCAGTTCGGGCGCACCCCGCTGCAGGCTGCCTCGGTGGTCTTTCTCGGCCCGCTGATCGGCTCGCTGATCCGTCCGGTCGGTGGCTGGCTGGCCGACCGCTTCGGCGGTGCCAAGGTCACCTTTGTGAACTTCTTCGGCATGGCACTGGCCACCGCCATGGTGATCGCGGTGTCCGAGCAGAAGTCGTTGGCGCTGTTCGTGCTCGGTTTCCTGGCGTTGTTCGTGCTGTCCGGGCTGGGCAACGGATCCACTTACAAGATGATCCCGTCGATCTTCGACGTGCAGGCTCGGATGGCGATCGAGTCTGGTGAACAGAAGCAGTCGGCACTGATGCGGGCTCGCCGGCTGTCCGGCGCGGTGATCGGCATCGCCGGCTCGATCGGTGCGCTGGGCGGTGTGTTCATCAACCTCGCCTTCCGGCAGTCGTTCTTGACGGCGAAATCCGGGGTGCCCGCATTCTGGTCCTTCATGGCGTTTTACGGGGCGTGCGTCGTGGTGACATACGTGGTCTACCTGCGCCGGGCGACCGCCGCTGTCCCATCGGGGAAGCCGCAACTGGCTTATGCCCAGGTGTGACGAAACCCGGGTGGGTGCGAAACAGCGTGGAAACACCAGGTTCACGAAACGCGCTCACGATGTCAGCAGGGTTGAACTACGGGTGAGCTGCTCGAGTGTTAGCGAGCGGCTCACCCGTGCCGCAGCCACCCCGTCGTGCTTGCTGGGCAGGAAGGAGGCGCCACGATGCGCACGGTCGTCGTTGCGGGCCACGGCATGGTCGGTCACCGGCTGGTGGAGGCCTTGATCGGCCGGGATGTCCGGCATGAATGGCGGATCGTGGTACTCGCCGAGGAGCGCAGGCCGGCCTATGACCGGGTTGCTCTCTCGTCCTACGTGGACTCCTGGGACGCTGAGGCCCTGACCCTACCGGCCGTCACCGACGATCGGGTGGAGCTGCGGTTGGGCGAGCCCTGCGTGGCGATCGACCGCCGCCGGCGCCGGGTGCGCACCGCGTCCGGGCGCCGGGTGGCCTACGACGCGCTGGTCCTGGCCACCGGGTCGGCGCCGTTCGTGCCGCCGGTACCAGGACATGACCTGCCCGGTTGCTACGTTTACCGCACCCCCGAGGACCTCGACGCCATCCGCGCCGCGGCGCAGCGCGCGATGCACACCACCGCGGCGGGCCGTCGTTCCGGCGTGGTGGTCGGCGGGGGGCTGCTCGGCCTGGAGGCCGCCTACGCGCTGCGCCAGCTCGGGTTGTCCCCGCACGTGGTGGAGATCGCGCCCCGGCTGATGCCGATGCAGGTTGACGAGGGCGGCGGGGCGCTGCTGCGCCGGTTCATCGAAGGCCTCGGCGTCCGGGTGTACTGCGGCAATGCCACCAAGGCCATCGAGGAATACCGGGGCCGGTTACTCGTCCGGCTGTCCGATGAGACCGAACTGGACACCGACGTCGTGGTCTTCTCCGCCGGGGTCCGCCCGCGGGACCAGCTGGCCCGGGAGGCGAAGCTACCGCTGGGTGAGCGGGGTGGCGTGCTGGTCGACGCCTCATGCCGCACCGGCGATGAGGACATCTGGGCGATCGGGGAGTGTGCCGCGGTCGAGGGCCGCTGTTACGGCCTGGTCGCGCCGGGCTACGCGATGGCCGAGGTGGTGGCCGATCGGCTGCTCGGCGGCAACGCCACCTTCCCCGGCGCGGACACCTCCACCAAGCTCAAGTTGCTCGGCGTCGACGTGGCTAGCTTCGGCGACGCGCACGCGCAGGCCGAGGGTGCGCTGGAGGTCATTCACAACGACCCCGTCGCCGGTCGTTACGCCAAGCTCGTCGTGTCCGACGACGCGCGCACCCTGCTCGGCGGGATCCTGGTCGGCGACGCCGAGGCGTACGGCACGCTGCGGGCGCTGGTCGGGGCCGCGCTGCCGGCCGATCCGGGCGCGCTGATCTCCCCGTCCGGCGGGGAGCTCGACGCCGGCGCGTTGCCGGCCGGCGCCCAGGTGTGCTCCTGCCACGCGGTCACCGTCGCGACGATCACCTCGGCGGTGCACCAGCAGGGTTGCACCACCGTGCCCGCACTCAAGGCGTGTACGAAGGCAGGCACCGGGTGCGGCTCGTGCGTGCCGATGTTGAAGAAGCTGCTCGCTGCGCAGGGCGTCGAGCAGTCCAAGGCGCTGTGTGAGCATTTCGCACACAGCCGCGCTGAGCTGTTCGAGATCGTCGCCGCGACCCGGGTCCGGACGTTCTCCGAACTGGTCGCCAAGCATGGCACGGGACGCGGCTGCGACATCTGCAAGCCTGCGGTGGCGTCGATCCTGGCGTCGCTGAGCGGGGTGCTCAACCCGGGCAGCCACATCCTGGACGGCGAGCAGGCCACCCTGCAGGACACCAACGACCACTTCCTCGCCAACCTGCAGCGCAACGGCACCTACTCGGTGGTGCCCAGGGTGCCGGGCGGGGAGATCACCCCGGACAAGCTCATCGTGCTCGGCGAGGTGGCCCGCGACTTCGGGCTCTACACCAAGATCACCGGTGGGCAGCGGATCGACCTGTTCGGGGCGCGGGTGGAGCAGCTGCCGGCGATCTGGCGCCGGCTGGTGGACGCAGGTTTCGAATCCGGGCACGCTTACGGCAAGGCGCTGCGTACCGTCAAATCCTGCGTCGGCAGCGAGTGGTGCCGCTACGGCGTGCAGGACTCGGTGGGCCTGGCGATCGCGCTGGAGCTGCGGTATCGCGGGCTGCGTGCCCCGCACAAGCTGAAGTCCGCGGTGTCGGGCTGCGCGCGGGAGTGCGCCGAGGCCCGCAGCAAGGACTTCGGGGTGATCGCCACCGAGACCGGCTGGAACCTCTACGTCTGTGGCAACGGCGGGTTCCGCCCCCGGCACGCCGATCTATTAGTGTCCGATGTGGACACCGAGACGCTGGTGCGCACCATCGACCGGTTCCTGATGTTTTATGTGCGCACCGCCGACCGGCTGCAGCGCACCGCTCCGTGGCTGGAGGAGATGGAGGGCGGCCTGGATCATCTGCGTGACGTGATCGTGCACGACTCGCTGGGGATCTGCGCGGAGCTCGACGCCGCGATAGAGGCGCACGTGGCGGGCTATGCCGACGAGTGGCGCGGGGTCCTGGAAGACCCGGCCAAACTGGCCCGGTTCACCTCCTTCGTCAACGCGCCGGGGGTGCCCGATCCGACCATCGAGTTCGTGCAGGAACGGGGCCAGCCCACACCCGCCCATCGTCGCCGCGGCCAGCCGGTGGTGATCGCCGGGCCGAAGCTAGCGGTTGTTCCATGACCGCGCGAATGCAGGCACACTGGACCGCGGTGTGCCGCTACGACGATCTCATCCCAGAACGGGGAATTGCGGCGCTGGTGGACGGTGTTGCGGTGGCAGTGTTCCGCACGCACGACGGTGCACTGCATGCGCTGTCTAATGTGGACCCATTCAGCAACGCCTCGGTGCTCTCCCGGGGCATCGTGGGCGATCGCGGAGGGCGGGCCACGGTGGCGTCGCCGATCTATAAGCAGGTCTTCGAACTGGCTACCGGAATCTGCCTGGACGACCCCACGGTCTCGGTGCGCACCTACCCGGTGCGGCTCATCGGCGGTGTCGTGGAAGTGTGTTTCACATGATTCCGCCGCTCCCACGCACGGCGTGTCGCGCTCCTGTGCACGGTGCGTCGCGTGCAGGTGCCCGCTACCCGACGGTGGCTGTCCTGTGACTGCGCCCTCGCTCAAGCCCAGGTCTGAGCCACTGCCGCTGGCGGGATTCATCGTCGGGGTCACCGCCGCGCGCCGCGCCGCGGAGCTGGGCGCCCTGCTGGAGCGCCGGGGGGCCGAGGTGCTGCACGCCCCCGCGATCAAGATCGTGTCGCTGGCTGATGACACCGAGCTGCATGCCGCCACAGAGCAACTGATCAGCCAGCCACCCGATGTCGTGGTGATCACGACCGGCATCGGCTTCCGGGGCTGGGTGGAGGCCGCCGACGGGTGGGGGTTGGGCGAGGCACTGGTCGGTGCGCTGCGGCGCGCGACGCTGCTGTCTCGCGGACCCAAGTCACGCGGCGCGGTCCGGGCTGCCGGCCTCACCGACGCGTGGTCGCCGCCGTCAGAGTCCTCCGCTGAGGTGCTGGAGCACCTGCTGGCCGATGATCTCGAAGGCATCAGGATCGCGGTGCAGCTGCACGGCGAGCCGCTGCCGGACTTCATCGATGCCCTGCGCTGTGCCGGCGCGCAGGTCGTGCAGGTGCCCGTGTACCGGTGGGTGTTACCGGATGATCTTGCGCCGCTGGACCGGCTGCTCGGTGCCGTCCTGGACGGCTGCGTCAATGCGGTGAGTTTTACCAGCGCTCCCGCGGCGGCCAGCGTGCTCAGTCGAGCCGACCAGCTCGGAGTCCTGTTGCCGCTGCTGCAACGCCTGCGCCGGGATGTGATGGCCGCCTGTGTCGGACCGGTAACGGCTGGTCCGCTGGTAGCCAGGGACGTGCCGACCGTGCAGCCGGAACGGGCCCGGATCGGCGCGCTGGTGCGCACCCTGTCCGAGACCTTGCCGGCCCGGGCGCCGCGGTGGCCCGTTGCTGGACATGTGCTCGAACTGCGCGGGCATGCTGCGGTCGTCGACGGGGTGTTGCGCGCTGTGCCACCCACTCCGATGGCGCTGTTGCGGCTGCTGGCGACCCGTCCCGGCCGGGTGGTGCCGAGGGCCGAGCTGCTGACCGTGATGCCCGCCGCTGGTGACGACGAGCATGCGGTGGAGACCGCGGTGGCCCGGTTGCGCGCCGCGCTGGGCGCCCCGCGGTTAGTACAGACCGTGGTCAAACGCGGCTACCGGCTCGCCCTGGACCCGGGAGACTGCCGGTGAGCACCATCGTGATGGCCGCGCATGGCACCCACGATCCGGCCGGTGTCGCGGTGGCGCACCAGCTGGTCGACGCCCTGCGTGCCCGGCTGCTGGGCAGCTCGGTGCAGCTCGGCTTCGTCGATGTGCTCGGTCCGGGGGTTCGTGAGACGGTCGCGAGCGCTCCCGGCCC
>DATFDO010000228.1:0-5732 GCA_035252045.1 Pseudonocardiaceae bacterium
CCATCGATCCGGCGAGACGTCGGTCACCGCGTCGACACCAGCCAGCACATTCGCCCAGAACGTGGCCACGTCCTCAGCACCAGGAAATATCCCGGCCATGCCCACGATCGCGACGTCCAACGGCTGTGCTGACGAGCTAGCTGTACAGATAGGTTCATTGATCAGCTCGGCAGCCCGTGCCGTAAGCAAGGCAGACGCCCCCTCGGTCACCTGGGCGTGCAACGCTTCGATCGTCGTGGTCGCGCCGCGCAAGGTGGCCACGTCACCGAGCATGACCATGCCCTCCTGATGTTGCACCTGCTCATCCACTGAGACCAGCGCTTCACCGTCGCGGCGCAAGCCCTTGCTCGCGATCCGCAGCCGACCTAGGTTGAGTTGCTCCAATTCCGCCCACACCTGGTCCCGTGGCAACCCGGCCGCCGTCAACCGTGCCTTGGTCTCGGTAAAGGCGCGCACATACGGTGAATCCGAGCAGCGGATGGAGTGCCCGGGCGCGGTCTCCAACAACACGGTGCCCGCGCAGGCCAGGGCCGCCTTTTGGTAGCCGGCGACAATGGCGCCGGCGGCGACCGCTTGCTGGGTGAACAGGTACGCGGTGCCCATCAACACCCCGACCCGAGCACCTCGCTCGACCAGCGGCGCGGCCATCGCCGCCACCATCGCGGCTGACCGCTCGTCGTGAATGCCCCCGGCGAACCACACCTGCAACTCGCTGGCGCAGCCATGCACGTCGTCGTAGTCCAGCAGCCGCTGAAGCTGGGTCTCCCACAGCGGGAAGCTGGCCAGCCGCCCGATGTGTCCACCGCACTCCTGGCCTTCGAAGACGAACCGCCGCGCGCCCTCGGCCAGGAACCGGTCCAGCAGGCTGGGTGATGGCACGTGCAGGAACGTCTCTATCCCAGCCGCCTCCAACCGCGCCGCTTGAGCTGGCCGTCCTCCGGCGATCAGCGCGTACGGTGGCCGCATCTGGTGCACGGCTGCCAGTTGCGCCTCGCGCAGCTCCGGTGGAACGAAGCCGAGAATCCCCACACCCCATGGCCGCCCGTCCAAGGCCGCAGCGGTCTGTTCCAGCAACGCCCGGGTCTGGGTGCCATCGCTCAACGCCAGAGCCAGAAACGGCAGCCCTCCGGCGGTGGCCACGGCCGCGGCGAATCCGGCCTGATCGCTGACCCGAGTCATCGGCCCCTGTACGACCAGGGGCCGCCAGCCTTGCGCCGATTGTGACTGGGCGCTGCGCAGCGCGTCGGTGATCGCCGCGCGAGTCGCCGTCACCACGCCGCCAGCTGTGACGTACCGTCGGGCGAGCGGGCCGGCCAGTGCGCCGTCTTGGCCGATGGGAAGTGCACCGAGATGCCGTGCACCCAACCGGGAACCAACGGACTCAGGATCCACCACCGGCAGGTCCGGCCTGGTGTAGAGGCGGTGCTCGCCGATGACTGCGGTCTCGGTGCCGTCCATGACCTGGATTGCCGCGGCGACCTCCGCCGGGAGATCGGCCCCGCGCACCAGCGCCAGCTGTGCGTCCAGCACCACCCCCGCCGCGCCACCGGCGATGGCGGCGGCCGCGGTATGCGGTCCGATGCCGCCGGCCGCCCAGATCGGAACCTCGATCAGCGGGTCCGC
The DNA here is from genome assembly GCA_035252045.1 of Pseudonocardiaceae bacterium. Taxonomy (GTDB): domain Bacteria; phylum Actinomycetota; class Actinomycetes; order Mycobacteriales; family Pseudonocardiaceae. The sequence continues at coordinate 1,624 of DATFDO010000228.1, forward strand.
CAGCAGCTGCTGCAGTAGCACGAATGTCGTCGTGATACCGACTTTGCCGCCCGCTTCAGAGCCTTTGGCGATCAGTCCGTAGGCGCCGGCTCGAATCGCGGTATGTGCCTGCGCCACCGACGTGACCTCAATGAACAAGCGCCGGCCAGGTACCGCCGGCCACTGGGAACCGACACCACGCACGACCACATCGACTTGCTCGGGCAGGTCAGCCGGCGTGAGCGGGCATCCCGGCGGCACCCGGACCCCGAACGTGCCCGACCACCACCGGCACGTGTCGTCCAGCGCGGCGCGTGCCCGGATCTGGTCCCACCCCAGGTCGAGGACGCCTACCGAGCCGGCCCGCGCGAGCGCCACCGCCAGAGCGGCATTGGGCTCCTCGAACGGCGTGATCCCCACCACCAGCTCTCGGTCCTGCAGCCTGCTCATTCTTGGCTGTGTCCTTCCTTCTAGGCCTTCTAGGCGGACTTCCTGCCGCGCGCAAGGCGAGTAGTCCGTACTGGGTCGCCGGCCGTGGCGGGGCATGTCGGCAGTGCGCAAGTTGTGGCAGTGCGCAAGTTGTGAACGACCCGGGTGGTCCCCCCCGGTGATCACCCGGGCCCGTCAGTGCTGCGCGGCGAACGATGCGCACACCTGGTAAAGGTGGACGATGTCGTGTGTGCCGCTACGGCGCAGCGAGGTCCGCTGTCGCTGACGTCGAGTTGGTGACCACGAGAAATGCAACCGCCATTGTCGCCAGCACGGCCAGGCCCCCCTGCCCTATCGTACCCAGCTAATGCCCCCCAATTGGGGCTACGGACTTACAAAGAGTAACACTAGGTGATAACAGAGAGGTCTACAAGGCCCAATGTACCCTGGATGACGTATTAGTACTGACTGGAATGGGGGGTCGGTACTTACTCAATGGATCCGAGCTACGTAGGTAGTCCGGGCTTCGTGGTGTTAACCCGGGACTACCCACGTTGCCGTCGGCGGCTTACCAGGTACACGTGAACACTGACGTTGGGGGAGCGCCTTGCGCTGGTCGATAAAGCCCGCAGCGGTGGCGCTGGCTGGTACCGCGGCCTGTGCTGCGGCTCCGCCGCCGTCATCGGGTGCCGGCCCGTGCGCGGTGACGAAGACGGCGAACGTGGCGGTGCCGATGCGCGATGGCATCGTGCTGCGCGCCGATGTGTACCGGCCGGCCAGCTCCCGGCCGGTTCCGGTGATCTTGATGCGTGCCCAGTACGGCAAGGAGCCGCGCAGGTCCAGCCCTCCCGCTACCAGCGTCCGGACTGGTTTGCGTCGCACTGCAATCTCGTGGTGGTCCAGGACATCCGGGACAGTTCGCCTCGGCGGGCACCTTCTCCGAGTTCACCGGCGACCGCAACGACGGCTATGACAGCGTGGCATGGGCCGCAAAACTCGCCGGTTCGTCCGGAAAAGTCGGTATGTACGGATCCTCGTACGTCGGCGCGACCCAGTGGTTGGCTGCCGAGACCGCTCCGCCGCACCTGGTCACCATCGTTCCGGCCAACACCTCGTCGGACTCCTGTGAGGGCTGGACCTACGAGAATGGCGCGTTCCGGCTGAACTTCGTCGAGCCGTGGGCGCTGTACACGATCGCCTTTGACGGCGGCCAAGAATCGCGGTGACACGAAGGTTGTCGAGCAGCTCACGTAGGGCTCCCGGGACCTCGCCGGCTGGCTGCGCTACAACCCGTACCGAAGCTTCCCGCCGCTTCAGCCTGGTGACGGCGCGGTGGCGCCGTACTTCTTCGACTGGATCACGCACCGCACCGACGGCCCGTACTGGCAGCAGTGGGCGCCTCAGCGGTACTACCCCAAGATCACTATCCCGGTCCTGAACATCGAAGGTTGGTACGACGCCTTCCTCGACGGTGGCGTACGCAATTTCACCGGCATGGTCAGTGCCGGTGAAACCGCCTTTGCGCGCAATAATCAACGGATCGTCATCGGTCCCTGGGGCCATCTCGGCTGGGGCCGGCCGGACAGCCCTGCGGCACCGATGCTCAAGCAAATCAGGCCGGTGGGCAATTCCCCGGTCAATGAACTCATGCTGGCCTGGTGGGATCACTTTCTCAAAGGCGTCGACAATGGTTGAGTAATGGTCCGACCGTCAATTACTTCGAGATGGGCGCCGATGTCTGGAAGACGGCGGCAGCATGGCTGCTGCCCGGCACCCGGTGGACGAACTACTACCTGTCCAGCGACGAGCACGCATCGTCGGTCATGGGCGATGGGAAGCTGGTCACCGCTGGGCCACCCACCGAGCAGCAGCTGGATACCTACGACTACAACCCGCGCAACCCCGTGCCCAGCGTGGGCGGGCACTCCTGCTGCGCAGCGCTCACCGGTTCACCGGGCCCTACGACCAGCACGCCGTGGAGCAGCGACCGGACGTGCTGGTATACACCACCCCGCCGCTGGTCACCGAGACCGAGGTGACCGGGCCGGTCAGCGTCGCGCTCTACGCCCGCTCGTCGGCTCCTGACACCGGCTGGACGGCGAAACTGGTCGATGTGCATCCGGACGGCATTGCGGTCGAACTGAACAACGGCATCCAGCGGGCCAGCTTCCGGGAAGCCAGCACCACGCCGACGCCGATCCAACCCGGCAAGGTCTACCGGTACACGATCACGGTGTGGCCGACCAGCAACCTGTTCCGCGCCGGCCACCACATCCGCTTGGAGATCTCCTCTAGCGATTTTCCCCAGTTCGATTCCAATCCCAACACCGGGTCCTGGCTGGGCGAGGACACGGCAACACAGGTTGCTCACCAGACTGTCCTGCACGATGCCCAGCACCCGACGGCGCTGCTCTTGCCCGTCATTCCAGCGCCGGGGTCGGGCAAGTCCAGCGCCACCTTCCCGATCAGTACCGGGCGCTGATGCTTGGTCGGAAAACTCGCAGGTCCTGGTCTTTCGTCTCGACGAGAGCGCTGGCGCACAGCAGGCTGAGTAGCGACAAGGCGCACAGCATGATGCCGATGGAGAAACTGCCGAATGCCGCCGCCAATGGCGCGGCGATCAATGGCGGTATCGCGCCTCCCGCGATGCCCGCCATGTTGTAACTGGTGCCCGCCCCGGTGTAGCGGAAGCGGGTGGGAAAGGTTTCCGGCAGCAACGCTCCGACAGGGCCGTAGGCAAGACCCATCAACGCCAGGGTGACGATCACGCTGATCCCGAACGCAGCTGGAGAGTGGATGCTGAGCACGGGGAACAGCAGCAGCGACCACACCGCTGCCGCGCCGCAGCACGCCACCACCACCGCTCGACGGCCAAGCCGGTCGGCGGCGATGGCCGAGACGATAACGCCGGCCGCCATCGCCGTCCCGGCGCCGATCCCGATGGACAGCACCAGAGTCCGGCTCAGGCCCGTGCCCTGGGGACTGGTCCCGTAGCTGGTGAGATAGGTCGTGCCGATGTAGAACAGGGCAAAAATCATGGTCAGCATCCCGGCTGACAGAAGGACCTGGCGCGGCGCTTGAGTCAATGCCTCCCGCAGCGGGGCGCGCCTAGCCAGCTGCTGCTGTCCCTGGGCCTGCCGGAACACCGGCGTCTCGGCGATCTTCAACCGGACATACATTCCCGCGCCGAGAAGCACGATGCTGACCAGGAATGGAACACGCCACCCGTAGTCCAGGAAGGACTGGTCGGTGTTGCCCAGAGTCAGCCCGGTCACCAGGAAAGTAGCGCTGGACAGCGCCAGCGCGATCGACGGTCCGAGCTGGGGAAACATCGCGTACCAGCCCCGCCGCCCTGGCGGCGCGTACTCCACGGCGAGCAGCGTTGCGCCGGCCCATTCACCACCGACCGCAAGGCCCTGCCCGAACCGCAGCACCACCAGCAGGATGGGTGCTGCGACCCCGATCATCGCCGCGCCGGGCAGCAACCCGATGAGCACCGTGGCCGTGCCCATGAGCAGCAGGGTCGCGATGAGGGTCTGTTTACGGCCGTACCGGTCGCCATAGTGTCCGAAGATCATGGCCCCGACCGGTCGGGCGATGAATGCCACCGCAAAGGTGGCAAAGGACGCTACCGTGCCGGCGGTCGCACCCAGCGCGGGAAAGAAGACCTCCGGGAATACCAGCGCGGCGGCCGTGCCGTA
>DATFDO010000229.1:0-6144 GCA_035252045.1 Pseudonocardiaceae bacterium
TAGCACGGCCACGGCGTCGGCCCGGCAGTAGGAGCCGCCGCGGTCTTCGGTCACCACCGCGCGGACCCGCTCGCCGGGCAGCGCATGCCGGACGAACACCACCCGGCCGCCGTGGCGAGCAACGCAGAACCCGCCGTGGCCGACCGGCCCGACGGCCAATTCCACTTCGGTGCCGACATCGGTCACGGCCGATCGCCCGACCGCTGCTTCGAGGTGACCGCAGCACCGTCGGCCGGGGAACGGCCACCGGCCGTGCCGGCCGGACCGGTGTTCATGCCCCAGCGGACCGTACCCGGGGCGAGCTGCTCGCGCTGGAGAACCCGATCGGAGGACCGCAGTTGCCAGGGCACGCTGGTCACCATCACGCCTGGCTCGAACAGCAGGCGAGCCTTGATCCGCAGCGCGCTCTGGTTGTGCAGGATCTGCTCCCACCAGTGGCCGACCACATACTCCGGGATGAACACCGTCACGACGTTGCGCGGGTTGTCCGAGCGGGCTCGCTTGACGTAGTCGACCACCGGCTTGGTGATCTCCCGGTACGGCGACTCAACCACCTTGAGCGGTACCGGGACCTCGCGCGCCTCCCATTGCGTGACCAGATCCCGGGTGCTCGCGTCGTCGACGTTGACGGTGACAGCCTCGATCACGTCGGGACGCGTCGCCCGGGCGTAGGCCACCGCGCGCAGGGTCGGCAAATGCAGGGTGGACACCAGCACGATTGCGTGGTTGCGCGACGGCAGCACGGCGTCGGTCTCCCGGGGAATCAACTCGGCGGAGACCCGGTCGTAGTGCCTGCGGATCCCCCGCATCAGCGCGAAGATCACCACCATGGCTGCGATCGCGATCCAGGCACCCTGGGTGAATTTGGTGATGACGACCACGACCAGCACCGCACCGGTCATGAGGAATCCGAAGGAGTTGATCGTCTGCGCTCGCCGCATCCGGCGACGCGCGCCAGGATCCGCCTCGGTGGACAGCAGCCGGTTCCAATGCCGCACCATGCCGCTCTGGCTCAACGTGAAGGAGACGAACACCCCGACGATGTAGAGCTGGATCAGCCGAGTCACCTCGGCCTGGAACGAAATGACCAGGATGATCGCAGCTGCGGACAGGAACACGATCCCGTTGGAGAACACCAGCCGGTCCCCCCGGGTGTGCAGCTGGCGGGGCAGGTACCTGTCCTGCGCCAGGATCGAACCGAGCACGGGGAAGCCGTTGAACGCCGTGTTGGCGGCGAGAACCAGGATGAGGCCGGTCATCGCGAGCACGAAGTAAAACGCCGGTGAGAACCCGGAGAACACCGCGTCGGCTAGCTGCGCGACCAGGGTGCGCTGCTGGTAACCCGCAGGCGCCCCGATCAGTTGCTGGTCGGGCTTCTCGGCCACCTTGGCTCCCGTGATTCCGGCGAGCATGAGCAGGCCCAAGAACATGCTGATCGCCAGCGTGCCCATCAGCAGCAAGGTGGTCGCCGCGTTGCGCGACTTGGGCTTGCGGAAGGCGGGAACCCCGTTACTGATCGCCTCCACGCCGGTCAACGCGGCCGAGCCGGAGGAGAAGGTCCGCAGCAGCAGGAACGCGAACCCGATGCCGGCGAGGTGCCGGCTCTCCGCGACGAGGCCGAATCCGGCGCTTTCCGCGCGCAAACTCTGCCCCAGCACAAAGGTCCGCACCACCCCCACCAGGATCATGCTGAGTATGCCGACGACGAAGGCATAGGTGGGGATCGCGAACAGGGTGCCGGACTCACGTACCCCGCGCAGGTTCATCGCCGCGAGCAACGCGATGGCACCCAGCGAGAACCCGACCTTGTGGTCGGCCACCACAGGCACCGCCGCGCCGATGTTGGCCGCAGCCGAGGCGATCGATACCGCCACGGTGAGCACGTAGTCCACCAGCAAAGCGCTGGCCACCACCAAGCCCCAGCGCTGACCATGGTTAACGGTGGCGACCTCGTAGTCGCCGCCACCGGAGGGATAGGCGTGGACGTTCTGCCGGTACGACGCGATCACGGCGATCATCACAACCGCGACCGCCACCCCCACCCAAATGGAGTAGGTGTATCCGGTCAGCCCAGCAACCGACAGTACGAGCAGAATTTCTTCCGGCGCGTAGGCCACCGAGGACATCGCGTCAGAGGAGAAGACCGGCAGTGCGATGCGCTTGGGCAGCAACGTGTGGGCCAGCCGCTCGCTGCTAAACGGCCTGCCGACAACGATCCGTTTAACCGCAGTCGCGAGCTTCGACACGCGTCAAAGCCTACGGCCGGGCAGTGGTTCGGCGATGCCCGGCGAGGCACGGCGTCCGCATCGGCGATACGGTTTGGCTGGCAGATCTCCCCGCAGTCCTCTGACAACCCCACAGGAGTGACCGCGTGCACGTCGTGATCATGGGTTGTGGTCGGGTAGGTGCCGGTCTGGCGCTGGCGCTCGAACGCCTCGGCCACGACGTGTCGGTGATCGACCACAGTCCCCAGGCATTCCGCCGACTCGGCGCCGACTTTCACGGCCAGCAGGTTCGCGGCGGCGGCTTCGATCGCCAAGTGCTCATCGAGGCCGGCATCGAGCGAGCCGAAGCGTTCGCCGCAGTATCGAACGGCGACAACTCCAATATCATCTCTGCCCGCGTCGCCCGGGAGACCTTCGGTGTGGAGCACGTCGTCGCCCGAATCTACGACCCCAAACGCGCTGCGGTGTACGAACGGCTCGGCATCCCGACCGTGGCCACGGTGCCCTGGACCACCGACCGCTTCCTGCGGATGCTGCTGCCCGACGGGGTGGCGGCGGCGTGGCGCGATCCGTCCGGCACGGTGGCGGTGCTGCAGCTGCCGCTGCATGAGAGCTGGGCCGGGCGCACCGTCGGCGAGCTGGAGGAGCACAGCGGCGCCCGGATCGCCTTCATCGTCCGGTTCGGCACCGGAGTACTGCCCGATCACAACACCGTGGTGCAGGCTGACGACCAGGTGTACGCCGCGGCGGTGTCCGGCACGGTCACTGATGTCACCACCGCGGTCGCCGCCGCACCCCCCCGCGACTGAGCCACTTCCCCTCGACCCGGGAGCCGCCATGCGCGTGACCATCGCCGGAGCCGGCGCGGTGGGCCGGTCGATCGCGGCCGAGCTGCTCGAGTTCGGCCATCAGGTGATGCTCATCGAGCGAGATCTCGATCAGCTCGACCCGCACGTGGTAGAGGGCGCCGAATGGGTCCTCGCGGACGCCTGCGAGCTGGCCTCCCTGGAGGAGGCCGGGTTGGAACATTCCGATGTGGTGATCGCGGCAACCGGCGACGACAAGGTCAACCTGGTGGTATCGCTGCTGGCCAAAACCGAGTTCGCGGTGCGGCGCGTGGTGGCCCGGGTCAACGACCCGCGCAACGAGTGGCTGTTCACCGAGGCGTGGGGAGTGGACGTCGCAGTGTCGACCCCGCGGATGCTGGCTGCGATGGTGGAGGAGGCCGCCTTCGTCGGCGACCTGGTGCGGCTGATGACCCTGCGGCAGGGACAGGCCAACCTGGTCGAGGTCACGCTCCCCGCGGACACCCCGCTTGCCGGGCGGCCGGTACGGCAGTTGCGATTGCCCGCCGACGCCGCGCTGGTCACCATCCTGCGAGGGGGCCGGGTGATCGTGCCCCAGGGCGATGATCCCCTCGAAGGCGGCGACGAGCTGCTGTTCGTCGCCGCTGCCGAGGTGGAACCCGACGTGCGGGCAGCGCTGAACGCTCGGCGGCCCTAGCCGGCCAGCCGCGCCGCCCGGCGGATCGCCCAGATGGTGACCAGCGCAGCCACTGCCGTCAGTGGCAGTCCCATCAGGAGTCGAGCCACTCCGAGCCATTCGGTCTGGCGCATGTCGTACAGGTAGTGCTGGACGACGAAACGGGCCAGCAGGAATACCGCCCAGACCATGGTGGCCACGTCGAAGCCGAGTCTGGCTCGGCGGTTGGTGCACCAATCGAATCCGGAGCCGTTGAGCGCCGACCACAGCACCCCGACCAGTGGACGCCGCACTATGACCGACACCACCAGCGTCAGGCCCGCGACGAGGCTGTACCAGATGCCGTAGAGGAAAAAACCACGTGCCTCACCGGTGCGGTAGGCGATGAAGGCGCACAACGCCACCCCGAGGATCCCGGACACGGCCGGCTGAACGGCCTCCCGGCGGATCAGCCGCCACACCCCCAGTGCGACCGCGACACCCAGCGAGGTCCAGATCGCCGGTACCAGCCCGGCCAGCGGGTTTACCGCGACGAAGACGACCACCGGCACGACGGAGGCCACTAAACCGCCGATGCCACCCAGTTGCTCCCAGACAGTGGGCGTGCGCTGCTCGTATTGCGTGGATTGCGCGGGTTCCCCCGTGGTCACGCGCTCCGGAGAGATGTCGGTCATGAACTCCGCTGCAGCTCGTAGTAGGGGTTGTACAAGACCTTGCGGCCGTCCCGCACGGCGAGGCGGCCCGAGGCCTTCACGGTGCGGCCGGGTTCGATCCCGGGTATCCGCCGCCGTCCCAGCCATACCAGGGTAATCGGCTCGGAGCCGTCGAACAGCTCGGCCTCCAGGGTAGCCGCCGCCGGCCGGGGGCAGTGTTCCACACTGCGCAGCCGCCCGAGAACCGTCACGGCTTGACCGCAGCTGCAGTCGCTGGCCCGCCGCGCACCGGACTGTTCGACCCGGCGGCACAGATCTTCTGCGTCCAGTTCGGAGGTATCGCTGGTGAGATGGCGAACGAGTCGCCGCCAGTAGCCGGGGAACGTACCGCTCATGTCGATCTCCGCCGGGGGCGATCGCGGGTACCTCGACGGACCCGCCTTTACACCAGCGTAACCCGGTAATGCAACGATTCCCGGCAAGCTGGCGCCGATGTCGCCCATCTGTGGATTCAGGCCTCCAGGGCAGCGCCCTCGCTCTGCGCGCCGTTGCCCGATGTGGCGGCGTTGACCAGTTCCGTGGTGGCCTGCCTGAGTTGCTCGGCCAGCGCATCAGGCAGCTGCAGCGGCAGCGGGCTGCGCACTGGAAGTGGTTCGCTACCGCGCACTACCACGGTCTGGCGCACCACATCACGCAGCAGCTCGGTCCGAGCCTGGGCGCCATCGGCGGGGCCGGCGGCGACTCCGCGCAGCATCCAGCGGGGCCCATCCACGGCCACAAACCGCAGCACGCCCTGCTCGGTCACGGCTTCGACCTCCTCGCCCCACTCGCCGGCAGCTCGCCCGACCTGTGCACCGTCGGCTTGCAACTTGGTCACCAGTTCCGGGACGACCTCATCCCACAACCCGCCGCTGCGCGGGGCGGCATATGCGGTGAGCGTGACCTGGCCGAGCCCAGTGGTCAGATGCACCGCGCGCACCGGGCCGGAAGAGTCCACCTCGATCTGGAGCTGCGCGCCCTCGGGCACCGGCATGCGTATCGACCCGAGGTCGAGCCTGCCCACCGTGTCGTCGGGTGGCGCCTCGGCGTCGTAGGGTCCGAACCCGCCGGCGCCCGACGCGCCGTCGAGGCCGCTGTCGACAATCTCCTCGGCCGGCTCAGTGTGGCTCGGGTTGCGACGTCCAAACACTGCTCAACATCCTTCCTGCGGTGTAGTACGGGCCCCCTGAGTGGTGACGCGGTGCAGTGACACTGGGTACTGATGCTGGGCGCCGGCTGCGGACTGCGGCTGCGGCGCAACCCCGGCAATGCCCGTCGAACCATAGCCGCGCGCGGCCCGAGCCGACTGCGGTAGCGCCGTCACCTCGCGGAAGGCGACGTGTTCAACCCGTTGCACTACCAATTGCGCGATGCGATCCAGCCGGCGAAGCACGACCGGCTCACGGACATCATGATTGATTAAACAGACCCGCACCTCGCCGCGGTAGCCGGCATCGATCGTGCCCGGCGCGTTGACTATTCCCAGCCCGGCGTGCGCTGCCAAGCCGGAGCGGGGCTGCACGAACGCCGCGTAACCGGCCGGCAGGGCGATCGCGATACCGGTCCCCACCACGGCCCGCCGACCCGGCTCGAGCACCAGATCCCGAGTGGTGACCAGATCGGCTCCGGCGTCGCCGGGGTGGGCGTACCCGGGCATCGGTACCTCAGGCTCCAGCCGGGTCAGCAAAATCTCCACCGATACCACCGGGTCGATTGGTTCTGGGTCGATCGGTTCTGGGTCGATC
>DATFDO010000230.1:0-26962 GCA_035252045.1 Pseudonocardiaceae bacterium
TCCTCGCCGACCGCATCGAGGCTGAAGCGGACAGGTATCTGGCCGATTGCGCGGGTGCGGACCCGAATGCCCTGAACCCGTGGATGGTCCGAGGCTTCACGCTGCCGTTATCGATCTCCACCTATCACTTGCTGCAGGAGACCGTCGTCCACGGGTACGACATCGCCCGGGCCGCCGGCCGCAAGTGGCGAGTCGAGCCTTCGCATGCGGCCATGGTGCTGGGGCGGTTCGTCTTTCCAGTCCTGAAAGCGGCTCCCTCTCGGATGTTCGTCAACGGCGCCAAGGCGGCCGGTGTCCGGGCCACCTACGACATCCGTCTGCGCGGCGGCGGTCGCTACAATTTCGTGTTCGACGACGGTGACTTCACCGTCGAAGAGCCATCGGCCCGCAGGGTCGACTGCCACATCTCGGCCGACCCGGTTGCGATGCTCCTGGTCTTCTTCGCGCGGCGCAGCCAGTGGCCGGCGATCGCCACCGGAAAGTTGATGGCCTGGGGTCGCAAGCCGTGGTTGGGATTCCAACTCAGAAGCCTGATGCGTAACCCGTAGCGCGCCGGGCCGTGTTCTGTGGATCTTGAGTGGTAATCAACCAGATTGTCGCCGAGTTCGTCGGGACGCCGCCTAGGCGAGTCCGCTGCGCCTGAGGCTCCGTCATCTAACGGATGTTGGGCGCTGGGGTGCGCAGCTACGGTCCGCTTATGGTCCTTGATGCAACGAAAACCAGCTGGCAGCAGGGCCAGGACGCGCTGCGCGTGGAGGTTCGCCGAGTCACCACTTTGCTGCGATCCATCCAAGATCCACGGCCTCATGCGGTGGGGCAGTGGAACCTGGGTGACGTGGCCATGCACCTCTCTCAGGTTTGGGCCGGTTTGCCGGGATTAGCCCGGCAGGACCTGACACCGTTCCAGGAACTGATGCCCAGCCTCACCGGCGAGGCCGGCGAAGCGCCACTGCGCAGCATCGGGGAGCTGGGCGACATGACTGTCCTGGCGGTGAAGTCGGACCCTGAACGGGATCTGCGGGTGCTGGCCGAACGCATCGAAACCCAGGCGCAGGAGTACTTCAGCGCATGTATGGGCACCCAGCCTCAGGCGCCGCGCTCGTGGCTGGTGCGCGACGTCACCGTCGATCAGTCGCTGTTCACCTACCACCTGCTCAGCGAGACCGTGATGCACGGTTACGACATCGCGCATGCCGCCGGGCGCCGGTGGCGGATCGAGCCTGCCCATGCCGCCATGGCCGTGGGGCGATTCCTCGTTCCGGTGATCCGAGCCCTCAGGTCCCGCGGGACGGTGGAGCCTGGCAAGGTAGCTGGCCTGCATGCCACCTACGACCTACGCATCCGGGGAGCAGGCCGTTTCCATTTCATCTTCGATGACGGTGCGCTCAGCGTTGAAGATCCTGCTCCGCGCCCGGTCGACTGCCATATCTCTGCCGATCCGGTGGCGTTTCTGCTGGTCGCCTGGGCACGCCAGAGTCAGTGGACCGCGATCGCGACGGGCAAGCTGCTCGCCTGGGGTCGCAAACCGTGGCTCGGGCCGAAGTTCCGTGGCCTGATGCGCAACCCCTAGAAAGGGGACCCAGGAAATAGGCCGCAGCGGGGTAACGTGCCCGATGTGCCGCTGCCGTTTCTTGGTCGCTCTGAGCAGTTGGCAGTACTACAGGGGCTCCTGCGCAGCACCAGCCAGGGCGCTGGGGAGGCCGCCATCGTGCAGGGTGAGGCCGGGATCGGAAAGACTCGGCTGCTTGCCGAGATCACGGCTCAGGCCGCTGCGGAGGGCTTCCAGGTGCTGCTGGGCTGCTCGGACGAGCTGAGCCAGGACCGTCCCCTCGCAGCGCTGATCGAGGCATTCGGGCTGCGAGCCGACTCAGCTGACCCGGACCGGGCCGCGATCGCCCAGCTCGTCCTGGCCGACGAGGTACCCTACGGCGCTGCTGACCACAGTTTTCGCATCGCCGACGCGGCAGTGTCGTTGCTCGAGCGGCTCGCCACCGAATCGCCCGTTGTGGTGGCCTTCGAGGACCTGCACTGGGCCGATCCCGCCACCCTGCGCGCTGTCCGTGCCATCGGCGTGGCGCTGCCTGCGCTCTCGGTTGTTCTCCTCGTCACCTTGCGGCCCTTTCCCGAACGCCCTGAGCTGGCGCGATTGGTCGAGGATCTGGTCAGCCGTGGCGCCGTGCGCCTCGATCTGCCTGCGTTGGATGATCTCGAGGTGGCCGCCCTGGCTACGGCAGTGGCCGGTGCGCCACCGGGGACGGACCTCTCAGGGCAGCTTTCGGGAGCGGCAGGCAACCCCCTGTTCGTCATCGAACTGGTCACAGCGCTGCGCGACCAGAAGGTCCTGACCGTGCACCGCGGGCGAGCCGAGGTCGCCGATCGGGTGCTGCCGACCACCCTGCCGATGACCATCCTCAGGCGCACGAGCTTGCTGCCCCCGGCGACCCTGGAGATCCTCAAGGTCGCGGCGGTACTCGGGCGAGAGTTCTCGGTGGCCGAGCTCGTCACCGTCGCCGGCCGCCGCGCAGTCACGCTGCTGCCCGAGCTTGATGCTGCCGTGCGGGCGGGCCTGCTGTGCCAGACACCGACGGGCGGGCTTGCGTTTCGCCACGAACTCATTCGAGAAGCGATTTACTACAACCTCGCCGTCCCTCTCCGCAGGGGTCTCCACCGAGACATAGCGAAGTCGTTGACCGCTGCCGGCATTCCCCTCGCGCGGCTGGCCGACCATCTGTTCCTCGGGGCCAGCGCCACCGACCCCGAATCACTCAGATGGCTTCGGCGGGCCGCTGCCGAGGCCGCGCCGCGCTTCCCGGCAGTGGCAGTCCGGCTCTGCGAGCGGGCGTTCGAGCTCACCGACGTCGACGATCCGGACCACGATGCGGTTGCTGCGGAGTTGGCGCCGTTGCTGCTTCAGACCGGTCGACCCGCGGACGCCGAGCGGATCGCCCGTGAAGTACTCGCTCGCGGACCGACAGCAGGCGTCGAGGTCTCCTTACGGCGCGCTCTGGGTGAGGTGCTGTGGGCCATGGGCTGGCTGGAGCCGGCGGTCGGTGAGCTCGAAGCGATCGGTCACGTACCGGACGCGGTGGGCCGCGACCGAGCAGGTGCGCTAGCCCTGGCCGCCAACATCAGGTTATTCGTGGGCGATCGGCATGGAGCGCGTGCTCAGGCAGAGCGTGCCAAGGCGCTGGCACCGGATGACGATTTCGTGTGCTGCCTCGCTGCGCAAACCCTGGCGGTCGCCGCCGACGCCCGGGGTGAGGTGATCGAGGCGGTGGCGCTGGCCCGGCAAGCCGTTGAGATTGCGGCTCGCAGCCGAGATCCCCGAGTCGGCCATCTGCATCCGCAGTTCCATCTCGGGATGGTGTTGCTGGATGCCGACCGCCGAGACGACGCGTTGGCTGCACTCGGGCTGGGCCGGCAGTTGGGTGAGCAGCGTGGCAACGTGATGTGGCTGCCGCTATACCACGCACTGCTGGCTCTTACCCGATCCGCTAGCGGGGAATTGACCGACGCGCTGGCCGAGGCGCACGCCGCTTTGCTGCTCGCGGACGAGGTCGGGATCCGGCTGCATGCCGCGGTCCTGCACGGCGTCGTTGCCTGGATCGCTCTCCAGCAAGGCGACATCGCCACCGGTGAAGCCCGCATGATCGATGCCGCCGAGGAGCTCAAGGCTTCGGCCGGCCAGGATTGGCAGCTCACGGCCGTCACCAGTGGCGTGCTGGTAGCCGGAGCGCGCTGGCCCCTGGAGTGGGGTCTGTGGGTGCAGGCGCTGCTGTGCGAAGCTCGTGGAGACACCGTTCGGGCGTTGGCACTGCTGAAGGAGGGGTGGGAGCTGGCGGCTCCGTTGCGGTTCTGCCTGACCTACCGCTTCCTGGGCCCCGATCTGGTCCGCCTGGCCGTCGCGGCGGGTGACCACGAGGCAGCGCAGGCCGTGACACAAGAGATAGCCGACGGCGCCCGCCGTGCCGGGGTGGCCAGCGCAACCGGGGCAGCCCTGCGATGCCAAGGCCTGCTCGAGGACGATCCCGACATCCTGCTGGCCGCCGTGCACCGCTACCGTCAGGCGCCGTCAACTGTAGAGTTGGCGCTGGCCTGCGAAGATGCCGGCGCAGCGCTGGCCAGGGCGGGCCGCGGCGCAGCGGCCGTGTCGATCACGGGCGAGGCCCTCGACTTCTATCTGCGCTGCGGCATGCAGCGTGGTGTGGCCCGGGCAGATGCGACGCTGCGGGCTCTGGGTGTCCGGCGGCGTCGGCCAGGCCGGCCACGCCGGCCACCGGTGGGCTGGGACAGCTTGACCGCCAGCGAGCTCGGCGTTGCCCGGATGGCTGCCGAAGGCCTGACCAACCCTCAGATCGGCGATCGGCTGTTCATCTCCCGCCGGACCGTGGCGACCCACCTGGCGAGCGTGTTCCGCAAGCTCGGGATCACCAACCGGGTTCAGTTGGCCGCCGAAGTGAGTCGCCGGGCCGCCAGCACCTGACAGGCACGCCGAATTGCATTCCGACTGGGTCTGGTAGCTCCTTTCAGGTGCCCTGCACGGGCGGCAGCGGTCCCACACGGCCGGCCAGCCCAGAGCCACTGGGTCGCCTGCCGCGGGCGCGCCCGTAGCGTTCATGGGCGGCCTGCTTGCTCACCCCCAGCGACTGGCCGATGTCCGTCCAAGGCGCGCCACGCGTCCGGGCCAGCCGGACCAACCGGGCTCGCCACCGGTCAACCACCCGCGCGAGCGCCTCGACGGCGCTCAAGGCTTCGAGTACCGGTTCGATATGGCGCCGTTCGCTGTTGACGGTGGTGAGCCGTTGCGGTTCGGTCACCGCATCTTGCGGGAGATATCGGCCGAAACGCTCGGCGGCATGGAGTGCTTCGTAGGTCTGCCATGGCAACGGCGTCGGCCCAGCAGGCGCCGTGGTCCGGATGCGGGGCGGTGCCAGAGCCGGCTCACCGGGGTCTCTGGGCAGCTCCTCTGCAGCCGAGAGCTTCAGGTACACCCGGGTGGTGGTGCCCTGCGGGCACGAGTGATGCTGAACGAGGTCGGATAGGTGGTGCACCATCAGCAGGCCACGGCCGTCCGGTTTCCTGGGGTCGGCCAGCGGACTGCCTCCGGTCAGGTCCCGGATGTGTCCAGCATGGCGTACATCGCACACCAGGTAGCCGCGTTCGGCCCAAATACGCAGGCTGCCGGTACCTCCGCCGTGCACCAGAGTACGTGCCACCAACTCGCCGATGATCAGCTTGAGCTCTGCGTGATCGCCGGTGTGGCCCAGCCGGGTGGCTTGATCGCAGGCGAATTGCCCGGCCAGGGGTGCTCTGGTGGCGTCGAAGGTGAAGCTGGGACCCATCGTGTGCGAGCAGAGCCGGTCATCGGTGATGACACGTTCGCCCGCGTAGCGAGTGCTGGTCCGGTCACCGCGCGCATCGATCAGTCGCGGGTGGTTGAGCTCCACGTCGGCGAGGGTGTGCGGGCCTACCACGTCGGCGTCATAGGGACACAACATGCTCACCAACCGGCCGCTGAGCGCGACGTTGATCAGAGTTTCCTGGTGCGCACAGGTCGGGTACTCCCGCACGTTGCGCCCGGCCCACAGCTGCTCGGCGACGATCCGCACCCGTCCGGAGGAGTGCGAATCGGCGAAGGCGCGCAGCACGTTGGGGATGATCCGCCCCGGGTGCCGGCCGGAACGGGTCATATCCAGCAGCCGGACCCGTTCCGCGTCGCTACCCAGCTCGGTGAGAATGAGCCGCAGGTTCGGTCCCGGTACTGCCAAGCCGACGGGTTCACCGGCGGCCAGCCCCTCGCGGATGAATGGCACCGTGCCAGCGAGATATTCCGCGGTACCACGGTAGAGCAGCGCCGGGTGCTCGAACTGATCAGCCCGGCGCGGGGCGGGGGCGGTCACCGCCCCGACGCCCAGTTCAACGTAATCGTGCGGAAACGGCCGCGGGAACCGACGACCTGCACACCTACCACCCCGTCTCGACGCGACAAATAGCGGTAGCCGCCGACTGATCGGCAGACCACCTATTTACCGCGCCAAGCCCCGCTACACAGAGTAGGTACTAATTCAAGCTGTCACAACCCGCCAGCGGCTTGTTCACAGAAAGTTTCCGGCTAAACCACCCGATGGCGTCTGCCGCGCCCGCGATTGCCGCCCTGCGCTTGTTCGAGTGTCGGCGCGGGTGCGGTGCTCGCGTTGCCGATGAGGCAATTGTCACGACCCGGCATTGCTACCGGGGGGCACCGGCAAGCGGACGGAGTGTGGGAATGGTCTTCGCCCGATCGGCATCCCGCCCGGTTGGGTCACTGCGGCCGGTGATCGGATTCCGGGTACCCCGTCGTTGTCGACCGGCGTGATGGCACCGACCCTGGCGACGTCGATCAGTGGGTCGGCGGCCGCGGCCCAGGTTGGCGCCGCGGCACCCCACGGCGTTTCGCGCACGGCGCCGGCCTCGTTGTCGCCGAGTTCGACTGTATGGCTGTCGGGTCGGCGGCGGACCACCCTGATGTCGAACTCCGGCGACAGGAGTGCGGTCGGGTTCGTCAGCTCCAGCCCAGTTCGTGGAGCCGATGCTCGGAGATGCCGAAGTGATGAGCGACTTCGTGCACGACGGTGACCGCTACTTCGCGCACCAGTTCCTGCTCGTCGCGGCAGATATCGAGGAGAGCATCCCGGTATATCGTGATGCGATCCGGCAGCAACCCGCTGTACTGGGAATCCCGCATGGTGAGCGCCACGCCCTCGTAAAGTCCGAGTAAGCCCGGCTCGTGAAGGTTGCGCGGCTCGACCAGTACCACCACGTTGTCCATCGCGCCGGCGAGCTGGGGTGGGATCAAGTCCAGCGCGTCAGCCACCAGCTCATCAAACCGGTCGGCGCCTATGATCATCAGGATGGTGGCGGCGGTGGTGCGTCGGCCTGGACCACCGGCGGTATCATCGCCGGAACTGTTCCCGTGTCGCGTGGAGCCGCAGGCGCAGGTTGCTTGCCGATTTGCACTGGCCCCTTCACGCTGCCGGTCACCGGAGCGAAACCGGAACGATCGGGCAGGAACGCTCCGAGTCGGCAGTCCACCCGGGTGCTGCCCGCGTGCCAGCTCTGTGCACGTAGCGTTTCCCAGAACAAGGTAAGTCCCTTGTTGGTGGCCACCGCAGGGCCGCCCGAGTAATCCCTGCCCAGCCGGGTGCATTCGGTATTCAGCACCATGTCCTGCGCGGCTTCGTCGGGATACCCGTTGGGAAAGGCGTTCTTGAGATCGACCACCCCGACGACCTCGATGGCATGCGATGCCCCGCAATCGACTGGGTCGCCCACTGATTTGCCGTCGTTGCCCAGGCAGGTGCCGGGCGGATGCACGTCTGACTGGTCTTGGGTGAGCACGTCACCGGTGGTGGCGAACAGCATGCCGGTGCGGCCGGCCGACTGTACGCCGCAGCGCAGTGTCCGGTCCCCGCTCTGCCAGCCGGCCTCGCTGGGCTTGATCGCGCCTACGGTGAACCGGCCGAAGGGGTCGAAGTGATTGTTCAGCGCCTGCGTGGTGCGTTCGGTGCAGCGCTGGGCCACCAGCTGCTGCCATTGCACCGGATCGGGGAACGCCTGATTGGCGCCGAAGTCCTGGAGATCCAGGGTCGCGGTGACCTCGAACAGGTGCGGCTGCGTGCAGCTCACCGCTTTGGCGTCGGTCGCATCCTGCCGTTGCCAGGTCAAGCACGTATGCGCGGGTGCCCGTAGTGGTGCGACGGTGGTCGGGAGGGGCAGGTTCGGTGCGACGGCGAGCAGGGCAGCCTTGCTCGTCGGCACCCCGACCGCGACCAGCACCGCCAACGCACCGAGTACGGCTCCGGCGGCAAGCCGTCGGGTACTGCGGTTGGCGTGCTGTTGTGCACGGGTCACCGGTGCGTCAGGAGGCGGCATTCACACCCATCTCGCTACTCGACCGAGGTAGTCACCCTAACCGCGGTGCGGCCGCGCTGGCCATCCTGCGGTTCGGTGCCTGGGTGAGGCGACTCACGTAGTGGTGTCCTGCCGGACCACCGCGCCCGGGTCCTGCGGCTCCAGGTGGACTGCTTTACGGGCCCGGACCGCCTCGACGACGATCGGCACGAGCGACAGCGCAACGATGCCGACGAGGATGAGCTCCACGTGAGTTCGCACGAAGGTGACGGCGCCCAGCCAGTAACCCAGCAGCGTCACTCCGGTGGCCCAGGCAACTCCACCGATGACCGAATAGGTGAAGTACCTGCGGGGTTCCATGCGGCCCACCCCGGCGATCGCAGTGATGAAGGTCCGCACGATCGGCACGAAACGGCCCAGCAAGATCGCCCGTGCGCCGTACTTGTCAAAAAAGGCATGTGTCTTGTTCACATGCTCGCGTCTGAACAGTCGGGAGTCCGGCCGGTCGAACAGCGCGGGCCCGGCTTTGTAACCCAGGTAGTAGCCGACCACGTTGCCGGCCACGGCGCACGCCGTGACCAGCAGGCATACCAGCCAGATGGGCGAGCCGATGAGACCTGCGGCAACAAACAGGCCGGCGGTGAACAGCAGCGAGTCGCCGGGCAGGAAGAATCCGATCAGCAGGCCGCATTCCGCAAAGATGATCAGGCACAGTCCCACGACCACGTACGGACCCATCATCCGCAGCAAATGCTCCGGATCGAGCCAGGCCGGGCCCAAAGCCAGCGACGTGCCGAGGTGGCAGGGCATCACGGTGCCACGGTAGCGGGCGACCCGGACAACGGCGTCGGTGCACCCGTCGCGAGGTTACCGATCACCAGGTGCTGATCACGCCGGCCAGCGCGCCGGCCATGGCTCCCAGCAAGGCCGCCAGCACGAGCACAGTCCAGGCCGACGGTTTCGGGCGGGCATGCAGTGGCCGCCGACCGGGTCTCACCGGTGGCACGGGTGGGTGAACGGGGTTTGCTACCTGGGATGGGCTCGCGCCCAGTCCGGACGCCTGAGCGCGCAATGCGGCGGACAACTTCCGGCCGACCTGATCACCGGTCACGGCGACCTCGTGGGTGGTCTTCGGTGCGCGAACATGGTTACGCGCTCACGACCCCTCCAGCATTCGCTGGAGGGCGTCCAGTGCACGGCTGGCGCTGGACTTGACGGTGCCGCGGCTTACTCCCGTGGCCGTGGCGATCTCTGCCTCGCTCATCCCTCCGTAATAGCGCAGCACCAGTACCTCGCGCTGCCGCGGCGGCAGCTGGCCCAGCGCGGTGACCACCGCCTGGTGCTCCGTGGTGAGCATGGCCAGCGACTCAGCCGAGCGCGCATTGGCCTGATGCGGTGGAACGTAGCCGCGAGCGGTCTTACGGCGACGTAACACCGAGCGCGAGCCGTTGACCACCGCGGTGCGCAGGTAGCCCAGCGCGGCCGCCTCGTCGCGCAGTCCCGTCCAGTGCCGGTGCAGCCCGGTGAACGCCTCCTGCACGACATCTTCGGCGGTGCTGGTCTCGTCGACCAGCAGGATCGCCAGCCGTACCAGCCGCATCCGGTGCTGGCGATAAAGGTCCTCCAACGTCAACGGCCGGTCTGGGTCAAGGGCGGGCGGCGCATCCAGCACCCGCAGGTGGCCGAGGGTTATTTCAACCGATTGCTGCACCGTCTTGCGCTCCAGTGGTTCGTCGGGGGCCACGCCCGAAACGTACTGGGGCCACCTCATGCGCATCCGATCGCGTCTGGCCTCCGGCGGTGGGCAATACTGCCGTCTGACTGCCGGCCCCACCGGCGGTGGTGTGATCGCCGGCGGGGCCGGCGGGTGGTCTGATTGAGCTACTCACCGTGTGCGGCACGACTGGCCGGCACGCCACAAATCGGAGGTCGTCCGTTATGCCCATTGCGACGCCCGAGGTCTACAGCGAGATGCTGGATCGGGCGAAGGCCAACCAGTTCGCCTACCCGGCGATCAACGTGACCTCGTCGGAAACTCTCAACGCCGCTCTGCGCGGTTTCGCCGAGGCGGGTAGCGACGGCATCGTGCAGCTGTCTACGGGTGGGTCGGAGTTCGCCTCCGGAAGCAGGGTCAAGGACATGGTCACCGGTGCGGTGGCGATGGCCGAGTTCGCCCGGGTGGTAGCGGCGAAGTACCCGGTGAACGTCGTGCTACACACCGACCACTGCCCGGAGAACAAGCTCGACAGCTTTGTCCGGCCGTTGATTGCAATCTCGCAGGAGCGGGTGGCCCGTGGGGACAACCCGCTGTTCCAATCCCATATGTGGGACGGCTCGGCCACCGAGTTGCATCGCAACCTGGCTATCGCCGCTGAATTGCTGACCGCCTGCGCTAAAGCGAAGATCATTCTAGAGGTGGAGATCGGCGTGGTCGGCGGTGAGGAGGACGGGGTCTCCCACGAGATCAACGAGAAGCTCTACACCACGGCTGAAGACTACGAGCGCACCGTCGACGTCCTTGGCGGCGGTGAACAGGGTCGTTACCTACTCGCTGCGACCTTCGGCAACGTGCACGGCGTGTACAAGCCGGGCAACGTGCAGCTCCGTCCGGAGATCTTGCAAATGGGCCAGGAAGTGGCCGCCCGCAAGCTGGCTCTGCCCGCAGGTTGCAAACCGCTGGACCTGGTATTCCATGGCGGATCCGGTTCAGAGCCGGTCGAGATCCACCAGGCGCTGTCGTACGGAGTGGTCAAGATGAATGTCGACACTGATACCCAGTACGCGTTCACCCGCCCGATCGCCGCGCACATGTTCAGCCACTATGACGGGGTTCTCAAGATCGATGGTGAGGTCGGCAACAAGAAACTCTACGATCCCCGGTCTTATCTGAAACTGGCCGAGCAGTCGATGGCCGCCCGGGTGGTGCAGGCCTGCGAAGATCTCCGCTCCGCTGGCCGCACCCTGGCCGGTTAGCGGCGCTTCAAGAGCTACCAACCCGCCTCGCCGCTGCTATTAACGGCTACCAACACCGACCGCCTTCGGCGTGGTCATCGGGACACCACGGACGGCAGGATGGAGTGATGAACGTGCACGGCAACCTGCTGGGACCCAACCCGACGTTGCTACCCGAGCAACCGGATGCCGAGGCGGCTCTCGCCGCGGCGAACGACCCGTCGACGGTAGCCGCGGCGTATCCGGAGTTCTCAGCCGCGTGGGCGGCGCTGGCGGTGCGGGCTCTCGACGAGGGAGACGCTGTAGCCGGCTACGCCTTCGCTCGCACCGGCTACCACCGCGGTCTGGACCAGCTTCGCCGCGCCGGTTGGAAAGGTCACGGGCCGGTGCCGTGGTCGCACCGGCCCAATCAAGGCTTCCTCCGGGCGCTTGCCGCGCTAGCTCGCGCGGCCGCCGAGATCGGCGAGGATCCCGAGGCCCGTCGATGCCGGGACTTCCTGGACGAATGCGATCCCGCCGCGGCTGGGGCCTTGGGGCTGGAGTAACCGCAAGTTCGAGTTGAGCATCCGGGCGCGACACACCGGGCACGAGAGCGCGACACGCGCGGGTTAGTGAGAGCGCGACACGCGTGGGATTAGCGGGGGGCGCGGATCAAGCGCCAGTCCTCGGTGTGGCGGTACCAGGTCCAGCGGTCGGTCGTCCGGCCCGCAACGCCGTCGCGCCACACGCCGGTCGGCCGGCACCCCAGCTGCACGGCCCGGCCCGCGGCATGCCGAGCCCGGTGCACCGGCAGCCCGCGGCGCACCACCCGCACCACGAGCCCGAACTCACGATCCGGCGTGACCTCCAACCGGGCGGCGCGCCCGCGTAGCACTACCTCGTCGTCGCAGTAGGCCACCCCGTCCAGCGGCGCCACCACGCCGCGCCCGACCAGCACACCCCCTGCATCGTCACGCACCAGGGGAACAAGATCCGGCTCGCCGTAGCGCGCGAGCGAGGCTGCTGCCGCGGGCGCGATCGGCAGCTCCCACAGCCGCGCCACGGCCGAGGTTGGCTCCGCCGGCACGAAACCGACCGGCACCCTCGCCAGCGCCTCGGTGCGCAGCAGCCGCAGCAGCACGGCGGCGAGGTCGGCATCGGTGCCGCAGACCACCAGGCGCCGATCGTCCAATTCGGCCAGCAGTGAGTCGAGTTCTTCGCGACCTGGACGCGCTGGCACCGCAGTGACCGGTCCGGGTCCTGGCCAGCGAGCAGACCCGCAGGTCAGCACCACAGCCTCAACCACATCCGCCCCCTGAAGGTCTACGCTCGCCTCGGTGCGCCCGAACCGACCACAGTGGAGTACCACATGCCGGCGATCGTGCTGATCGGTGCCCAGTGGGGCGACGAGGGCAAGGGCAAGGCCACTGACCTGCTCGGCGAGCGGGTCCAGTGGGTGGTCCGCTACCAGGGCGGCAACAATGCAGGTCACACCGTGGTGCTGCCCAACGGCCAGGACTTCGCGTTGCACCTCATCCCCTCGGGAATCCTCACCCCCGGGGTGACGAACGTCATCGCCAACGGCGTGGTGGTGGACCCCGGCGTGCTGCTCGACGAACTGGCTGGGCTGCAAGCCCGTGGCGTGGACACTACACGGCTGCTCATCTCCGCAGACGCCCATTTGATCATGCCGTACCACGTCGAGATCGACCGCGTCACCGAGCGCTACCTCGGCAAATCCAAGATCGGCACGACCGGGCGCGGTATCGGGCCGGCCTACCAGGACAAAGTGGCCCGGGTGGGGGTCAGGGTCCAGGACCTGCTGGACGAGAAGATCCTGCGCCAGAAGGTCGAAGCTGCCTTGGAATTCAAGAACCAGGTGCTGGTCAAGGTCTACAACAGGCGGGCGCTGGACGCCGAGCAGGTGGTGGACACCGTGCTCGACCAAGGCGCCCACTTCGCCCACCGGATCGCCGACACCCGGTTGGTCCTGGACCAGGCGCTACGCCGTGGCGAGACGGTGTTGCTCGAAGGCAGCCAGGGCACCCTGCTCGACGTCGATCACGGCACCTATCCCTTCGTCACCTCATCCAGCCCGACGGCGGGCGGCGCCTGCGCCGGTGCCGGCATCGGCCCCACGAAGATCACCGCAGTGGTGGGGATCCTCAAGGCGTACACCACGCGAGTCGGTTCGGGGCCGTTTCCTACCGAGTTGCACGACGCCATGGCTGAGCGGTTGCGCAAGGCGGGTGGAGAGGTCGGGGTTACCACCGGGCGCTCCCGGCGGGTCGGCTGGTTCGACGCGGTGATCGGCCGTTACGCCGCCCGGGTGAACGGGATCACCGACTTCTTCTTGACCAAGCTGGACGTGCTGTCCGGTCTGGACACCGTGCCGGTCTGCGTGGCTTACGAGGTCAATGGCCGGCGCACCGAGGAGATGCCGATGACCCAGACCGACGTCCACCACGCCGTCCCGGTATACGAGGAGCTGCCCGGCTGGTGGGAGGACCTGTCGCAATGCCGCAACGCCGATGAGCTGCCACCTAACGCCCGCGCGTACATCAGCCGGCTCGAGCAACTGTGCGGAGTGCGGATCTCTGCGATCGGAGTCGGCCCCAGCCGCGACCAAACGATCACGCTCCACGATCTTTGATCCCCGACGTGGACACGTCGGAGTCATCAGGACCCAGAAACCCCGGTATGTCTCCATGTCGGGGTTTGGTGCAGGGGTCAGCGGGTGAGCATGGCTTCTTCGAGATCGAGGTCGCGGAGAGTGCGGGAGAGGACTTCGTCATCGATGCGCCCGGCGTCGCGCAACCCCACCAGCGTTTCGCGTTCAGCGGCGAGCATGTCCAGCCGCAATCGGCGGTAGATCACGCTGGGGGCCTCGCCGAGTTCTGTTTCCGGACGCCCAAGCCGTTCCCACACGCTGTGGCTACGGTGCTCGGCAAGTTTGCGTAACCGGGCGGTCACCGACTCCGGCGCGCCGTCCGAGGCGGTTTCCAGCCGTTCCAGCGCGGCTTGCGTCGCGGCGTGCACGGCATCGGCCTCGGCCAGCGCGTCCTGGAAGGATTCGCGACCCTCGACGCCCAGGCGGCGGATCACCCAGGGAAGGGTGAGCCCGTGCAGTAGCAGCGTTGCCACGGTGACGCAGAACGCCAGGAAAACGATCTCGGATCGACCCGGGAACGCGGCGCCGGAATCGGTGACCCGCGGCACGGCTGAGGCCGCGGCCAGGGTGACTACCCCGCGCATCCCCGCCCAGGAGATCACCGCCGGAACCTGCCACCGCGGCGCGGGGTCCCGGGTACGCACCCGGCGCGACAGCAGCCGGGGCAGGTACGTGGCCGGGAACACCCATATCACCCGCGCCAGCACCGCCGTCGCGATCACCGCCGCCGCGGCGATCAGTAGCGGACCGACGGCACCTACCCCGCGGACCACGGCAGGTAGCTGCAGGCCGATCAACGCGAAGACGAACGCCTCGAGCACCGTGTCCGCGGACTGCCACACCGCCTGGTCCAGCAGCCGGGTGGCGTAGCCGGCTTGCGGAGCATGGTGACCCAGATACAACCCGGTCACCACCACCGCGAGCACCCCCGAGCTGTGTAGCTGCTCTGCCAGCGCGTATGCGGCGAAAGGCACCACCAGGCCCACGGCGCTTTCCAGCTTGGGCTCGTGCAGTCGCAGCCGGAGTTGGTGCACCACCCGACCGAGCACAGCACCCAACAGCACGCCACCGGCCGCGGTGAGCACGAACCCACCTACCCCGGACCACAGCGAGAAGCCGACCCCTGACACCGCGGCGGCCACCGCGACGCGAAGCGCGGTCAGCGCGGTGGCGTCGTTGAACAGGCTCTCCCCGGTCAGCAGGGTCATCACCCGGCGGGGTAGTCCCAGGCGCCGGCCAATCGCGACCGCGGCCACCGCGTCCGGCGGGGCCACCACAGCCGCCAACGCCACGGCTGACGGCAGCGGCAGGCCAGGCACCAACCACCAGGCGACCAGCCCGACGCACACGATGCTGAACAGCACCAATCCCACTGCAAGCAACCCGATCGGCCGGATGTTCGCTCTGATCTGGATCGCCGAGCTGTCCAGCGCTGCGGAGTACAGCAACGGCGGCAAGATCCCGTACAGCACCAGGTCCGGGTCGAGCTCGTAGTTCGGGACGCCGGGAATTGCGGAGATGGCTAAACCCGCAACGACTAGCGTGAGCGGCGCGGGCACGCGCAGCCGGCGACTCACCGCGGTCACCAGAAGTGCGCCCAGCACGAGCAGGATCAGCCGCATACCGTCCATGAGGTCAGCATGCACCGGGAGCTAGTCGATGACCTGTGAACACGTCGCGCAGCTACCCGTCCCGGCTCCAGAGCTGTCACAGCCCGCGAGCTGCGAAGATTGCGCGGCACTGGGCGAGTCGGTGTGGGCCCATCTCCGGATGTGCTTGACCTGCGGGCACGTGGCCTGCTGCGACTCCAGCCCGCACCGCCACGCGACCGCGCACTACGTCCGTTGTGAACACCCGGTGATGCGCTCCGCCGAGCCCGGCGAGAGCTGGCGCTGGTGCTACCCCGATCAACGCCTGGTCTGATCAGAGCATTGCTGTCGCCGAGTTCGACACAGCGGCCGCTGTCGAACTCGGCGACATCGCAGGTGGTGCGGATCAGACGATGGCGTCCAGTGCCCCACTCTTAGCTTGGGCGAGCAGGTCGCCGAACTGTGCGGCGCTCATCCGGACCCGGGAGCCGAAGTCGTCGGTGAGCACGACGCGCTGCTCGGGCGGGGCGGATTCATCGACGAACAGTTGCGGGCAGCCGCAGTCGCAGTCACCGCAGAACGTGGCGAGCGGCTGGGCGGTGGGGATGTCGAGCATGGGAAACCTCCGGTGTCTTTGCCTGACCACCCGAAAGTACTGGCGTAGCTACACTGCGCAGGACCCCTCATGGTGTGGCACCTGACACTTGACAGCCATCCGGAGAGCGTTTTGTCGACCTTTGCCGACCTGCTGACCGGTCCGACGTCGCGCCGGGCGTTGGCGCAACGCGATATCGCCGCCGTGTACCGCATGCTGCGCGACGCCGGCGTCACGCAAGCGAGCATTGCGCACGCTACCGGGCAGAAGCAGTCTGAGGTCTCGGAAATCATTTCCGGCCGGCAGGTGCAGTCGGTGGTCCTGCTGGAGCGGATCGCGGACGGGCTGGGTATACCCCGTGGCTGGATGGGGCTGGCGTACGAACCGAATCCAGCGCCTGCGGTGCAGCAGGATCCGCAGACCGGAGACCTCAGTGACGCCAACCTGCTCCGGCATGCTGTCGCCGTGCTGCGGGGCGAGCCAGCGCTCGGTCCCGCAGAGCCGATCCGCGTTAGGAACACCCCGACTCCGGTGCCACGCCGGGTGGCGCTGATTGATGTCGCTCAGGTGGCGGCAACCACCGAACGGCTTGACCAGCTTGCCCGCAATCTGGGTGGTATCCCGATGACCGGCGCGCTCACAGCGCATACGCGCAACAGCGAGGCGCTGCTCGGGGCCGAGATGGCGGAGCCAGTCCGCCAGCGGTTGCTCGTGGCGCTGGCCGATGCGCACCGCAATGCGGCGAGCACGGCTTATGATGCCGGGCTGGGTGCTCTTGCCCGCCAGCACTTCATCCGTAGCATGGATTGCGCTGGCGCATCAGGTGAATTGTTGCGTGCCGTTTTCGCCCTGGACTGTTTGGGGCGTTTGGAGCTCGACGTTGAGCTGCCGAACGAGGCACTCAAGTTATTTCAGCTCGGCGTGGCGGCCGCGCCCAGCCCGCTGGCTCGTGCAAAGGTAGAGTTCGATTGCGCCTGGTCCCTAGGGTTGCTCGGCCTCGATACCGAGGCGATTCACACATTGCGGCGGGCCCAGGGCAGCTATGAAGAGGCCCAAGACGAGCCACGGCCTTGGCGGCACTTTGCAAGCACGCTGCCGCACGTTGAGGGCTGTACCTATTTCGCGCTGCAGCGATTCGATCGCGCCGCCACTGCTCTGTCGGCCGCCATCGATGGAGCGGGTCACGCCGCGTTATGCACAGTGACCAATCTCAGCCTCCTTGCTGCTGCGCAGCTACGGTGCGGTGAATTGCGTGGCGGGCTCGCGACCGCGACCCGAGTGATCGGATTGACCAAGCGGTTGCGCTCGGTGGCGGTTAGGCGGGGCGGGCTTGCGCCGCTGCAGGAGGCTGCGGCTGCTCGGCGGGACTCAGCCTGCCAGGACCTGGCCCGTGAGGTAGCAATACTGCGCAGCGCGGCATGACTGACCGCAACGAAGCAGCCGCGCAGCTCTGGGGATCGGCGGACTACTCCGGTCTGGCGCGGCTACTCGAGCCCGCGGCGGACGTGCTGGTCGACGCAGCCGCACTGCAACCCGGCGAACGGGTCCTGGATGTTGCGGCCGGCACCGGCAACGTGGCGATCCGAGCCGCGGCGCGCGGTGCACACGTCACCGCGGCTGACATCGCCCCGCGGATGGTGCAGCTGGGCCGGGAGCGGACTGGACCCGCGGTCGAGTGGATCGAGGCGGACGTCGAGGACCTCCCGCTGCCCGACGACAGCGTCGACGTGGTGCTGTCCGCCTTCGGCGTGATCTTCGCCCCCCGACCCGATGTCGCCTTAGCGCAACTGCGCCGGGTCCTCAAGCCGGGTGGCCGGTTGGCCGTCACCGCCTGGACGGCCGACGGCTACATAGCCCAGCGGGCCGCGATCATCAAACAGTTCGTGCCCCCGGACTCAGCCGCGCCCGACAGCCTGAGCTGGGGAGACCCGGCCACCCTGGAGCGGCGGTTGAGCACCGAGTTCACCGACATCAGCATCGAGCGCCGGTCGCTGCCGTGGCATTTCGATTCGCCACAGCAGATGACCGCCTTCTACGACGCGCACTCGGCGGCCTACATCGCCGCCAAGGAGGCGGCCGGCGATCGGGCCGAGGAGATGGCCACCGCGATCGAGCGGCACGCATCCCCCGGGGGCGGCCCGGTGCGGTTGGAGGCGACATACCTGCTGGCGCAGGCGCAGATGCCCAGGTCGGCTGCTGTTACGGACCGCTGAAGCCGGGGTTGGCGGTACGTGAAGGGCCACCAAGTGGCAGCGCTGCGCCGCGGCCGGAATCGGCCCCGATCTCGCGCCACCAGGCTGCCTGCTCGGCGGAATCGATCCCGGTCACCAGGACAGCTGCGCCAGTGCGGCGAATCAACGGCACCAGGACGGCCAACGCGGGACCTACCACCGAGTCGGGTGTGGTGGCAGCGATGCGAACCAGCGGCTCGGCCAGCTCCACACCTGCCACCGGCACCGATTCCAGCAAGGCGAGGTTGCCCACCGCCTCGCCGTAACGAGTGAGCACGATGCGTACCCCGATATCCGCCAGAGTGCTCACGTTGTCCACGGCATCGCCATGCGCTGCGGCAACCACTTCGGTCGGCATTCCGAGCTGGATGTCCGCCGGCCCTAGCCGCGTTTCCGCCAGGATGTCCTGCACCAGCTCGACCAGATCGGGGTCCTGGGTCAGATACGTGGTCAGGTCGATGCGCACCGCCGGTACCGCCGCGCCGCGTTGATCGCGCCACGCTCGCAGCTGCTCGCAGGCTTGCCGGAGCATCCACCGCCCGATGGTGAGAACCAGGCCGGTTTGCTCCGCGAGAGCGAGGCAATCGTCGTGCTGCACGACGCCGTGCTCTGGATGGTCCCAACCCAGTAGTGCCGCCAGCGCCACGGTGTGACCGGTGTCCGCCGCGGCCGGATCGAGCCGTACCAGCGGCTGGTAAGACAGCGTGACGTGGCCGTTCTCCCAGGCTCCGGGCATCTCGGTGGCCAGCGCGTACTGGATCCGATCTTGCGTATCGACGGACGGGTCGTACAGGCCCCACTGCCCACGGCCGGTCCGCTTGACCCGATGTAGCGTTGCCTCCGCGGCTCGGATCAGCTCTTTGGCCTCGGTCTCGCCGGCGGTGCGTCGCGCGATGCCGAGGCAGGCAGAGACGGCCAGTCCCCGGCCGGCGAGGTAAACCGGTTCGGACAGCTCGGCATTGATGCGTGCGGCCAAGCTGGCTGCGTTGGGTGTAGTCGGAGATTCTTCGATGAGGATGGCGAACTCGTCGGCATCGATGCGCGCGACGAAGGCCCGTTCTGCAGCGACCAGCGATTCCAGCCGCGCGGCGACCGATCGCAGGAGCAGATCGCCGATGCTGATGCCGAGCCCGTCGGTGACAACCCCGAAACAGTCTAAGTCGATCTTGCAGACCAGGAAGGCGGCGTTGCGGTCGCGTTCGAGCTGCTCTTCGAGGTGGATCGCAAAATGCAGCCGGTTGGGCAACCCGGTGAGCAGGTCATGCAGCGACTGATGTCGTACCCGCTGCTCGAGTAGCTGGCGTTCGGCGATGTCTTCCACCATCGTGAGGTAGCGGATCGCCGTGCCCTCCGGGTCGCGCAGCAGCGACACCGTCAGCGCGACCCAGGTGGCGTCGCCGCGCCCGGTGATCACCTTGGCCCGGCGTTGCAGGCGTCCCCGCTTGCCCTCGAGGAGCGACTGGTACCCGGCCCGCAGCAGCGCCGCGTCATCCGGGTGGAAGGCCTCGGCCAGCTCGCGTCCGGCGAGATCGGCGGGTCGGTAGTACAGGAGTTCGGTGAGCGCACCGTTGGTCTCGACGACGGTGCCGTCCAGGCGACTGATCACCATGCCCACCGGGGCAGAGTTGAACACCTCGCGGAACCAGGCGTTGCGTTCGTCGAAGTGGCGGTGGCGCAGCGCGGTGGTGTACCCCCGCGACAACGGCACCGAGCGCGGACGCGATCTTGCCGGTCAGCTCGTCGACGTCCCTGAGCTCGGGCAGGCTGGGCAGCACCCGGCCGAGCAGATCCACGGTGTGAGCCAAGCTGTGCTGGCCGGCGATGCCCCGGCCCACCAGCGCGGCAGCGGCCTCCGTGACAGGTTCCGGGTGGAACGGCTCCTGCTGGAGTGCATCGACGAGCCGATCGACGTTATCCCGCAGGCATTGCTCGACCGTCTCCCGCGGTAACGGCACGTCGATGGTCGGACCCACCGCGTCCACCCAGGCGCGCGCCAGGGCCGCCCGTGAGGCAGGCTCGGTTGGACTGCTCATGTGGCGCCCCATCCGCACGCAGCGTCGCCATCAAGCCGGGTCGAGTTAATGCAACGCCCCCTATAGGGTACCGATCGTTACAGTCGGTGAGTGGGTTATTTTTCCAGTCTCTCGGTGATCACCGGGTAAGGAGCCGTACCCTCCGCACCGTGCGAATCCTCGTGATCGGTGCCGGTGCCCGGGAGCATGCGCTGGTGCTGGCACTGGCTGGCGATCCGGTGGTCACCGCGCTGTCCTGCGCGCCCGGCAATGCCGGCACCGCCGCGGTGGCCGAGCAGCTCAGCGTGGACGTCACGGATTCCGCTGCCATCACGAAACTAGCCACCTCCTGGGCCGCTGATCTCGTGGTGATTGGGCCGGAGGTGCCGTTGGTGGCCGGGGCGGCCGACGCGGTACGCGCAGCCGGTATCGCCTGCTTCGGTCCCGGCGCCGGCGCGGCGCAGATCGAGGGCTCCAAGGCGTTTGCCAAGGATGTGATGACCGCCGCGGGTGTGCCGACTGCGCGCAGCGAACTGGTGGACAACCCCGGCCGGTTGGACGCGGCGTTGAGCCGCTTCGGGTCGCCGTGGGTGGTCAAGGATGATCGGCTGGCCGCGGGCAAGGGAGTGGTGGTCACCGGCGATCTGGAAGTGGCCCGGGCGCACGCGCTGACCCTGCTCGACGGTGGCCACCCGGTGCTGCTGGAGTCCTATCTCGACGGTCCCGAGGTCTCGCTTTTCTGTCTGGTCGACGCCCATCGCACCGTGGTGCCACTGCTCCCGGCCCAGGATTTCAAGCGAGTCGGTGAGGGCGACGTCGGGCCGAACACCGGCGGGATGGGCGCCTACGCACCGTTACCCTGGGCATCCGAGTCGCTGGCAGCCGAGGTGGTCGAGAAGATCGTGCAGCCGGTGGTGGACGAGCTGGCGCGCCGCGACGTTGAGTTTTCCGGGCTGCTGTATACGGGCCTCGCGCTGACCGCTGAGGGCCCGCAGGTCATCGAGTTCAACTGCCGCTTCGGTGATCCGGAAACCCAGGTGGTGCTGGCCCTGCTGGGTACTCCGCTGGCCGGGCTGCTGATGGCCACCGCCACCGGGACGCTGTCCCAGCAGCCACCACTTCAGTGGGAGGCCGGGGCGGCGGTGGTCGTCGTGGTGGCCGCCGAGGGGTATCCCGGTACGCCCAGGATCGGAGATGTGATCACTGGCGCCACCGGCCTCGGCGTGCTGCACGCAGGCACCCGGCGACGCCACGATGGAGCGGTCGTCTCGGCGGGTGGCCGGGTGCTGTCGGTGCTGGGCACCGGCGTCGATCTGGCGGCCGCGCGCAAGCAGGCCTACCAGCGTGTCGAGCAGGTTCACCTGCCTGGCGGGCATTACCGTCGCGATATCGGATCGAGAGCGACGCGCCGCGAAGATGGCCGGTTTGCAGGTGCTTGACGCGATAGCCTCCTCGACGATCATTTCGAAGTGGAGGCTGAGCAGCACCATGGTCATTTGCGACCGCCAAGGCGAGCAACTGCTGTTGACGTTGTCGCCGGAAGGTGTTCGCTTCCTCCGTGAACAATGGTCATGGCTGCGTGAACTGGTGCGCTGGCAACTCGCCGGCTGTACTGACGACCCGTTGGCCGAAGTCACCGGCCTGCCGGTACCCATCGGCACCATCGACGGCCGGCTGGCCTACGTCGTGGACTACTGGTGCGGAACTAAGGAGACCGGACCGGTCCGGCAGCTGTGGGAAGGGTGGGTGCTGCACGATCTGGAGCACAGTTTGACCCGGGTGCTCGGCACGTTGCCCCGTCACGGCGGCGTGGTCCAACTGCCGGGCCGGGGTTACCCGTCTGCTGCTGAATGGGGCTGGATGCTGGAAACCCTGCACGTGGTGCTGGACGTCTCCGGACGGGTCAGCATCACCGGTTCGCCCGACCGCGTGCTGCCCCCGGCGCCGTCGGCTCAGGACACCGAAAGTTACCGCCGTAGCCTGCGGTGGCTGGAAATGGTGATCGACGCGTTGCGGCAGGCGCAACGGTCCAGGCCGGCCGATACCACCGGTTGATCGGCGTTGGCGATGAGCCCTCCCGACGATGTCGTCATCACCACCGAAGCGCGCGAGCCGGTGTGGGATCCCACGCTCGGCATCCCGGTCGAGACCAGCTGGCAGGGCGCCCCGGCCAACCGGCTGGTCACCATCGGTGATTCGCTGACTCAGGGATTCGCCAGCGGTGCGATCTACCAGACCGACCTGTCGTATCCGGTGACCATCGCCTATGAGCTGGGTTGGGACGGGCTGCGCTACCCGCTCTACGGCGGCCCCGGCGGGTTGCCGCTGAACATCGAGCTGCTGATGCGTGTGCTCGAGGAACGTTTCGGCGCCGAGCTGAGCTGGTGGGAACTGCCGATGGCGCTGTTTGCCGCCCGGCAGTTCGCCGACCAGGTGGAGGACTACTGGGAGCGTGGCCCCGGCTCGGTGCCGCCCGCCCCGGCGGCCACCAACCACGTGCTGGCGATGTATGGCTGGGGTCTGCGCGATGCGCTGGATCGCACCGCGGACAGCTGCGCGGCCGAGATCGGGCAGCCCACCGACGACCTGGTACATCAGATTGTGCAGAACCACGGCGCGCGCGCGGCGCTTCGGATGCTGCCCAGGATCACCGAAGCCGATCGGCGCAGCACCGTGTTCGACGCCGCAGCTGCGCTGGGCGCCGAGACCAGCGGCGATCCTGAACACGGCATCGAGACGCTGGTGGTGTGCCTGGGTGCGAACAATGCGCTGGGTGCCGTGACCCAGTTGAGCGTGGTGTGGAGCGGGCCGGGCTACGACGACCTCGCGCGCAACGGCGACTTCACGGTCTGGCGGCCCACCCACTTCATCGCCGAGCTGGCCCACGTCGTGGACAAGGTGCAGGCAATCCGCGCCCGGCACGTGATCTGGTGCACGGTCCCGCACGTGACCATCGCGCCGATCGCCCGCGGGGTGGACGGCAAGCTCGCGCCGGACTCGCGGTATTTCCCCTACTACACCCGCCCGTGGATCTCCGACAGCAAGTTCGAGGTGGGCCGCGATCCGTCGATCACCGGGGACGAAGCGCGTGCTGTCGACAGCGCCATCGACCAGTACAACGACGCCATCACCCTGGTGGTCGCCAACGGCAGGCGGCAGGGCCGGGACTGGTACCTGCTGGACATCGCGGGCGTGCTTGATCGGCTGGCGTCGCGCCGCTATCTGGACAGCCCGGCTGCGCGTCCCAGCTGGTGGCGGCCGTACCCGTTGCCGCCCGAGCTGGCTGCGCTGTCTCCGGTGCCGGACTCGCGGTTTCTCACCAGTGACGCCACCGGGCGGCGCAGTGGTGGGTTGTTCTCGCTGGACGGCATGCACCCGACCACGGTGGGTTACGGCATCATCGCCCAGGAACTGATCGACATCATGGTGCGCGCCGGGGTGGTGTTCTATCAGCGTGATGGGCAGACCCCGCGGATCGGACCGGTCCGGGTTGACTTCGCTCGCCTGATCCGCCGCGACACCCTGCTGACCCGCCCCCCAGCCAACATCACGGCGGGCCTCGATGTCCTCGGCTGGGCCGACGAGACTCTCGACCTCATCCGGCGTGTCGTGCCCTAGCGCCCGCGTGTCGTGCCGCTGTGCCCGCGTGTCGCGTCCAGGGGCACGCCGTGTCGCGTCCAGGTGAACAACCTCGGCGCTGCATCAACCTCGGCGCGTCCAGCGGCCGCCCTGCATCACGGCGGCGACGTCGTGGACTGCGTGGATGTCGGCGAGCGGATCCCCGGTAACCGCGAGCAGATCGGCATCGGCCCCCGGTGTCAGCCGGCCCTTGCGGCCGGTGAGCCCGCAGGCGTCGGCCGCGACTGAGGTGGCCGCCCGGAGCGCCTCGAGGTTCGTCATCCCCAGCCCACCGAGCGCGGTGAGCCCGTAAGGCAGTACGTCGTGCGGCTTGCTCGGGGATATTCCGGCGTCGGTGCCCGGCACGATGCGAACACCATGGCGATGCAGCCGCGCCCAGCTGTCAATCATGATTTCGAGGCGGCGGGCGATGGAAGCCGGCATGTCTTGGCGGCCAGGTACGTCGCCGACCGGCACGCTCACCACGGCGCCCGACTCGGCGATCGCGTCCACAGTCGCGGCGTCGGCATCCACCCCGTCCGGGGTGCGGAACGTGACGTGCTCAAGGGTGTCGACGCCGGCCGCGACGGCATCGGCGACTGAACGCGGATTGTGCACGTAGGCTGCGGTGCGCAGCCCGAGACGGTGCGCCTCGGTGGTAATCAGGCGCAGATCGGCGAGGCTGTACTGCGAGTCGTGCACGCAGCTGCCCGGTGTGAGGTGACCACCGCTGACCATCACGGTGACAACCTCACAGCCGCGCTCGGCCCGCTCCCGGACCGCGGCGCGCAGCGCCTGTACTCCGGCGGCGACTCCACCCAAGAAATGGCAGTGACCCGAGCGGATGGTGATCGGTGGGCCAGAAGCGAGGATGTGCGGTCCCGGATCGCCCCACGCATCGAGCCGGTCGCGCAACCTCAGCGCCAGAAAGCTGCGGTCACCCAGGTCTCGCACGGTTGTGATGCCCGCCTGCAGTGCCTGACGGGCGGCCCAAGCCATCTGGTCCAGCAGCTTCGCGTCGTCAACGGCGGCCAGTCCGCCGACGACATCGGCGCTCGCGTTGAAGGCGAGGTGGACGTGCGCATCGATGAGCCCCGGCAGCAGGCAGACATCGTCGCCCAGGTCGAGCACGTCGGCGTGGGCCGGCGGCGCCGCGCCGGTGGTATCAACATCGACGATCCTGCCGCTACTGACCAGGACAGTGCTCGGCCCGAATCCCCGATCTCCGTCGAAAAGGCGGCTGGCCCGCACCGCGAGCAAGGTACCCGCCTCGATCACGCGCATCCGTCAGTCCTTCCGGTGGTTGATTGATCTGAGCGCTGCTGGCGGCTGAGAAATACGTGCCTCGACGCACGACACACCGGGCAGATGGGCGCGACACACCGGGCAGATGGGCGCGACATGCGGCGGCCGTAGGCTGCGGTGGTGATCCCCGATGTGCTGGCGGCGCGGTACGCCTCGGCTGAACTGGTCCGGCTCTGGTCGCCGGAGTACAAGGTGGTGCTGGAGCGGCAACTGTGGCTGGCGGTGCTGCGAGCCCAGGCCGATCTCGGCCTGCCGGTCGAGCAGCAGGTGCTCGACGACTACCAGCGGGTGGTGCCGGAGGTGAACCTCGCCTCCATCGCGGCCCGGGAACAGGCCAGCCGGCACGATGTCAAGGCGCGCATCGAGGAGTTCAACGCGCTGGCCGGTCACCAGCAGATCCACCAGGGACTGACGTCCAGAGACCTCACCGAGAACGTCGAGCAACTGCAGATTCGCCTGTCGCTGACGCGCGTGCGGGATCGCTGCGTCGCCGTGCTGGCCACCCTGGCGGCGCGCGCCGCGGAGTTCGCCGAGCTGGTGATGACCGGACGCAGCCACAACGTCGCGGCCCAAGCCACCACGTTGGGCAAGCGGTTCGCCACCGCGGCCGACGAGTTGCTGGTGGCGTTCTGCCGGCTCGAGGAGCTGCTCGCCCGCTACCCGCTGCGCGGGATCAAGGGTCCGATGGGCACGGCTCAGGACATCCTGGACCTGCTCGGTGGTGATCCCGCCGCGCTTGCCCAGCTGGAGCAGCGGGTGGCCGAACATCTGGGCTTCAGCCGGGTGCTGACCAGTGTCGGCCAGGTCTACCCGCGGTCGTTGGACCACGAGGTGCTGACCTGCCTGGTGCAACTGTCCGCGGGTCCGTCGTCGTTGGCCACCACGATCCGGCTGATGGCCGGCCATGAACTGGTCACCGAAGGGTTCCAGCCTGGTCAAGTGGGGTCCAGTGCCATGCCGCACAAGATGAACACCCGCTCGTGCGAGCGGGTCAACGGCCTGGCCGTGGTGCTGCGCGGCTACGCCTCGATGGTGGCCGAGCTGGCCGGCGGGCAGTGGAACGAAGGCGACGTGTCCGATTCGGTGGTGCGCCGGGTGGCGCTGCCGGACGCGTTTTTCGCCTTCGACGGGTTGGTCGAGACCTTCCTCACGGTGCTTGCCGAGTTCGGCGCCTACCCGGAGGTGATCGACCGAGAGGTGCAGCGCTACCTACCGTTCCTGGCCACCACGAAGATCCTGATGGCAGCCGTCCGGGCCGGGATGGGACGGGAAAACGCACACGAGGTGATCAGGGAGCACGCCGTCGCCGTCGCCGTCGCGATGCGGGAGAAGGGCGCCGTCAACGACCTGCTCGACCGGCTGGCGGCAGACAGCCGGCTGCCGTTCACCGGGGCAGCCACCGAGCAGGTCGCGGCGGTCGTCGCCGCGGTCGACGCGGTGGTGACCCGCTATCCCCACGCCGCCGCCTACCGGCCTGCTGCAATCTTGTAGCGTCGCTGGGTGTGAGCAGCCCGGATCGGGAGCTGTCCTGGGTCGCCGAGGGTCAGGTGCGGTTTGAACAGGCCGTCATGCAGCTGGACGACCTGCGCGGACCCTGCAGGCTGCCCGGCTGGACCCGCGGGCACGTGGTGACCCACGTCGCTCGCAACGCCGAGGCGCTGTGCCGCCTGCTCACCTGGGCGCGGACCGGAATCGAGACCCCGATGTACCCGTCAGCCCAGGCCCGCGACACCGACATCGAAGCCGGCGCGGCTCGACCGCAGGCTGAGCAGCTCAACGATGTACGCCGCACCGGCGCAGCGTTCGCCGCGGCCGCGCAGCAACTGTCCGCGGCTGACTGGGCAGCTACCGTAGGCACCAGGCATGGCCCGGTGCGTGCTTTTTCGGTGCCATGGGTCCGGGTGCGGGAACTGTGGTTGCACCTCGTGGACCTCGATGCTGGAGCGCAGATCGACGCGATGCCTGCGGACATCGCCACCGCGCTGGTGCGAGATCTCGCCGACTGGATGCACACCCGGGTGGCCGGTCGCATCGAGCTGCACAGCCCGAACTCCGAACCGGTGTCCTTCGGCCCGGGGTCAGCCGTCCCGGTGCAGGTCTCCGGAACGGTGCAGCAGCTG
>DATFDO010000231.1:0-6289 GCA_035252045.1 Pseudonocardiaceae bacterium
TCTCGATGTGCTCCGGATCGGCCAGCAGCACCCGTCGGCGCTCCAACTCCGCGATCTTGTCGGTAAGGATCTGCTGCTGCTCGTGGACGGCCGACAGCTCAGCGCGCTGGCTCACGTAATTGCGCAACGGTACGGCCACGCTGAGAATCAGCACGCAGATCACCGCAGCGAGCAGCGCCGCCCGGCGGCCCGAGGTGACGCCCACCGCGTAACCGATCCGTACCCCCAGCGGACGGATCGGCGCGCGGTCACCGGGCGCACCATAGTGCCTGGTCGCTCCGGCATCGCCCATCGCGGCCTAGCCCTCCGGAGCGAACCGGGCGAACGCCAGGTCCCCGGCGTAGCGAGCGGCGTCTCCCAGAGCTTCCTCGATGCGCAGCAGCTGGTTGTACTTCGCCACTCGTTCCGACCGCGCCGGCGCACCGCTTTTGATCTGCCCGCAGCCCAGCGCCACCGCCAGATCGGCGATCGTGGTGTCCTCGGTCTCGCCGGAACGGTGGCTGATCATGCAGCGGTACCCGTTGGACTGGGCGAGTGCCACCGCGTCCAGCGTCTCCGACAGCGTGCCGATCTGGTTGACCTTCACCAGCAGCGCGTTGGCCACCCGACGGTTGATGCCCTCTTCCAGC
The DNA here is from genome assembly GCA_035252045.1 of Pseudonocardiaceae bacterium. GTDB lineage: Bacteria > Actinomycetota > Actinomycetes > Mycobacteriales > Pseudonocardiaceae. The sequence continues at coordinate 630 of DATFDO010000231.1, forward strand.
CGTTCCGGATTGGTGACGAAGATATCGTCGCCGACGATCTGTACCCGATCGCCGAGCTCCGCGGTCAACCGCGCCCAGCCATCCCAGTCGTCCTCGGCCAGCGGATCCTCAAGGGACACGAGTGGGTAAGTGCCGATCAGGTCAGCGTAGTAGTCGATCATCTGCTCGGCGTTGCGCTTGCTGCGCTCGAAGGTGTAGGCACCGTTGGCGAAGAACTCGTTGGCGGCTACGTCCAACGCGAGGGCGATATCCCGGCCGAGGCTGTAACCGGCCTTGTCCACCGCGGTGGCGATGAGGTCCAACGCTTCCGTCGCGGCGGGCAGATCGGGTGCGAATCCTCCCTCATCGCCGAGTCCGGTCGGCAATCCGTCGGCTTTGAGGACCGACTTCAGCGCATGGTAAACCTCCGCGCCCCAACGGAGAGCCTCGCGAAACGAGTCTGCGCCGACAGGGGCGATCATGAACTCCTGCACATCGACTCCGGTGTCGGCATGCGCGCCACCATTGAGAATGTTGAACATCGGCACCGGCAACACATGCGCATTCACGCCACCGACGTAGCGGAACAGCTCCAGACCGCTGGACTCGGCAGCCGCCTTGGCCGCCGCCAGCGATACGCCAAGGATCGCGTTGACTCCCAGCCGCGACTTGTCCGGTGTGCCGTCCAGATCGACCAGCTTCTGATCTATCAGCCGCTGCTCGATCACCTCGATGCCGATCAGCTCCGGCCCGATCTCATCCAGCACCGCCGCCACCGCACGTTCAACACCCTTGCCGTCGAAGCGCCCGGGATCACCGTCCCGCAACTCGACCGCTTCATGCTGTCCAGTGGACGCGCCTGAGGGCACCGCGGCGCGAGCCAGCGTGCCGTCATCGAGCGCGATTTCAACTTCGACAGTGGGGTTTCCCCGCGAGTCCAGGATCTCCCGGGCTCCGACCTCCTCGATGACGGCCACAGACACTCCTCGTCAGCAGTGGGCAGCAATAGGGTAACCACGCCTGCGCATCCCCGGTCGGAGGCGCGCGCCGGTGATCGAGTGCGGTTATCGAGTGTCAGCTCTCGTGTAACAGCGTGTATCCGCGTACCGTTGGTGTGACCATGACAGCCGCCGACCGACCCCGGGACGTCGTCGAGCAGTTCCGGCTCGCCGAGTCGCTGGTCTTACAACGGCGCCCGCTGGAAGCCCTGCGGGAGCTGGCCCCGGTTCTCGACGCTGAGCCCGACGCGCCCAGTGTGCAGTTACTGGCCGGACGAGCCTACTTGCAGTCCGCCCAATTGCGCCGCGCCGAACAGGCCTTTCTCCGGGTACTCGAGCACAACCCCTCCGACCACTATGCGAGATTCGCCTTGGGCCGCACATTGCAACGGCAAAGCCGACTCGAGGAGGCTCGCGCGCAGCTTGCGATGGCGGTGGCGATGAATCCCACTCCCGACTACCAAGAAGCGCTGAATGAAGTGCGGATGCGGATAGCCAGCCGCTAGCACCCCCAGTAACCCTCAGGACTCAGACAACACCTTTGGCACTGCGAGCATAGCTCTGAGCAAAGCCGTAAACCTCTTGGGCGTAGCCGAGAGAGTCGTTGTAGGACAGTATCGCTCGCAGCCAGCCATCACCCGAGCTCAGATTGCGATCGTCCGCGCACAGATACTGTGCTGCCGCCAGCGAGGCGTCGTCGATATTCTGTGGGTCGGTGATCCCGTCCCTATTGCCGTCAGCGCGCCATTTCGCCCAGGTGGACGGAATGAATTGGAAAGGCCCGACAGCGTGATCCCACACCTTGTCGCCGTCCAGCAGGCCGCCATCGGTGTCTGCGATGGCCTTGACGCCGGGAGCACCGTTGAGCGGGATTCCGATGATCGGCGAGGACGGCCGTCCGTCCGGTAGCAGAGTGCGGCCTTCGAAGCCACCGTGCTTGGATTCGACGGCAGCGATAGCGGCCAAGGTCACCCAGGTGATATGGCAGGTCGGATGCGCGGCAGCCATCTGCGCGTGCGCGTTGGCGTAGGCTTCCAGCGCGCGCTGCGGGATGTTGGTCACCCGCGACATCCGCAGAGCCCAATCGGCAAAGGCCAGCTGAGGCCCACCCACTGGCTTATCCGGTGCGGGGGGGATCTGCACCGGGATGGTGACGGTCTGGCGGGCGGGTTGGTTAGCTTGCTGGGCGGGCGCCGTCTCGGCGATAGGCTGCGCGACCGGTTCCGCGACGTCAGGCAGGGCAGCCGGCGCGGCAAGCGCAGCCGGAGCCGGAGCGGCGAGCCCGCGATCGGGCAAGGGTGCGGCCACCGAAGCCAGACCGACCAGCACCAAGCCAGCGCAGGCCAACGCGCCACCTGACAGGACGCCGCGCACCACGTAATGCGAAACTCGCGGCCCTCCGCGGCGAAGCCACGCGCAACTGGACTTCCCGATCCCCCCGGTTCGTGCGCCGGCTCGCTCGTCGCCACTCATATCACAGATCAACGACGGTGACGCTGGAGGGATACGTCCCCGCTAGCGACTCGCCTCAGGCCAATGCTCCCGCCATTGACAGGCCGTGAGCTGGGCGGTGTCCAACCCGGCGGCTCGGGCGGAGCGTTCCGCGGTGCGCACATCGTCGGCAAAACGACGGGCGGCGCAGCGCAGTGCCGCTTCGGGGTCCTCACCGGCCAGCTTGGCCGCGGCTGACAACGCGAACAACGATGCACCGGTACCGCGTGGATTGACAGCGCCGGGCAGCAGGTCAGGCGGGAGGCCGGCCTTGGTTGCCCGGGATACCAGCTTGGCTGCCAGTGCCACCGCCGGCTGGGCCAGCGCCACTCCGTCGAGGCTGGACTCGCGGCGCTTTTCAGTGCGCTTGAGTTGCTCCCACCGGATTTCCTGTTCGGCGGCGGTATGCACCTGTTCACTGCCCGCAAAGACGTGCGGGTGCCGAGTCACCAGTTTGGCGACCAGATCGCCGGCCACCGCGTCGATGTCGAAACCCCCGGGTCGCTCCTGCGCCACCCGGGCATGGAACAGCACCTGGAGCAGGACGTCACCGAGCTCCTCGCGGACTGCTTCGTGGTCGCTGTCTTCCAGCGCCTGGTAGAGCTCGTAGGCCTCCTCGATGAGGTAGGGCATCAGCGAGCGGTGGGTCTGCTCGGCGTCCCACGGGCAGCCTCCCGGCGAACGCAACCGGTCCATTACCGCAGCCGCATCCAGCAAGGCGGCCCCGGCCGGTTCCGGAGTCACCAACACCGTGGCGCCGGCCGCGACCCAGCGGGCCGCCGCACCGGTATCAAGGTCCATGGTGAGCAGCAGCCCGCGTACCGCATCGCCTACCGAAGCCGCCCCGTACAGCTGCGCCAGCTCAGCGGGTACGTCGGTGTCAACGTGCAGAGGCGCCCCGTCGCGCAGCAAGGACACGGCCGCCGCCGGGAGCACCGCACCGAGCCGACGCGACAGCGTGACGACGGCAGGGGCACTCACGCGCGGGGCACGGCGCGCAACGGCGCCTCGAAGCCGCCGGTCTCGTTCTCGTCGGAGACGACTTGGAGGTTCACCGCGTCCCACACGCCGTAGCGGGGGTTGAGCCGCACTCCCACCTCATCGGCCACTCTGGCCAGCTGGCGCAGGCCGATGGCCTCCAGCACCGCGGGATCGATCTGATCGATCTCCGGCGCGTGTTCGGAAGCCTGCACACCACGGTCGGCGCGATTCTTGACGACCATGACTACCCAGGGCTTGGTGTCCACCAGCTGGAAGGCGACTACCGTGCCTTCGGCGACACCGAATGCCGGGGTGGTGGCGAAGATCGGGTCGTCCGCGGCGACGATCCGCTTGCCCAGCTCGGCGTCCTTGCCGGCGTGGACATCAGCGTCGATCAACTGCCGGGCCCCTTTGGAGCCGGCCTGCGACAGCTCGTCCACGCGCCGCTTGGCCGCAGTCCGGGTGTCGGCGGTGGTGTAGTCGACGGTCACCGCGCTGTCGCGCAGGGCGGCGCGGCCCAGTGCGACCATGAGCAGTTTGTCCTTGGCACGCTCCCGGTAGGAGTTGGCATCGTAGATCGTGCCCTTGGATGCGGCTTGCGCACCTCCGACTTCTTTGATCAGGCGATTCACCTGAGCCTGGTCGGCGGTCACGCCAGTTCTGCGCGTGACGATGTCGAGCAACTGGTGCCGGATCCGCAGAGTGATGATCTTGCGGGACACGTCGTCGAGCTGATGGCCGGCCACGAGCTGGGCGCGAGCCTGGGGACCTTCTTTGTCCAGCACGGTCACGAGTTGTTCGTGCACCTGATCCTGCGGGATCTCGATGCCGCCGACGAACGCTGCGGCGCCGAACTGGTTGGAACCGCAGCCGCCGATGAGTACTCCGGCGGCGACCGCGCCAGCGATCCCCATAGCGGCGCGGCGGACCGCGCCGACGGCAGGCAGGACGCTTCGCACGGACGCTACTTTCTCACGCTGCGCGCACGGCCTCACCAACCGCCCCGCGATATCTCCATGTCGGGGTCAGGTCACGTCTTGGAGGTGCTGGATGGCTTCGATCAGGTGGGGCGGGTCGCAGGGGGCGATGGTGAGGGATCGGGCGTCGCCGCGGTGCGCGGTGAGGGTGATCTGGTACCGGCCGTCCGGGTTGTCGCACCAGCGCAGTACCTGCGAGCGGCGCACCCGGCCGCCATCGCGCACGTTGGCGGCAATCTGGCCGGCACGCGCGTGGGGCTGATCCAGGATCGCAGACGCCGCGGCGCGTTCGCGTTCGCTGCTGGTCCGCATCGGAGCCGCTGATACCAGCACCCCACCGCGCCCTCGCGCAGGCGGGTCAGAGCTGGCCAGCGCGACGGTCGCGGCCGGGCTGCGGCCGGGCGGATAGGAGGGCAGCCGGCTGACTACCGCGGCCGCCAGATTTGCTACCGGAATGACGTCGAGCAGGGTGGCGCCTTCGTGCTCGGGGTCCTGTAACGCGCAGACCGCCACCGCGCCGCCGCGGGCCGCGAGCACCCGGACGGGCTGGTCAGCCGAGGGGTCGGTCAGCCACACCGAGTCCAGCCAACTCGCCGGGCGGTGCAGCAACCGCATGGCCGCCTCCAGATCGGCGTCCACCCGGCCGGCGCGTATCAGCCCGAGCCGGCGCAGCTGCTCCCGCACATCCGTCCGAACGAGGCCGCGCTCAGCGGCGGTGCGCCCGTGCGAGCGGACCTGTATCGGGGCTGGGTAGCGATCCAGCTCCAGGGTCTCGGTAAGCAGATCCCATTGCCCGGCGGACAAACGCCATCTCAAGGGCCCCACTACGAGCCGCCCTGCCCCGCCGAGTCATCGCCGATCACCGCGGGCGCGACCTTGCGGCCATCGCTGAAGATGTCGTCCATCTCGATGAGATACGAGGGGCGCCGGTGCTCGCAGTCTTCCCCGCCCTTGCCGCCCGCGGCACCCATCGGCGCCATCATCTCGCCCGGGCCCGCACGTCCGGCCATCGCGGCGCCGCCGCCACGACTCATACCGGCACCCATCCAGCCCTCCGTGTCAGCAGCAACGCTGGACGGCCGGGGACCGAACTCGTGGCTGGCACTAGCCCGTACGGCGCCGGTCAACTGACCGGCGCCAGACACCTGACCGCCGGCGAATCGGCCACCGGCGGACCGCGCCCCGCTCATACCCGGGACCCGCCGGGCGCCGTTGTCCGTGATCGGCCCCACGA
>DATFDO010000232.1:0-9159 GCA_035252045.1 Pseudonocardiaceae bacterium
TTCGACCTCACCTTCGGCGACGAGGGCGACGAGGAGGACTGGGAGGCCCGCCCGCCGGTCGTCACCGTCATGGGCCACGTCGACCACGGCAAGACGAAGCTGCTGGACGCCATCCGCAACACCAACGTGGTGGCGCGCGAGGCCGGCGGCATCACCCAGCACATCGGCGCCTACCAGATCGTCACCGAGCTGGACGACCTGGAGCGGCCGATCACCTTCATCGACACCCCGGGTCACGAGGCGTTCACCGCCATGCGTGCCCGAGGCGCGAAGGCCACCGACATCGCGATCCTCGTGGTCGCGGCCGACGACGGCGTCATGCCGCAGACGGTGGAGGCCATCAACCACGCGAAGGCGGCCGGCGTACCGATCGTGGTCGCAGTGAACAAGATCGACAAGCTGGGCGCGGACCCGACCCGGATCCGCGGCCAACTCACCGAGTACGGGCTGGTGCCCGAGGAGTACGGCGGCGACACCATGTTCGTCGACATCTCCGCCAAGGAGGGCACCAACATCGACGCGCTGCTGGAGGCGATCCTGCTCACCGCGGATGCGTCGCTGGACCTGCGGGCCAACCCCGAGATGGAAGCCCAGGGCGTGGCGATCGAGGCGCATCTGGATCGCGGCCGCGGGCCCGTGGCTACCGTGCTGGTGCAACGCGGCACGCTGCGGGTCGGCGACTCGGTGGTTGCCGGCGACGCCTATGGTCGGGTCCGGCGAATGGTCGACGAGCATGGCGATGACGTCATCGAGGCGCTGCCCTCGAGGCCGGTGCAGGTCATCGGGTTCACCTCGGTGCCGGGCGCGGGCGATAACTTCCTCGTAGTCGACGAGGACCGCATCGCCCGCCAGATCGCCGACCGCAGACGTACCCGGGAGCGCAACGCCGATCTCGCCTCCCGTCGCCGCCGGGTCAGCCTGGAGGACCTGGACCAGGCGCTGAAGGAGACCAGCGAGCTCAACCTGATCCTCAAGGGCGACAACGCCGGCACGGTGGAGGCGCTGGAAGATGCCCTGCTGAAGATCGACGTCGGCGACGAGGTGGAGCTGCGAGTGATCTCCCGTGGTGTCGGCGGTATCACCGAAAGCGACATCAACCTGGCCATCGCGGACAACACCATCGTGCTCGGATTCAATGTCCGGGCCGACGGCAAGGCCACCGCACTGGCCAACCGCGAGGGTGTGGAGATCCGCTACTACTCGGTCATCTACCAAGCGATCGAGGACATCGAGCAGGCTCTGAAGGGCATGCTCAAACCCATCTACGAGGAGGTGTCGCTGGGCCGCGCCGAGGTCCGCGAAGTGTTCCGGTCCTCCAAGGTCGGCACCATCGCCGGCTGCATGGTCACCTCCGGGGAGATCCGGCGCAACGCTAAGGCCCGGCTGCTTCGGGACAACGTGGTAGTCCGCGAGGACCTCACGGTGTCGTCGCTGCGACGGTTCAAGGATGACGCTTCGTCAGTTCGAGAGGGCTTCGAATGCGGCCTGACCCTGTCGAATTACCACGACCTGCGGGTCGGCGACGAGGTGGAGACCTACGAACTGCGGGAGAAGCCCCGCACCTGACCCCCTCGCGGGGGTTGGTAGCCCTTCAAGGGCCACCAATCCCCGCCACGGTGGTCGTCAAACAGCTGCCAACCTAGCTACCAACCAGTGGTGAGTGGTGTACGTCGGCGCTCTGGAGCTGGACATCGTCTTCGGAGATGTGCGCTCCCTGAAGCAGAAGCGCTCACTTGTCCGTCCGGTGATCGCGGAACTGCGGCGACGTTTCGATGTCGCAGCAGCCGAGGCCGGTCATGCAGACCTGCATCGGCGGGCGCTGATCGGAGTGGCCGCGGTGGCCGGCGACGGCGGCCACGTGCGCGAGGTGCTCGAGGCGTGCGAGCGCTTGGTGGCGGCACGGCCCGAGCTGGAGTTGCTGGCCGCCAGGCACCGGATGCTGGGTCCAGAAGACGACCCTGACGACGACTAGCGTGGGTACTGCTGTGGTGCACCCACGCCGACCAATGCTGAGGAGAACGCTGCGATGGCCGACCCACCACGGGCCCGCCGGCTCGCCAAGAGGATCGCCCAGATCGTCGCGTCCAGCCTGGAGCACGAGGTAAAAGATCCCCGGCTGGCGATGGTGACGATCACCGACGCGAAGGTGACTGGAGACCTTCGCGACGCGACGGTCTACTACACCGTGCTCGGACCGACCGTGGACACCCCGCCGGACACCGCCGGCGCGGCTGCCGCGCTGGCCAGCGCAACGGGGATCCTGCGGTCCCGGGTCGGTCGCGAAACGGGTGTTCGATTCACTCCCACCCTGACTTTCCGCTGTGACGAGCTGCCGGAGGGTGCCCGCAGGATCGACGAATTGCTTGCTCGCGTGCATGACGCCGACGCCGAGGTCGCCCGGATCGCGGCGGACGCCTCACCCGCCGGCGATCCCGATCCGTACCGGAGTCGTGAGTGAGCAACAGCGTGAAAGCACCCACCGCCGCCCAGCAGGCAGCCACCCTCCTCGGGGCAGCCCAGGACGTCACGCTGGTCGCCCACGTGCAGCCGGACGCCGATGCACTGGGTAGTGCGCTGGCGTTAGGACTGGCACTGCACCGGCGTGGCACGACGGTGCGAGTGAGCTTCGGCGCACCGGCGCAAGCCCCGGAGTCGCTGCGTGGGCTGGACGTAGCCGGTCTCATCGTGCCGCCAGAGCAGGTACCCGCCCGGCCGGAGGTGCTGGTCGCGCTGGACACCGCGAGTCGAAGCCGGCTGGGCTGCCTTGCCGATCGGATCGATACCGCCGGTGCCGTGCTCGTGATCGACCACCACGCCACCAACGACCGCTTCGGTACCCACCATCTGGTGGATACCGGCGCCGACGCCACCGCAGTGCTGGTCCTCCAGGTGCTCGACGCGTTGGACGTGGTGCTGGACGAGCCGGTAGCCCGCTGCATCTACGCCGGTCTGGTGACCGACACCAGCTGCTTCCGGCGGGCCGATCCGATCACCCATGCCATAGCCGGCCGGTTGCTGGCCGCGGGGGTTGATTCCGAAGTCCTCACCCGCGAGCTGCTCGACACCCATCCCTTCGGCTGGTTGCCCATGCTGGCAACGGTGCTCGGCCGGGCGCAGCTCGAACCCGCGTCGGCGCAGGGCCTGGGGCTGGTGCACACCACGATTCGGCTGGCCGACGCGGCGGGACTGCGCGCCGAGGAGATCGAGAGCGTGGTGGATCTCGTCCGGACGACGTCCGAGGCCGAGGTTGCCGCGGTACTCAAGGAAGTCGGCCCGGATCAGTGGTCGGTGTCGCTGCGTGCCAAGAGCCGTATCGACGTCTCGGCCGCCGCCGCTCGACTCGGTGGTGGCGGCCACCGCCTCGCCGCCGGGCTCACCGCCGACGGCACCGATGGTGACGTCCTCGACGCGCTGCGCACCGCACTACGCCACGCTCCCCGTCTCCAAGCCCCCACGCGGTAATCCCGACATGGAGACATATCGGGGTCCAGAGGCGTCCGCTCACCCCGATATGTCTCCATGTCGGGGTCAGGTGGTGGCAGGTGGGCTGGTTGTCGTGGATAAGCCGGCCGGGATGACGTCACATGATGTCGTAGCCCGGTTGCGTCGGTTGCTACGTACCCGCAAGATCGGGCACGCTGGCACGCTGGACCCGATGGCCACCGGCGTGCTTGTCTGCGGGGTCGGGCGCGCCACCAAGCTGCTCGGTCATCTCCCGCTGGAACCCAAGGTCTACCAGGGCACCGTGCGGCTGGGTATGTCCACGACCACCGACGACGCGCAGGGTGAGGTCACCGGCGGCGCCGACGCGTCCGCCGTGAGCGAGTCGCAGATCCGCATGACCCTCGCGGGTTTGCGGGGAGCCATCGAACAGGTGCCCAGCACGTTCAGCGCGGTCAAGATCGGCGGTAAACGTGCCTACGCGCTGGCTCGCGCCGGTACGCAGGTACTGCTGACCGCCCGCCCGGTGACGGTGTCGCGCTTCGAGCTCCTCGCGCTGCGCCACGGCCACGCCGTGACCGACCTCGACGTACTGGTGGAGTGCAGTGGCGGCACCTACATCCGCGCGCTGGCTCGTGACCTCGGTGCCACACTGGGCGTCGGGGGTCACCTGATCGCCCTGCGCCGCACCCGGGTCGGCCCGTACGGCCTGGACGTCGCACGGTCCCTCGACGAGCTGGCCGGCGCGCCCGGTCTGTCGGCGGGTCTGGACGAGGTAGTGGCTGCGCTATTCCGGCACCGCGCCGTCGACGCGCGGCAGGCGCGGGTACTGGCTCATGGTGGGTCGTTGCCGGCCAGCGGGTTGGCCGGGACATACGCTGCGATCGACTCCGGTGGCCGTGCCATCGCGCTGCTCGCCGAGCGCGACGACCAGGCCCGCCCAGTCCTGGTGCTGCGCCCTGCCGGTGAGTGATGAGCGCCCGCAGCTGACCGGTTAGCCTCCTCGTCTGTGCAGCGCTGGCGTGGACTTGAGGCGATCCCGAACGGCTGGGGCCGCAGTGTCGTCACCATCGGCGTGTTCGACGGTCTGCATCGCGGTCATGCCCGGCTGGTCAATCACGCCGTGCGGCGGGCCGGTGAGCTGGGCGTTCCCAGCGTGCTGATGACCTTCGATCCGCATCCGTCGGAGGTGATCCGCCCCGGCAGCCATCCGGCCCAGCTCACCAGCCTGCGCCGGCGAGCGGAGCTGGTCGAGCAGTTCGGCGTCGAGGTCTTCTTCGTACTGCCGTTCACCGTTGAGCTGTCCCGGGTGCCGGCCGACGAGTTCGTGCATACGGTGCTCGTCGAGCGCCTGCACGTGGCGGATGTCGTGGTGGGCGACAACTTCACCTTCGGGCACAAGGCAGCCGGGAACATCGAGTTGCTGCGCACGTTGGGCCGGCGGTTCGGCTTCACCGCAGAGGGCGTGGGGCTGCTGTCCCAAGGAGAGCTGACGTTCTCGTCCACCTACATCCGCTCCTGCATCGATGCCGGAGACGTGGTGGCCGCGGCGAACGCCTTGGGCCGACCGCACCGGCTGGAGGGCATCGTGATCCGCGGGGACCAGCGCGGTCGCAGTCTAGGCTACCCGACGGCGAACCTGTCGACTCCCCGGCACGCCGCGATCCCCGCCGATGGGGTGTACGCCTGCCGGTTCGTGCACCGGGGCCGGGACCTGGCGGCGGCAGTCTCGATCGGTACCAACCCGACGTTCTCCGGCCGGGAACGACGGGTAGAGGCATTCGTCCTGGATCTCGACGAGGAATTCTACGGCGAACGGGTGGCGCTGGATTTCGTGCAGCGGCTGCGTGGGATGTGCCGCTTCGACACTCCCGAGCAGCTCGTGGCCCAGATCGACGACGATGTGGCGCGTACCCGCGCGCTGTTTGAGGCAACCACGTAAGGCTTGGCCGCCCCCTGCGACTGCTCGGAGCTGGCAGGATGCCAGTACGGGCACGGAAGGGGAGTCCGGTGGACGAGCAGCTCGCCGTCGCGCGCAACGTCGCCCTGCAGCGGGAGTGGTACGGGGAATCGCTCGGCGATCGGGTGCGGCGACTCGTGGTCGCCTTCGCTTGCTCCCAGGCGCAGTTGGCCGAGGTTCTCGGTCTGAGCGCACCGATGCTCAGCCAGCTGATGAGCGGTCGTCGCGCGAAGATCGGCAATCCCGCCGTGCTGGCCCGCATGGTGATGCTGGAACGGCGCGTGCTGACCCCCGAGGTGGCCTCCGGCGATCCCGCGGCGATCCGGGCCGCGCTGGAGCAGGTCCGCGATTCCCGACCCACCGTCAGCCGGCCCACTGGTACTCGGGACGCGCTGCCGGTGGCAGAGCACGCCGATTGCAATACCCTCGACATCCTGATCGAGGCGCTGCGTGGCGTGGCAGCACCCGCCGAGCTGGCCACCGCGGCCGGGTTGCTGCGCGAGCAGTGCCCGCAGCTGGCCCGAGTGCTGCGGCATGCGGCGGGTACCGAGGAGAGCGAATCGGCACTCGACGGGACGGTCGGGTAGCTCTCGCGGGCGAGATCACCCGCTACCCACCCTGGGGGACGCTGGGTGATCGAGGGCGGCGCCCGCTATGGGCACGTCGGCTGGTAATCTCACCAAGGGTCCGGCTGTGGTCCGTGGCGGCCGGCATAAGATCAGTACCTTACCGCGTTACTCGCGGCCGCACGGTACACGATGACAGGAGAAGATCAACTCGTGGCGCTGTCCACCGCACAGAAGAGTGAGATCCTTGCCGAATACGGGCTCCGCGAGGGGGACACCGGGTCCCCTGAGGCGCAGGTAGCCCTGCTGACCAAGCGGATCATGGACCTTACCGAACATCTCAAGCACCACAAACACGACCATCACTCCCGGCGGGGGCTGCTGCTGATGGTCGGCCGCCGGCGAAATCTGTTGAACTACCTCGCCAAGGTCGACATTGCGCGCTACCGATCCCTGATCGAGCGCCTGGGCCTGCGTCGTTGACCCACCAACCGCTGACCGGAAGGGTCAGCTTGATACACAACCACATATCGCGGCACGAACCGCATTGCCACCGTCGCCGGGATCGTCGTCCGCCGGTCCTCGGTAGTGGCTTCCGCGAGCACTCGAGATGCTCCGGGAGCTTCGATCGAAGACCGGCCTACCGTCCTCGCTCCCACGCGATGGTGTCACCGCCTGGCTCGGGTCGCGAGGAGGAGAACGATGACTAATTCAACCTCACCAGCGACGAATCCGGTCCACGAAACAGCCGCCGTACTGGATAACGGCACCTTCGGCACCCGCACCGTGCGATTTGAGACCGGACGGCTGGCTCGGCAGGCCGCCGGAGCTGTGGTCGCCTACCTCGACGACGACACGATGCTGCTGTCGGCCACTACGGCGTCCAAAGCGCCCAAGGACCAGTTCGACTTCTTCCCGCTCACCGTTGACGTCGAGGAACGTATGTATGCGGCCGGGCGCATCCCCGGCTCCTTCTTCCGCCGCGAAGGCCGCCCTTCCACTGACGCGATCCTCACCTGCCGGCTGATCGACCGCCCGCTGCGTCCCTGCTTCGTTGACGGCCTGCGCAACGAGGTGCAGGTCGTCGTCACGGTGCTCAGCCTCGACCCGGCCGATCCCTACGATGTGCTCGCGATCAACGCAGCGTCGGCATCCACCCAGCTGTCCGGCCTGCCGTTCGACGGTCCGGTCGGCGCCACCCGGATGGCGCTGGTGCACAGCGACGAAGTCAGCGGCGGGGCCAGCCAGTGGATCGCCTTCCCCACCTACGAGCAACTGGGCCGGGCGGTGTTCGACATGGTCGTCGCCGGCCGGGTGGTCGGTGACAGCAGCGATGGCAGCAGCGACGTGGCGATCATGATGGTCGAGGCCGAGGCCACCGAAGGCGCCATCGAACTGATCGCCGGTGGCGCCTCGGCCCCCACCGAGGACGTGGTGGCAGCCGGGCTCGAGGCCGCCAAGCCGTTCATCCGCGCCCTGTGCGACGCACAACGGCAGCTTGCTGACACCGTCGACGGTGCGGAGCTGGACTTTCCCACCTTCCCTGCTTACCAGCCGGACGTCGTCGACGCCGTGCGCGAACTGGTCGCCGACGATTTGGAGCAGGTCCTTGCAGTGGCCGGCAAGCAGGACCGGGAAAACCGGCTCGACGGCCTCAAGGCCGGTGCGCTGGAGCAGCTGAGTGAGCGTTTTGAAGGCCGCGAGAAGGAGATCAGCGCCGCGTTCCGGGCGGTGACCAAGTCAGCGGTGCGGCAGCGCATCCTGCGCGAGAAGGTGCGCATCGACGGTCGCGGGATCACCGACATCCGGCCACTGTCGGCGGAAGTCGACTTGATTCCCCGGGCGCACGGCTCGGCACTGTTCGAGCGGGGCGAGACCCAGATCCTCGGCGTCACCACACTGAACATGCTGCGCATGGAACAGTCGATCGACTCGTTGTCCCCGGAATCCACCAAGCGCTACCTGCACCATTACAACTTCCCGCCGTACTCCACCGGTGAAACCGGCCGGGTGGGCTCGCCCAAGCGTCGCGAGATCGGTCATGGGGCGCTCGCTGAGCGGGCGCTGGTCCCGGTGCTGCCCAGCCGGGAGGAGTTCCCCTACGCGATCCGCCAGGTGTCCGAGGCGCTGGGCTCCAACGGCTCCACGTCGATGGGGTCGGTCTGCGCGTCGACGATGTCGCTGTTCAACGCCGGGGTGCCGCTCAAGGCACCAGTGGCCGGTATCGCGATGGGATTGGTGTCCGGCGAGGTCGACGGCAAGCAGACCTTCGTCGCCCTCACCGACATCCTGGGTGCCGAGGACGCCTTCGGCGACATGGACTTCAAAGTCGCCGGCACCAGCTCCTTCGTCACCGCACTGCAGCTGGACACCAAGCTGGCCGGGATTCCCTCCGATGTCCTGGCCGCAGCGCTGGCCCAGGCCCGCGAGGCCCGGCTGACCATTCTCGGGGTGATGGCGCAGGCCATCGACGGCCCGGATGAGATGAGCCCGTACGCGCCGCGGGTCACCGCGATCAAGATCCCGGTGGACAAGATCGGTGAAGTGATCGGTCCAAAGGGCAAGATGATCAATTCGATCACCGACGAGACCGGTGCGGACATCTCCATCGAGGACGATGGCACGATCTACGTCGGCGCCAGCGACGGCCCGTCCGCCGAAGCCGCCATCGACCGGATCAACGCCATCGCCAACCCGCAGCTACCGAAGGTCGGGGAGCGGTTCCTGGGAACGGTGGTGAAAACCGCCGCCTTCGGTGCCTTCGTGTCGCTGGTACCCGGCAAGGACGGGTTGGTGCATATCTCCAAGCTGGGCAACGGCAAGCGCATCGGCAAGGTCGAGGACGTGGTCAAGGTCGGCGACAAGCTGCGTGTCGAGGTCGCGGACATCGACAACCGCGGCAAGATCAGCCTGGTGCCGGTACGGGATGAGGATCCTGCCGGCAGCCCCGCTACAGACCCCACTGAGGTACCGGCCGGCACGTGACAGCCCCGCATGTGACGGCGCCGCAGCACCCCGAGGGTGCGCCGCTGTGCCGCAGCGTGCTGCCCTCGGGGTTACGAGTAGTGACTGAACACCTACCCGGTTCACGCTCGGCCGCCGTCGGGATGTGGATTGCGGTGGGATCGCGGGATGAGCCTGCCGAGATGGCCGGCGCGGCACACTACCTCGAGCATCTGCTGTTCAAGGGTA
>DATFDO010000233.1:0-5495 GCA_035252045.1 Pseudonocardiaceae bacterium
CCTGGCCGTCGCGGTGGCGTATCAAACACCGCCTGCGGCGGACCCACCCCCTCCCGGCGGCCTTGCTCCGAATGGCGTAGTAGGTTCCCCGCACCCAGCCTGGCGTCGGAGCGTGGTCGGGCATCCCGCGGGGAGTGTGGAGCTGATGACAGATCCAGTAACAGGGGTGGCAGCCAATGGGTTCGGCCCTGATCGTGGCGTGGTCGGCGGCCCGGAAGCGGGCCGCGGAGTCGGTGCCGTCCAGGGTGGCGCGTATAGCACCGCGCCCGGCGCTGAGCGGGCGCCATCCGGAGAACGCTTTGCTCCCGCGCCGCCACGGCTGCGGGTGCCAGGTCAGGTCCCGGTCCTCAACCCGGATACTGCGATGCAGAAGGTCGTGTTGCCGGGTCTGGTGGACTTGACCTTGGGCAATGTGGTCGTACCAGGGCGCTTTGACCCGCACCGCATCGCCGGTTTCGTGACGCGGCTGGAGGACGTTCCGGCGAGTTCGTCGTCTGAACTGATCCGGCGCTACGGGTTGAATCAGGTAACCGGTTGGCCGGTCACCGACGAGCTGCACGTGCTGCGCTTCTACGCGCACGATCCACAGCTGTATATCGCTCCCTTCGAGCGCAGCGTCTTCCAGGTGGATCTGATCGAGCTGCCGGCTGGCACCGAGCTGTGGCGCATCGATGCTGACGGTGACGAGCAACGCGTGGGTGCCTACCTGAACCGGCAGGTTGGATGGGTCAGTACCGGGCCCGCGGCGCTGGGTCCGGCAAGTTGGAACCGGCCACCGGCACCGTTGCGCCCGAGCGTGCGGCGCGGTTTGGTCGCGCGGTTCGACGGCGGGGACTACGACGCCGACTTCGGTCCCCACCCCGGCGAGGTGACCCTGCACCCGCTGCCGGGCAGGCGAGTGCCCGACGAGTTCATCGAGCAGGCGGGCGTGTGCTCGCTGGCAGTCACGATCGAGGAGCTGGACTCGCTGGAGCTGGTGCGCTGGTGCGGTGGGTGGCACGGTCTGCCGGTGGAGTTGGTCGAGTCCGGGCCGGAGCGGGTAGTGATCCACTACATCGGCGAGAACGGCCCCCGGGCCGCCGACCTCGGCCTCGCGGAGGTCGACTACCGGGTCTGGCGCGGTTGCGTACCGCGTGCGGAGCTCACGGATGTGGCCGTGCAGCGCTGCGTACTGCACGGCTAGTCGGGTGGCGTTCCGTGCCCTAGCGCCGAACGCCACTGACCATCAGCTCCGCGCTAACGTGGCGGCCTGGAAGCGTGGCAGAGCGGTCTAATGCACTCGCCTTGAAAGCGAGCGTACCGAGAGGTACCGGGGGTTCGAATCCCTCCGCTTCCGCCACCCTTGACCAGCACTAACGCTGGACGGGATGATCGACTTCCGGCGTCCATTCTGACCCCTGGTTGCATTTCTGGTTGCATTTGAGACGCAGCGGCTGCGGCGGGGTCACCGTCGGTGGGTTCTGGTGAGGTGTTCCCGGTCGGCTCCCACAGCAGGCCGCCGAGGCGTTGGGCGACGTCGCGCCGGATGGTGGCGGTGATGTGCTGGTAGCGCGCGGCCATCGCGGTGTTGGACCATCCCATCACGCCCATGACGGTGCGTTCGGGGACACCCAGCAGGAGTAGCACTGTGGCGGCGGTGTGCCGGGCGTCGTGCAGGCGACGCTCCGCCACGCCTGCGCGGGTGATGAGCAGTTTCCATTCGTGGTGATCGGTGCGCAGGTTGAGCGGCCGGCCGGTCGGGGTGGTGAACACGTAGCCGGTGTCGTGCCACAGTTCGGCGGCCGTGGCCCGGTCTCGGTCCTGTTCGGTGCGGTGTCGCTGGAGCAGCGTCACCAGTTCGTCGGGGAGGCCGATGATCCGGTTGCCGGCTTTGGATTTCGTGGGGCCGGTCTCGTCACGCAGGGGTATGCGGTGTGGGCAGTGTCCGGCGTGTTTGTGGCCGCAGGGGGTGGCGCACCCGTGTTTCCATTTGGGCCGTAGCCGGTTGCGGCGCACGGTGAGCGCGTGGGCCGCCTCGTCGATGTCTGACCACCGCAGCCCCAGTGCCTCGCCTTGCCGCAGGCCCAGCGCCAGCGCGATGGCCCATCGGGCGCTGTTGCGCTGTGTTTGGGCGGTCTCCAGGAGATGCTTGATCTCGTCCACCGAGTATGGCTCGATTTCTTCTTCCACGACTTTGGGTGCGCGTGCCAGCAGCGCGGGGTTCCCACTGATGTGGCCGCGACGTACCGCTTCATTTAGCGCGGCTCGGATGGTGCGGTGCGCCTGGTGCGCGGTCGCTGGCCTCGTCGGCTTGATCTTCTCTCCGGGTCTGGACGGTGCTCGGCCTTGTGTCATCATTTTTCGGTAGAGCCGTTCGAGGTGCTCTGCTTGCAGCTTATCGATGCGGTGTGCGCCGATGCCGGGGATGAGATGGACGCGGATGGCGCTGTCGTAGGCGTCCCAGGCGTTCTGGGTTATCGTCGGCGGAGCGACGATGGTGTTTAGCCAGTGGTTCAGCCACTGCTCGACCGTCCACGTTTGCCCGGGTTTGCGAACCTTGCCCTCTTCGCGTCGCCGTTCCAGGTCGCGAACCTTCTTGCTGACCGCCGCTTGCGTCTTGCCGCGCACGTGCCGCCGATCTGGTGCGCCGTTGTCGGTGACTCCGACCGTGACATAGCCGTGCCAGCAGTTGTCGCGTTCACTGTAAAAAATACTCGATCGGCCGTTGGCGGTGCGGGTTTTCTTTTCGCGTGGCATTCGGGTCT
This sequence comes from Pseudonocardiaceae bacterium, assembly GCA_035252045.1. GTDB lineage: Bacteria > Actinomycetota > Actinomycetes > Mycobacteriales > Pseudonocardiaceae. Next base: position 2,745 of record DATFDO010000233.1, read on the forward strand.
CCTAGGCGGCTTTGTTCATGGTGGTTTGTTGGCTGGCGAGGCGCGCGGCGTAGGAGTTGATGGCGTCGATATGGATGCGCCGTAAGCGGCCGATCAGCACTGACTCGATTTCTCCGGACTTGACCAGGGCGTAGGTTTTGGTCTTGCCGATGTGCAGCCGCTCAGCGGCTTCCTCGAGTGTGAGCAGCACCCGCACCGGCATCGGCTGCGGCAAAGGTGCTTCGGTGTCAGAAGATTGATCGGACATGAGGACCACCAGTCGTGCCAGCAGGTCGGCAATCTCGGTTGCGCGGGTATCGCCGCTGGTACGACGTGGGATGGATTGGTCGGCGTGGACGCTCACGCAGTCCTCCTAGATTTTGGTCAGGTCGGTAGTTGATTCCGCCTAGCCGCCGTCTTTCGAGCAGCATGAGTGCTTGTTCGCTATGGCGTACGGCTTATCCTTGTCGATTGACGCTTGTCGATTAACGCACGGGCACGTGTATCCACGCTCCGTGTGTCGTGATGGTCAAGCGATGCATGGCAAGACTTCACGTGCCCGACAGCCGTGATCCGTGGCGATTCTCCTATCATTTCCCCGATGCCGAACCAAGCGGGCGTGACGCGGGCCGCTAGGCGGATAACCTGGCCGCTTCTGGGCGGCTCATTGGCCGTGCGATCGGTCAGATCACGAGCGCTGGATGTTCACCTAGCGCGGGCCGGGCGGGGATAGTTGCGAGTACCCGTTCGCCGTAGCGAAGGTGACTAACGACTCGGTAGGTTGCCGCGCCGGATCCCAATGACGGGACGCGGCAGGAACGGTGCGGGAAGTACTACCTGCGAAGTTTCCAGTTTGCGATTTGCATACGGGTGGGCGTGGGAAAAAGTTCTGAGTTAGAAACTCGGCCGGTCACGCCGCGTTCGGCTCCTGCTCGAAATCGGGTCGCTCGGCGGCAGTGCGCCCAGCCGTTGCGGAGCCATCCTCGTGGCGGCCTTCGACGACAAGGAGATGGCGTTTTCCTCCGATGGGAATAGCAGGCGAATGATCGCCGAGGCCAGCATGAGGTCGCCCTTGGAGCCTCGTGCGCCGGGGCACCCTTCGTGCCGTCGCTCGCTCGCGGTGTCGGCAACAGCACCCCAGGTCCGCCATGGGAGGCAGCTGTTGTGGTGACGGCGGTCGGCGACCCGCGCCGTCCCGATGACACGCCGTCCCCGCGTCCGAGGCTCCCGGTGTGGGTAGCTGCCGAGCGTCGTCGAACAGCGAGGCTCCACTCAAGCGGCAGCGGAGATGTCCTGACACGGAAACCCGGCGGCGAGTACCTCGATGGGCTCGACCTGGTCCAGTCGACGGTGCGGAGGTTGCCGAGATTGGGCACGTCACTCACGCCGCCCAGCTCCCGGACGCGGTCGCCCTGGCCGATGGATTCGCGGAGGTTGCCCGTCCCGTTCTAAGCAAGGGGTGGGATTGTCGAGAATTGGTCGCGATTGGTGTCGGTGAGCTCAGTACGACATCACCGGAGTTCGGCGGGGCTGTTGATCGTCGCTGGCTGCTGAGCTGGGACTTGGTGGCCTGCGGCGCCGAGATCGGCGTGTTGAAGTTGCTTCGGGATTCGTGAACTGGTTCCATTTTTCGCGATTCTCTTCCGGATGGGCTGAAGACAGGGGGCGTGGGTTGGCTGTCGTGCCGGTCCGGGACTTGCGCTCGTATCGGCCAGCGGCTTCGCCGGAGGAGCTTGAGCAGTTCGAGGTCGACGTGTTAGCGGAGCTGGTGTTGGCGCGGTCCTCGGCCGGGTTGGCGGACGGCACGATCCGCAGCGACTTGAGCAATCTGGAGCAGATTCGGGAGTGGTTCGGCCGGCCGTTGTGGGAGATGCAGCCGCAGGACGCGGACACCTACTTCGGTCAGGTGCTGCGCGCAGCGCCGAGCGGCACCCGGCTGGCCCGAGCGGCTGCGTTGTCGGTCTACTTCGAGTACCTGGAGCTGCGGCACAAGGTCGCGCTGCACGCGATGACCGGCCGGGTCGTGGAATGCCCGATTGACGAGATGAACCGGCCTCGGGGCAGCAAGGACGCTAAGCTGCGCATCCCGCCGCTGGAGACCGAGATCCGCACCTTGTTCACCGGCTGGGCGCAGGAGTTGGCGACGTGTCGGAAGTTCGCCCCCGCGGCACGCAACTATGCGGCGGCCCGGTTGATGGCCGATGTGGGGTTGCGGATCAACGAGGTCCGCCACCTGGATCTGGCCGACGTCCGCTGGGAGCTGGGCCGCTTCGGCAAGCTGCATGTCCGGGTCGGCAAGGGCGCGCGAGGATCGGGGCCGCGGGAGCGGATGGTGCCCCTGCTCAACGGCGCCGGCCGCACGCTGCGCTGGTACATCGAAGACGTGTGGGGCCAGTTCGGTGACGATCACACTCGGCACGGTGCCCCGCTGTTTGTGTCCGAGCGGGTGAACGGCGACGGTTCGCGTCGCCGGGTTGGTTATGACACGCTGCGCGCTGGGCTGGCCGAGGCGACCGCGACGCACCTGCCGTCGTGGGTGGGCCGGTTGTCGCCGCACGTGCTGCGGCATTACTGCGCCTCGCAGCTCTATCTGGGCGGCGTCGATTTGATCTCCATTCAGGAGATGTATGGCCATGCCTGGGTGGCCACCACGATGAAGTACGTCCACGTGCATCGCAGCCGCATCGAGGACGCCTGGATCGCCGGTCAGAAACGCGCCGCCGCGCGCCTGGAAGGACTGATGTGAATGCGGTGGAACCTGCGCCTGGCGGC
>DATFDO010000234.1:0-3568 GCA_035252045.1 Pseudonocardiaceae bacterium
CATCGCGTCGGGTGTCAGGCCGGCGTTTCGGTATTCCTTGAAGAACGCGACGTTCGAGTCGCCGTTAAGCGTGTTGAACACTGCGCCCGCGCCGGCAGCTTTCACCTTGTTGACAATCGTGGCGAAATCGGTGTGACCGAGCGGCGCGTACTCCTCGCCTTTAATCTCGATGCCGTTGGCTTTGGCGTACGCCTTGATCTCCTTGTTCGCAGTGCGCGGGAAGACGTAGTCGGAGCCCACCAGGAACAGGGATTTAACACCCTTCTGCTTCAGGTAGTCCAACGCGGGCACAATCTGCTGATTCGTGGTCGCACCGGTGTAAAAAATGTTCGGCGACGCCTCGAGTCCCTCATACTGCACCGGATAGAACAGCAGCGAGTTGGCGCCCTCGAAGACCGGTAGCATCGCTTTACGGGAGGCCGACGTCCAGCCTCCGAAAACCGCTGCCACGCAGTCGGAACTGATCAATTTGCCGGCCTTCTCCGCGAAGATCGTCGGCTCGGACGCCCCGTCTTCGCTGATGACATTCAACTGCTTGCCGAGCACGCCGCCACTGGAATTGATCTGGTCAGCGGCTAGCAGCAGCGAATCGTGTACGGTCTTCTCGCTGATCGCCATCGTGCCGGACAGTGAGTTCAATAACCCGATTTTCACTGAATTACCCGAAGTATCGACACAGGAACCCGCCGACGCTTCACCCGGCCCGGAAGCGCCGACTCGGCTACCACAACCGGCCGAGACCAGGCCTGCGACCATCACCACGGCGACCGCGCTCAGCAAACGTCTCCTCGTTCGTCGTGTGCTCATCGCAACTCCTTTCGAGCCGGGTTGGCCCGTTGCGCGTCACCGGTCGGATCCGGATATCTGCACGCCAGCCCGGTGCTAGGGCGGGTGAACGACGGGCGCCTGCGGTGCACCGTAAGAACGAGATGTGACAAAGAGATGTCTGATGTGGGTCGACACTGTTACGTGTCACTAATTTGGGTGATGATTAGATCACTTTAAGTCATTAATCTAGCCGAAATGTCCTGAACGTTTCGGCGCTGATCACACTGGCGGGTGTAGCACCACGAGCCATGCTGCGGCGAGCATCGCCGGACCGTGAGGTATGTCGCGGTAACCGAATACGCGCGCGGGCACCGCCACCATAACCGTCAATGCGCTGGCCACCACCACCGCCAGCATCAGCCCTGACCACGACGTCGCCGCCGCGAGCGCACCCAGGCTGCCGGCGAGCTTCACGTCCCCACCCCCCAGCGCGCCCGGAGACACCAGGCGGATCGCGGCATAGCCGCCTGCCCACAGCAGCGTTCCCACGGCGGCGCGAAGCAGTGGATCAACGTTTCCAGCACCGCTCGCCGCAATCGCGAGCACGATGGCGACCAGCGGATACGCCGGCAAGGTCAGCGCATCCGGCAATCGCCGGGCGACCAGATCGACACCGCTCAGCAGCACCCCACCCCAGGCCAGTATCAGCGGTACCGGCCACCACCACAGCGGTAGGTCGGCGCCGGAGCGCGCGCCGACCACCGCCCACAGCGCGGCCACCAGTACCGCGCACACCGGCGCCGATAGCCGGGCACCACGGGGAATCCGGCGCACCATCATCGCTCCCCCGGCACCGGCGACCGCTCCCACGCCGGCTGTCCACGCGCTGTTCATCGGCGTCACTGTGGCTCATGCGCCGCCGCTGCAGGGCCGAGCCGGATACCGCCTGTGGATAACGAGAGTGGTGGGGACAAAGCGTTCGGTCATTCACATGCCACTGTCGTGAACTCGACGCCGGCGACCTTTCCGCTGCCTGAAAATATATCGGTGCTGTCGAGTTCACGACAGCAGCGGCCTGGGGAGCTAGAACACCCCACGGGCGGCCGCGTCGCGGACCGCAGCATAATGCTCTTCTTTCGTCACCGAAAAGCACGACGCGCCGTCCTTCTGGCATTTCACGAAGTACCGCCACGGCCCTGGCTCCGGGTTCAACGCCGCGGCGATGGCGGCCGCGCTCGGCGACCCGATAGGAGACACCGGTACCCCGACATTGAGATAGGTGTTGTAAGGGCCCGGCCGGCCCCTGTCGGCGTCGGAGGTGCTGACCTCCTGCCTGTCGAGCGGATAGTTGATGGTGGAATCCATCTGTAGCGGCATTCCGGCGGCAAGTCGGTTGTAGATGACTCGGGAGACGCGGCGAAAGTCCGGGGTAATCGCCTCCCGCTCGATCACTGACGCGATCACCAGCACGTCGTACGGGCTGTAGCCGGTACTTGCCGAGGACGCCGGAAAACCACCTGCCAACAGCCGTGCTATGGATGTGGCGGTGATTTGGCCCAACAGCTCCACCGCCGAACTGCCGGGGCGGACGTCATAATCCCCCGGAACCAGTAGCCCTTCCAAGCGGCGCCGGGGTTCTACGCGCGATACCGGATCGAGTGCCCACGCTGGTATCGCGAGCGCCCGGGGGTCAGTCTGGCCCATCGCCGCCCGGAGATTCTCCGGGCTCACGCAGGTGCTTTTCGCCCCGATCATCGCGCAGCTGGCCCGAGAGATCTCGGCGAGCAGTCCCGGCACGGTCTTGCCGTCGGGCAGCTCGACATTGTCGAGTTGCTCGCCACCGCGAATCTCCAAGTGCCCGACCCGGGCGTCCGGTTCCTGCAGCCTGGCTACCGCCGCGGAGCCAGACATCCGCTCCCGCAGCTGGTAGAAGCCCGGCTGCACGGCCCGCACCCGGGGATCGGCGTCGGCGGCGCGAGTGAATGCCCGGACGCTGGCGACCACGTTTTGCCGGGCCAAGGTGGCGCCGATTGCGGTGAGGCTCTGGCCGTCTTCGACCTCGACCACGGCCTGGATATCACCGGGGCCGGGGAAATCCGGAACCGCTCGCAGAGCTCGTATCTCGCGCACTCCCACCACCACGCCGGTGACCGCCAGCACGAGTACGGCCAGCACGGAATACAGCACCCTGCGTCGGCGGCGCCGCTCTCGAGCCTGGCGACGCTGCTGAGCCTGGCGCCGACCGCGCCGAGTACCCTGCCGTGGCGCGGCCCGCGTGTCCCGGAACAGCCCGAGGTCGTCGGTCATCGGCCCGCCTGTGCTGTGCACCATCTGCGGACACGCCGTGCATGAGGACGCGACACACCGGGTTGGTGGAGGGTCACGACGTGTCTTTCGTTTCGCAGTCGCCACGTCGCGCGTCGAGCCAGCCTTGCAAGATCTCCACCGCGGCGGCCTGATCGACCACCGCGCGCTGCTTGCGGCCGCGAACACCACGCTCGGCGAGCATCCTGGTGGCCGATACGGTGGTGAGCCGCTCGTCGGTCAACCGCACCGCAATGCCGTCGCCGAGCCGGTCGGCCAGAGTCCGGGCGTAGTCTGCTGCCGCGCGTGCCGCGGGACCTTCGCGCCCGGCCAATGTGCGCGGGAGCCCCACCACCACCTCGACCACCTCGTGCTCAACCACTATCGCCGCCAGCGCATCGAGGTCTCTGCCCCCCGAGCGGTCGCGGCTCAGCGTAACCAGCGGTGTTGCAAGGATTCCCGCGGGATCCGATAATGCCACCCCGATGCGTACCTC
>DATFDO010000235.1:0-15853 GCA_035252045.1 Pseudonocardiaceae bacterium
GGCCGCGATCGACGCGGAGCGCTGGCTCGCCGAGCACGCCGGCGACGCGCACGCACAGGTTGCCGCTGAGTTCGTCGGCGGCGGGTACGGCACCAAGTCTTGATAATCCCAAGTCTTGATATTCACTGACAGAATCCGCACACAGGAGATGACATGGCAGATAAGTCGACCGTGATCGTGACCGACAAGTCGTTCGCCGACCAGGTGCTCGGCAGCGACAAGCCGGTGCTGGTGGACTTCTGGGCGTCCTGGTGCGGTCCCTGCAAGATGGTGGCACCGGTGCTCGAGGAGATCGCCTCGGAGCACAGCGAGATCATCATCGCGAAGATGGACATCGACGCCAACCCGACCACGCCGCGCAACTACACGATCATGTCCATTCCGACCATGATCGTGTTCGTGGGTGGCAAGCCGGTCAAGCAAATCGTCGGCGCCAAGCCCAAGGCCGCCCTGCTGCAAGACCTCGCGGAATACCTCAGCTGACCAAAGGCCCCAGCGAGCGCGGCGACCCGCTTCACCCGCTGCAGGCAACCGATTACCCTGGGGCGCGTCTTGCACGGCGGACGGGCCACACTCGGTCGCTATCGGCGTCGAGTCCCGGCGTCGATCAGTCGATCAGTCGATCAGAAGTGAGGGTGCATGCAGCTGCTGCGCCGCGGCGACACCGGACCGGCGGTGGCGCAGCTCAGGGCGATGCTGATCTCGCAAGGTCTGCTCCCGTCGCCATCAGCTGCGGAGCCGGATACCGATGGCTTTGACCTAGCAGTGGAACACGCGGTGCGGGCCTTCCAGCAACGTCGCGGCCTGATCACCGATGGTGTGGTGGGATTGGCCACCCACCAGGCGCTGTGTGACGCGCGTCTGGAACTCGGCTGCCGGATGCTCAGCTATGTCCTGTTTCGCCCGATGCGCGGTGATGACGTGGGCACGCTGCAGGAGCGCCTGCTGGAGCTGGGCTACGACGCCTACCGGGCGGACGGCATCTTCGGCCTGCAGACCGAGGCCGCGTTGCGTAGCTTCCAGCGTGACTACGGCCTGCGGGTGGACGGGATCTGCGGACCTGCCACCGTACGCGCCCTGCGCCAGCTTCAGCCCAAGGTTCGCGGTGGCCGGCCGGTCCTGCTGCGCGAGCAGGAATTGCTGCGCCGGGCCGGGCCGGCGCTGCGCGGCAAGCGCATTTTGATCGATCCGTGTCTCGGCGGTACCAACCGCGGCACCGTGGTCGACGGCGCGGCCGAGGCCGAGCTGATGTGGGACCTGGCCCAGCGATTGACGGGTCGGATGGTCGCCACCGGGATGGCGACCATGCTGTCCCGGCAGATCGACGCCTGCCCCACCGAGGCGCAGCGCGCTGCCTTCGCCAACAATGCGGGCGCCGATCTGGTGCTGTCCCTGCACACCGACAGCCACCCCAGCGCACTGGCGCACGGCGTGGCCACGTTCCATTTCGGCACGGGCAACGGCGTGACGTCCACGGTGGGGGAGGCGCTGGCCCAGTTCCTGCAACGGGAACTGACCGCTCGCACCGGGATGCTCGACTGCCGCGCCCATCCCAAGACCTGGGAGCTGCTGCGGCTGACCCGGATGCCCGCGGTCCGCATCGAATTGGGTTACCTGACCAATCCCGAAGACCGTCGTATCTTACTGGACCCGGCATCTCGCGATGTGATCGCCGAGGGAATCCTGGTCGCTGTCAAACGCCTCTACCTGCTGGGTGAAAACGATCAGCCCACCGGTACCTTCACCTTCGCCGACTTGCTCCGTGGCGAGGTAGCCCAACCCGCACTGTGACCACTACTCCAGCATCTGGCCGGCGACGTTGACGTGACCGCATATTTCAGGTTTCAGAACAACCGCTGAGTGACCTGAGAGCCTCGTGCGCGCGGCATGTTGTCATCAGCGCTCGATAGCGCGTCAGGCGGGGCGCAGGCTGGGCTCCACAGTGTGGATGGTGACTGAGCCCAGGAGACGTTCTAGGGCGGCTTCGACGTCTTCTTTCCAGGTCAGCGCGGTACGCAATTCCAGGCGCAGCCGGGGCCAGCGCGGGTGCGCGCGCACCGTCTTGAACCCGACCTGTTGCAGGAACGCGGCGGGAACCACGCAGCTAGAGTTTTGATCAGGCTTCGCGTCACCGAAAGCCTCGATGGCTTTGACGCCGCGCCGGGTCAGGTCTTTGGCGACCGACTGCACCAGCATCCGGCCCAGACCGCCACCGCCGAATTCCGGCAGTACCTTCAACGCGGTGAGCAGCACGGCATCGGCGCTGACCGGCGAGGTGGGAAACGCAAAAGCCCGGGGCACCGCCGTCGGCGGAGCGTAGAGCACGTAACCGGCGGGCACATCCCCGGCCATCACGATCCGCCCGCAGGAGCCCCATTCCAGCAGCACGCTGGACACCCAGGACTCCTTCTCCAGTTCGGTCTGCCCGAACTCTTCGGCCTGCTCCCGGATATGCGGCGCGAGCTCCCAGAACACGCAACGCCGGCACTTCTTGGGCAGCAGATCGAGGTTGTCCAGGGTGACGCCGACCACTCGACGTGACAAAAGGCCTCCCTGACAACGGCGGGCGCTGACGTTCCGGCACGAAAACGCCTGGCGCAGCATATGCCGATGACCATCGATAGTGAAGGCGCCGAGGTGCTCCAGGCCGCGGCTTTACACTGCCAGGGGACCGTCACCGCACCGAAGGCGCTGGATGAACACTAAAGGTCACGACAACCTGCCGAGCCACCGACCGCCGACTCAGCGCGATCTGGACCCACATCTGCGCCGCTACGCCCAGCGCACAGCAGGCATGACCGCCTCCGAGATCCGCGCGCTGTTCGCCGTGGCCAGCCGCCCTGAAGTCGTCTCACTGGCCGGCGGCATGCCCTACCTACCCGCGTTGCCGCTGGACTCGCTGGCCGACGAGCTCGCCGAGATGGTGACCACCGACGGGATGGTGGCGCTGCAGTACGGCTCGGCGCAGGGCACTGCGGAGCTACGCGGGCAGATTTGCGAGGTCATGGCGCTGGAGGGAATCCGGGCGCACGCTGATGACGTCACGGTCACCGTCGGTTCCCAGATGGCCCTGGACATGGTGACCCGGATTTTCTGCGACCCGGGGGACGTGGTGCTCGCCGAGGCACCGTCCTACGTCGGCGCCCTGACCACCTTCGCGTCCTACCAGGCACAAGTCGTGCAGGTGGCAATGGACGACGACGGGCTGATACCGGGCGAGCTGGACGCCGCGTTGCAATCCCTACGTGCCCAGGGCCGGACGCCGAAATTCCTCTACACCATCCCGAACTTCCACAACCCGGCCGGCATCACCCTGGCGGTGCAGCGCCGCGCCCAGGTGTTGCGACTGTGTGCCGAGCACCGGGTGCTGGTCATCGAGGACAACCCGTACGGCCTGCTGGGCTTTGATGGCCAGATCTATCCGGCGTTGCGGGCCACGGACCCGGACAACGTGGTGTACCTGGGATCGTTCTCCAAGACCTTTGCGCCGGGGCTGCGGGTCGGCTGGGCGCTGGCCCCGCACGCGGTGCGCGAGAAGCTGGTGCTGGCCGCGGAGTCGGCCACGTTGTGCCCCCCGGCGTTCACCCAGTTCGTCGTGTCGCGCTACCTGGCCCAGCACGACTGGAAGGGTCAAGTCAAGATCTACCGGGAGGTCTACCGGGAGCGCCGCGATGCCATGCTGGCCGCACTTGCCCAGCACCTACCGGCCGGATGCAGCTGGACCCGTCCGGCCGGTGGTTTCTACGTCTGGCTCACCGTGCCGGAAGGGCTGGACACCAAGGCGATGCTGCCGCGGGCGGTGACCCAGCGGGTCGCCTACGTGCCCGGCACGGCGTTCTACGGCGGGCTTTCCGGCGGGGGTCGGGGCAGCCGGCAGATGCGGCTGTCGTTCTGCTACCCCCCCTCGGAACGGATCGTGGAGGGCGTGCACCGGCTGGCCGCCGTGCTGGAGGGGGAGCTCGAGCTGCAGCGCACGTTCGGTAGCGTGCGCCCACGCACGGTGTTCGGCCCGCAATCCCCATCACCGGACACCGCCTAAGCCCGACATGAGGACATATCGGGGTGAAAGGGGCGCCTTTGACCTCGTTGTGCCTCCATGTCGGGGGGAAAGGAGCGGGCGGTGAGTGATCGCAGCGTGGCGGTGCTGGCTGGGGGGCTCTCGCACGAGCGAGACGTGTCGCTGCGCTCCGGACGCAGGCTGTCCAGTGCGTTGCGGGACTCCGGGCTGCAGGTGGAGGAGTGGGACGTCGACTCCACCCTGATCGGCCGGCTGACCCGTCACCGGCCGGACGCTGTGGTGGTGGCACTGCACGGTGGAGCCGGCGAGAACGGCGCCGTGCAGTCGGTGCTGGAGATGTTGCGGATCCCCTACGTGGGTGCCGATCCGCGGGCCTGCCGCCGGGCCTGGGATAAACCGACTGCCAAGGATGAACTGGCCCGGGCCGGCCTGAACACCCCGGATTGGATCGCACTGCCGCACGCCACGTTCCGCGATCTCGGACCGCAGGATGTGCTCGACGCATTGGTCGACCGGCTCGGCCTGCCGCTGATCTTCAAGCCACCGCAGGGTGGGTCGGCGCTGGGAGTCCATGTGGTTCGCGAGATGTCTGAGGTACCGGGGGCCATCGTGGGTTGCCTGGCCTACGGCGACACCGTGCTGGCCGAACGTTTCGTCGAAGGGATCGAGGTCGCGGTCACGGTACTGGAGGATCTGGACGGCCAGCCGCGGGCGTTGCCGGCGGTGGAGATCGACGCCACCTCGGGTTTGTATGACTACGCGGCCCGCTACACCGCAGGCCTGGCTACGTTCCACGCACCGGCCCGGCTCGACGGCGCAGCAACTGCCGCGGTAGCCGACCTCGCCGTGCATGCGCACCGGCTGCTCGGGCTGCGCGACGTGTCCCGCACCGACGCGGTGGTCACTCCTGATGGGGTGGCCCACTTCCTGGAGGTCAACGTCGCCCCCGGCCTCACCGAGACGTCCCTGCTGCCGATGGCGATCGAATCCACGGGCACCCATCTGGGGAACGTCTATGCCAGCCTCATCGAACGCGCCGTCGCCCGCGCCTGACCGGCCACCGAACCCGCCGTAACCCCGACATGGAGACATGTCGGGGTTACCGACCACCTCCTGACCCCGATATGTCTCCATGTCGGGTGATCATGAGGGTGGTGATGCGGTCGAGGTCCTCCAGTGACCCGAATTCGACGATGATGCGGCCCTTGCGGCGGCCCAGTTCGACCTTCACTCGGGTGTCGAAGGTGTCGGACAGGCTCTCCGCGAGATGTTGCAGGCCCGGCGCTCGCATCGAGCGGGACGCCGCCGATTTGGCCGGGGTCTTCACGGGTTCGGCACGGTCCGGTTCACTACGGCGCAGCGTGACTGCTTCCTCGGTGGCCCGCACCGACAGTCCTTCGGCGACGATCCGCGTCGCCAGTTCCTCCTGGGCGACCGGCTGGTCAAGGCTGAGCAGTGCGCGAGCATGTCCAGCGGAGAGCACGCCCACCGCCACCCGGCGCTGCACCGCCACCGGGAGCTTGAGCAGCCTGATGGTGTTCGTGATGACCGGTCGGCTGCGGCCGATACGAGCGGCCAGCTGCTCGTGGGTCACCCCGAAGTCGTCCAGCAGCTGCTGGTAGGCGGCCGCTTCTTCCAGCGGGTTGAGCTGGACCCGGTGGATGTTCTCCAGCAACGCATCACGCAGCATCGCGTCGTCGGCAATGCTGCGCACGATCGCCGGGATACGGTCCAGGTCAGCCTGCTGCGCCGCCCGCCACCGTCGCTCGCCCATGACCAGCTCGTACCGGCCACCGTCCAACGGCCGGACCACGATCGGCTGCAGCAACCCGAACTCCCTGATGGAGTGCGCGAGCTCAGCGAGAGTTTCGTCGTCGAACACCTGGCGCGGTTGCCTGGGGTTGGGCACGATGGCCGCGATAGGCACCTCTTGATAGACCGCGCCGGCGATCCGATCGACTGGGACATCTGCCAGCCGGACGGGATCGCTGATGTCGGTGTCGACCGGTGCGGTGGGAATCAAGGCGGCCAGGCCGCGCCCGAGCCCGCCCTTGCGTGGGAGTGCCGAGCTTGGCGACAGCGCGCTGCTGGGGGACATCAGCGTGTCACCTCACGGCCGTCAAAATGACCATCGGCCGAGTATCCGCGATCGGTATCCAGACGGGACTGTTTCAAGTAGCGATGGTCGAGCGCGATCTCCCGCGCAGCGTCCACGTAGCTCAGCGCTCCACGCGAGCCGGGATCGTAAACGAGTACGGTCTGCCCGAATCCCGGCGCTTCGGATACTTTGACGCTGCGCGGGATGACGGTACGCAGCACCTGGTCACCGAAATGGTTGCGGACCTCGGCGGTGACCTGGTCGGCCAGCTTGGTCCGCCCGTCGTACATGGTCAGCAGGATCGTGGACACCGACAGTGTCGGATTGAGATGGGCCTGGACCAACTCGATGTTGCGTAGCAGCTGCCCGAGTCCTTCCAACGCGTAGTACTCGCACTGGATGGGAATCAGCACTTCCGGTGCGGCGACCAGCGCGTTCACTGTGAGCAGGCCCAACGAGGGCGGGCAGTCGATGAACACGTAGTCGACGCCCAGCGCATCGAGGGCGGCGTTGGACAGTGCCCTGCGCAACCGCGACTCCCGCGCCACCATCGACACCAACTCAATTTCAGAGCCGGCGAGGTCGATGGTGGCGGGAATGCACAGCAAGTTCGACGACTGCGGGCTGACCGCAACCACGTCGGTGATAGCACACTCGCCGAGTAGCACCTCATAGACCGATCGGGTACCGGAGCGGTGCTCGACGCCCAACGCGGTCGAGGCGTTACCTTGCGGATCCAGGTCAACGACGAGCGTGCGCAGCCCCTGCAACGCCAGCCCGGCAGCGAGGTTGACCGTGCTGGTGGTCTTACCGACGCCGCCTTTCTGATTGGCGACTGCGAGCACCCGGCGCCGAGCAGGGCGCGGTAACCGGTCGCTGGGGTGCTTGACCCGGGTCGCTCGCTCCGCCTCCTCCGCGATCGGAGTCCACCCGGAGTCGCCGCGAACTGATTGAGATGACCCGCCGGAGCCACCGGACGTGATATCCCGCGCAACCCCGGGGGTGCTGCCTACTTGGTGAATCCCACTCGAAGGGGTCAGCTGCGGAGCCCGGACACGGGCATGCCGCGGGGTTGTTTCACGTGAAACGTTGAGCCGGGACGTGGCTGTGGCGTCAGTCTGGTCTGGGGCCGAACTGTGTTGGGTCGCTGTGTATTGAGTCAGTGCGCGTGGGGTCACGGTGGATTGGGCCACGTTGTCCAGCTGCGACGTATTGTCGGACCACCTCGGAGGGCTCACGCTCACCGATCCTTCCTCGTTCGTCCCGTCACAGGACGCATGACACGCAGAGCCTGCCGCGTCACCACGATGACCGTCGGCGGCGGGTGCACAATCGTGGCACCACACTGCACGATCTCTATCGCCGCCCCTCCGGCAGCGCGCACAGCCGTGGTATCCCGGGCGACTTCCTGCTCCGCGCGGGCGCCTTTGACGGCAAGGAGTCGCCCGGCCGGCGCCACCAAGGGCAGCGCCCAGCCTGCTAACCGGCCCAGGGGCGCCACCGCGCGAGCCGTCACGATGTCGTGGTCACCCAGTGCGTCACGCGCCGACGGGTCTTCCGCACGGCCACGGTGCACCGACACAGCGATACCGAGCTCATCGATCACGTCACGCAGCCAGGCGACCCGACGAACCATCGCTTCCAGCAGCACAACCGTCAGATCCGGCCGAGCAATCGCCAGCGGTATACCAGGCAGACCCGCACCAGAGCCGATGTCGAGCACCCGGCAGCCGTCCGGCACGAGCTCCTCGATGACCGCGGAATTGAGGAGGTGACGGTCCCACAATCGGTCCGCTTCATGCGGCCCGATCACCCCTGCGTCGATCCCGGGGCCGGCCAGCATCTCTGCGTACCGGACGGCGAGGTGGAACCGGTCGCCGAATACCGCCTGCGCCGCCACAGCCGGATGTTTCACGTGAAACCGAGCAACTCGAAACTCACCGAGAGGGGAACACCACAACGCGGCGTTGTGGCTCTTCCCCCTCACTCTCACTGCTGACACCCTCAACAGCGGACACCGCGTCATGCACGATCTTGCGCTCGAAAGGCGTCATCGGCTGCAGCCTGATCGCTTCGCCGCCCTCGAGTACCCGCTGCGCCGTAGTCCGCCCCAGCTCGCCGAGATCACTTCGCCGGGAAGACCGCCACTGGGCGATATCGAGCATCAGCCGGCTGCGAGCACCGGTCTGCTGCTGCACCGCCAGCCGGGTGAGTTCCTGGAGCGCCTCGAGAACGGCGCCGCGTGGACCCACCAGCTTCGTCAAGTCGTCTCCGCCGTCGATGCTCACCATCGCGCGGCCCGCCTCGACGTCGAGATCGATGTCGCCGTCGTAGTCCACGAGGTCGAGCAGCCGTTCGAGATAGTCACCCGCTACGTCGCCCTCCTGAACGAGGAGATCCTCGCTCGCCACCGCCGCCGCGCCCGCCGGTCGCGCGTCATCGGCTGCGTTCTCAGCCTCGGTCGACGACTCCGCCTCGGTCACCGCTGCATCAGTCGCCAGCGTTTCCGCCACAACTGTCTCCTCTCCCGGCGATCGCACCCTCAGCGACGCTTTCGGTTCGTCTTCTTCCGCGGTCGTGGTCCTGGTCGCTGCTGTCGCTGCTGGATCATGCCAGGCGGCGCCGAACCCTCTGGATGGGCCGAGCCTCGACCATTGGCCGATGCCGCCGCAGCCCCGCCGGCAATCGGCGCCCCGTCGGGCGAGCCGGCAGCCGGTCTGCTGTCGCTGCTGTCGGCATCCTTCGATCCAGGTCTCAGGGAGCGAGGGCCGCTCGCGGCCGCACCAGACACCGTCCCGCTGTCCGATCCATCACTGTCAGTCAGATTATCGGGGGCGGCAGTGCCGTCCTTCTTCGGTCGGCTCGGCTTCTGTCCTGGCCGGGGTGCCAACGACTGCCGCACGGCGATCGCGGCCTCCTTCTTCTCCGCGTCCTCGACATCGATCCGCTGGTACACCACGCGTTGCTGAGCCAGCGTCCACAAGTTGTTGGACAACCAGTACAACAGGATCGCCAACGGGAAGAACGGGCCACCGGCCACCACGCCCAGCGGGAACAGGTAGACCATCAGCTTGTTCATCATCGCCGCCTGCGGGTTTGCGGCGATCTGCGCGGGGTTCTGCCGCGCCACTGAGTGCTTGGCGGTGAGGTGGGTCAAGACGCCGGCCACGATGGTCAGCGGGACCGCCACCGCGGCGATCTGCCACCGGGAGATGTCCCCGTACCGGGACAGCAACTCGGCCGGCTCGGTGATGAACGCCGACAACGGCACGCCGAACAGGTGCGCATCGAGGAAAGATCGCACGTCAGCGGCACTGAACACGTAGTTGCCGACCTGGCGGTTCGCTTCGGCGGTCAAAAACGGCCGGTTGAACGACCGCAGCACGTGAAACAAGCCGATGAACACCGGGATCTGTACCAGCACCGGCAGGCAGCCGCCCAGCGGGTTGACGCCGTGGTCAGACTGCAGCTTCTGCATCTCTGCAGCCATCTTCTGCTTGTCGTTGCCGTACTTCTTTTTCAGCTTCTGGATCTCGGGCGCGAACTCCTGCATCTTGCGCATCGAGCGGACCTGGCTGACGAACGGCTTGAACAAGAACGCGCGCAGGGTGAAGACCAGGAACACCACCGCCAGCGCCCACGCGAAACCGTTACCCGCACCGAACACGTAGCCGAACGCCTTGTGCCAGAACCACAGGATGGCCGACACCGGGTAGTAGATGAAGTTCAGCACAACGACTCACTCTCGGCCTGGGTAGCGGAAGATCTCGCGGGGGGCACCGGATCCACACCCCCAGGGTGCCAGGGTCCGCAGCGCAATAGCCGCCAGATGGTCAAACATGATCCGCGCAGCACCCCGTGGACGGTCAACGCCTCGATCGCGTAAGCACTACAGCTCGGGTGAAAGCGGCAGCTAGGCGGTAGGACTGGGGAGATCCACCGGCGATAGAACTGCAGGATGTGCAGCAACGTCCAGACCACCGGACCGGTTGAACGGCCTGGCAGTAGCTCACGAGGCTCAGGCGGCTCAGGCGGCGCGGGGGAGTGCGGACAGTGAACGATCATTGTGGCGGCTCTGATCCGAGTAATCGTTGCAGCGCCCCGTCAAGATCGTCACCCAGCGCGGCGCTCGTCGCACCAGCCGACGCCGGCAGCGCGCGTACCACCACGAGGGCACCCGCCGGCAGCGCAGCCAACCGCGATCGCATGAGATGCCGAAGCCGGCGCTGCACCCGGTGGCGGACCACCGACCCGCCCACACCGCGGCCCACCACGAAGCCAACTTTCGCGCCATCCGCTGCACCGGAACGGGTCAGGTGCACAACAAGGCAGCCACGACCCACCCGGCGGCCCCGCTGCACCGCCGTCGCGAAGTCCTCGCGACGGGTCAGGCGGGCGATCGCAGGAAGCAACGTGACAGTTTTCCGAACAGCTGCGCTTCAGGCGGACAGTTCGGTACGGCCCTTGCGGCGACGGGCCGCGATGATGGCTCGACCAGCGCGGGTGCGCATCCGCAACCGGAACCCGTGGGTCCTCGCGCGGCGACGATTGTTCGGCTGGAACGTGCGCTTGCCCTTACTCACAGGTCGTTCTCCCGGTGCTCGGTTCTCGTTGCGTCCCCTGCCCGCACAGGCGGCACCGCTGCAACTCCGATCTCACCCGGTGAGCGGACCGTGTCTGCCATGGGCGAGGGCGCGCAAGAATGCCCGCCGCTCGGCGGGAGACGAGCAGAGCCTAAGCGGCCAGTAGCCACGCCGTCAAAACCAGCTTCGGCGTTACTGTCCGGGCGACACGCCGTTACATCGGTGGTGCTTGCTTACACGGGGTTCTTGTGGCAGTACCCCAGGTTCGCTCATGTGCGGCGCCTGACTCGGCTGACAGCCGGTCAGGCAGCCGGTGGGCGAGCTGGCATGTCGGGGACCCGGGGAACGCGGAAGTCACCGTCATCCACAGCTGTGGACAATCTTGTGGACGAACGATGCTCCTGCAGTCCATCACCGGCCGAAGGGGAGTCAGCGGGTGTCAGACCGGCAAACCGATCTCGGCCAGGTATGGAACGAGGTCGTTCGGGATCTTTCCAGCGGAACACTGTCACCGCAGCAACGCGCCTGGATGCGCGTCACCCGGCCGATCGGCCTGCTTGACGGCACCGCGCTGCTCGCCGCACCCAGCGACTTCGCCAAAGACGCCATCGAACGCGCACTGCGTGAACCGATCAGTGAAGCCCTGTCCCGGCACTTGGGTCGGCAGGTCTCGCTGGCGGTCAAGGTCGACCACCCGCTGCCCGTGCCTCCGCAGCTGCCGTCGCAGTTCACCGACCCCCGCCTGGCGGTGCCCGACGACATCACCCTGGGCGGCGCCCCGGTGACCGGAGCAGCAGCCAGCATGGCCGGACCGATCGGCGGCCCTGGTCGGCCCAACGACGAGGAGGCGGCGCTGGCCACCATGAACCAGGTCTGGCCTACCGGAGCCGGCCATCATGCGGCCGGGGCAGTCGGGCCGGTTGCCGCGGCACCTGCAGCGTCTGGTCGCGCATCCAGCTCGCAGACCAGGCTCAACGAAAAGTACACGTTCGATACCTTCGTCATCGGTGCGTCCAACCGGTTCGCGCATGCGGCCGCGGTGGCGGTGTCAGAAGCGCCCGCCAGGGCGTACAACCCGCTGTTCGTCTGGGGCGAGTCGGGGCTGGGCAAGACGCATCTGCTGCACGCCGTCGGGCATTACGCGCAGCGGCTGTTCCCCGGTATGCGGGTGCGGTATGTCTCCACCGAAGAGTTCACCAACGACTTCATCAACTCGCTGCGCGACGACCGGAAGGTGGCCTTCCAGCGCCGCTACCGTGACGTCGACGTGCTGCTGGTAGACGACATCCAGTTCTTGGAGGGCAAGGAAGGTACCCAGGAGGAGTTCTTCCACACGTTCAACACGCTGCACAACGCGAACAAGCAGATCGTGATCTCCTCCGACCGCCCACCCAAGGGACTGGGCACCCTGGAGGATCGGCTGCGTACCCGGTTCGAGTGGGGGCTGATCACCGATATCCAGCCGCCCGAGTTGGAGACTCGGATCGCCATCTTGCGTAAGAAGGCCGTCGGTGACCGGCTCGCCGCACCGGACGAAGTGCTGGAGTTCATCGCCGCGCGGATCGAACGCAACATCCGCGAGCTGGAAGGAGCGCTGATCCGGGTGACCGCCTTCGCCTCACTGAACCGCCAACCGGTCGACAACCAGCTCGCCGAGATCGTGCTGCGCGACCTCATCCCGGACGATCAAGCCCATGAGATCGGCGCACCCAACATCATGGCGGTGACCGCGGAGTTCTTCGGGGTCACCATCGAGGACCTGTGCGGACCGGGCAAGACCAAGCACGTCGCGCAAGCCCGCCAGATCTCTATGTACCTGTGCCGGGAGTTGACCGACCTGTCGTTGCCCCGGATCGGGCAGACCTTCGGCGGCCGAGACCACACCACCGTGATGCATGCGGACCGCAAGATCCGCAAGGAGATGGCCGAACGTCGCCGCACCTACGACCAGGTCCAAGAACTCACCTCCCGCATCAAGCAACGCGCCCGCTCCTGACCGTCCACGGCAGCGAGGCGGATCTCGCGTTGGTCGACCCGGTTGCGCAGCAACGCGACTCGGGCCTCGAGACTGACTTCCCGCTCGGCGCGGCTCGTTGCACCAACGGGCCTCATCACGCACACCTGAGGTACGCCGATCAGGGTCGGGTAGGGGAGAACCCGCAGGCGTCGCGGCGCCCAGTTGGACACACTTGGTCATCGGTCGGCCAATCTGGACGCAGCGCCGGGACGGCCAGGCTGGCCGATCGATCTGGCAGGCTTTCAGTCGACTGCAGCGGGCACAGTCAGCTCGTCCCAAGGGTCAGGGGACCGCTGGGCCTGATCGGACTGCTGCTGCGGCAGCAGGGCACCCAGTGCGGCCGCTGTAGCGGCGAAGCCAGCAGCGACGAAGAAGGCTGCGTGATAGCCGCTCGTGAGGGCGCCGAGCCGGTCGATCCCCGCCGCCGTCAGGCCCTTCCCACGAGCATCGGCAATGCTGGCCAAGGTGGCCAATCCAAGTGCCCCGCCCATCATGAACGAGGTATTCACCACGCCCGAGGCAAGACCAGCCTCGCTCGGCGCTACCTCGCTCAGAGCAGCAAGCAGCACTGGATTGAGCGCCACCGCCACGCCAAGGCCGAGCAAGATCATGGCCGGCAGCACATCGAGGACATAGCTGCCCTTGACCGGGGCGCGGGCGAACAGCAGCAAGCCAGCGGCGATGAGCACCATCCCGGTGATCAGCGCTGCCCTGACACCCCACCGCAGCACGACCCGCTCGGACACGCCGAGTGAGAACGCACCCATGATCAGATTTCCGGGTAGGAAGGCCAGACCCACCCAGAGCGGGCCGTAACCGAATGCCCGCTGCAAATACAGCGCGGATAGGAAAAACCAGCCGAACATGGCCGCAGCCCACAGCACGCCGACCAGATTCGCCGCCGTCACGCTGCGCAGGCGGAACAGGCCAAGCGGGATCAGCGGCGACCCCGCGCGCGTTTCGATCCCCAGGAACATCGCGAACAGCGCGGCGGCAACGAGCAACAGGCCGATCGTCTGGGTCGAGGCCCAGCCCGCGTGGTTGCCGTCCATGATGGCGTAGACGGCGATCAGCAGAGCCGCCGTGACGGTGACCGAACCGGCGACGTCCAGCCGCCCGCCGCCGTCCTGACCGCTGCTCGGGGGCAGCAGGACGAGGCACAGCACGGTGACCGCGACGCCGATCGGGAGGTTCACCAGGAAGATCCAGTGCCAATCAACGGCAGTCAACACACCACCGAGTAGCACTCCGATACTGCCGCCGCCGGCGATGACGAACCCGATGACGCCCATCGCCTTGGCGCGTTCGGCCGGCTCCGTGAACAGCGTCATGATCAACGATAGGACGACCACCGAGACGACCGCGCCACCGAGGCCCTGCACCGCTCGCGCCACGATGAGCCACCCCGGTGAGTTGGCCAGCCCGCAAGCCAGCGAGGCGCCGGTAAACACCGTCAGGCCGGTCAGGAACAGCCGGCGGTGCCCGAACAGGTCGCCTATCCGCCCGGCCAGCAGCAGGAAACCGCCGAAGGTCAGCATGTAGATGTTGACCACCCAGGCCAGCGACGTCTCGGTGAACCCGAGATCGGCCCGGATCGAAGGCAGTGCGACGTTCACGATCGTGCTGTCGAGCACGATCATCAAGTCACCCAGGCACAGCACCAGCAGCGCCAGCCAACGTCTTCGCTGCATGAGTCCACATCATTGCTGACTGGCCTGGCTGACGGGAGTCATTTACTGGTGATCAGCCGGTGACGATGGACCGGAAGCGCTCACGCAGGTGCTCGACCACCGGTTGCGGTGCGGTGACCGGTGAACCGGCGCCGTACGGCGGCTGGGGGTCGTATTCGAGCATGAGCTGGGTCGCCTGGGCGGTCGCGTCGCCGGCGATGCGGCCGGTCAGGGCGAGAGCCATGTCGAGACCCGCGGACACGCCCGCCGCGGTGACGTACTTGCCGTCGAACACCACTCGCTCGCTGGTCGCCGCGACGCCTGATCTGGACAGGATGTCCGGACTGGGCATGTCGCCGAGCGCGGCGCCGGCGACCAGTTGCAGGCTGCCCCAGTAGTCGGCCACCGGACCGGGTTGCTCAGCGACAAACAGCACCTCAGCCCCGGGCAGCAGGCTCAGCACCTCGTACGGCCCGACCGCGTGCAGGGCTGTGAACCGGTGGTAAAGCAGGATAGCGATCTGCACGTGGAGTCTCCTTCGCTAACGATCCACCCACATCTGAGGACAACTCTGTGGATAACTCGGCGACGGTGTGTACTCGGCGTCGGCGCCCGCCGCGATCCACCGGCGGCCGGCCCTCGGCTTGACCACACACCAGCAGCGTGCACACCGCAACGCACCCCGGGAACTGCTCAGACGGCAGCAATCCACATCGCCCACAGCACCTACTACTGCTACTGATGTTCTCTCTATATAGAGACAACCCCCACTACTCGGGCAGTGGATGCACGAACCCCGACGCTACGGTTGGGAGATGCAACTCGGACTCGTCGGATTGGGCCGGATGGGCGCCAACATGCGCGACCGGGTGCGGGCTGTCGGCATCGAGGTTCTCGGCTACTCCCGGACGTCCCCGACCCGTGATGTCACCTCGTTGGCCGAGCTGGCCGAGCGGCTGTCACCGCCCCGCAATGTATGGATCATGGTGCCAGCCGGCGACGCGACCCGGGACACCGTGGCGCAGCTGGCTGACCGACTCAGCGGCGGCGATCTCGTCGTCGACGGCGGCAATTCGCACTACACCGAGGATCAAGTAAACGCGCAGCTGCTCGCCGATCACGGCATCGGGTATCTGGACTGCGGGGTCTCCGGCGGGATCTGGGGCGCCCGTAACGGCTACGGGCTGATGGTCGGCGGTGCCGCCGAGTACGTCGAGCGACTGATGCCGGTGTTCGACGCGCTGCGCCCCGAGGGCCCGCGCGAGGAGGGCTTCGTGCACGCCGGCGGCGTCGGCGCCGGGCACTTCGCCAAAATGGTGCACAACGGCATCGAGTATGGCGTGATGCAGGCCTACGCCGAAGGTTACGAGCTGCTGGAAGCGGCCGAGCTGGTCACCGACGTGCCCGCGGTGTTCAAGGCGTGGCAGCGCGGCACGGTGGTCCGTTCCTGGCTGCTGGAGCTACTGG
>DATFDO010000236.1:0-4279 GCA_035252045.1 Pseudonocardiaceae bacterium
TCGGGATCCACGCCACCGGCGTCGGCAGCTGCCGAGCGAGCTACCTCAACAGTCCAGTCCTGCCGGAGCTCGGCAACGTCAGACGGGCGTCGCGGTGATTTTCGTCCTCGTTGTTGCCCGCTCATCCCGTCATCCTGGCAAAGCCCACCGCCGCTCGCCGTACCCGCAACCACGTTGCGTGCCGGGTCTGGGGCGTGGTTGCTTGCCTCGCCCCGCTGCGCGCACCATGGTGGGGTCAAGGCATGGCGCGCTCCCCCGCGCTCGGATGGCAACGAGTCGATCGGGGAGCAGGCATGACGCTCGGATGGATCGGTGCCCATGGCGGGGAGGGCGTCACCGGCGGCCAGTCGGTGCGGGCGCGCGCGGTATGGATCGACCTCGACCTGGCGTTCCCGCTGCCGGCCGGGCACCGCCGGCGGTTCGTGGCCGACGGCCTGACGGTCACCGGCCGGGTTCCCGGCATGCTCAAGCGCTGGGTCCGCGGTTCCCGGGGCGAGTGGTACGGCGTGGTGTGGGTTCCGCTGCGCGACGGCGCCGGAGATGTCCGGTTCGCGCTCGACGACCAGTTGGTGCCGGCAGCCGCGCTGAGCCCGCGGCGGGCTTCCTAGCGGCGAAATGTCGAGGCAAGTTTGTCACCCGCGTCGATCGGGTAGCCCACGCGAACCATCAAGCTAACTCGCCTTGGTGGTGGCGCGAAGTCGACAGGCGGCTTCAAGTCCACCAAAGCCGATGGAAGGAGCCCGAATCATGACCCAGCACGGCCCAGGTGTCGCCCAGCCTCCTTACCCGCGGGAGCCGAACGTCCACTCCGGGGGCGAGCAGGACCCCGGTCCCGGCATAGAGACGCCTCCCTATGAGGACCGCCAGAAGGAAGGCAGCGGCGAGAAGGTGATGCAGGAACGTAGTGGTGTGCCTGGCCATGAGGCCGGGCCTCGCCAGACCTCCGACGCTGAGCGCGGCGGCATGACGGACACCGACATGGCACCGAAGGGTCCGATGGGTGTCGGAGCAAGCCCCAGCACTTCGGGCGAGGACTACGGGAGCGGGATGTCCGAAGAGGCCCGCAAGAAGGACCGTTTCGACGGCGGGATCGCGGACAGCACGACCAACGTCGATCCGGACAGCCCGACCATGCATACCGGCGATCAGGGCGGCTAATCACCTCATCGCGCAATCAACTAAGCGTCGCCCCGGCCTTCTCATGGCCGGGGCGACGCTACGTTTGGAATATCGGGCCGGTTCAGCTGTGCAAGCTCTCGCCGGTGAACCGCTGGTAACCCTTGCTGGTGAGCCGGCTCAAGGCGGCTTTGATCAGCCCGAAGACTGCGCCTTGTAACGCACCGACGACCAACACCTCCCGCAGGCCGCGATCCAGCGCGGTGGGTTGAGGTACCTCGTCCTCGTCGGAGATGACCCGCCAGATTCGGCTGAACACGGCGCCTCCGATCGCGCCACCGACCATCCCGGTGGCGAAGCCCAGCAGCTTGGGGGCAAGGTCGCGCATGGAGCTCACGAGCGACGCACCCGTCGAATGATGACGGCTACGACGACTAGCCCAATCGCGACGCAGGCCACCTTCGCCCAGCGCTCGGTGGGCAGCGCGCCGACTGTTTCACGAGCCCGCTGGGTGGCGCCGGTTGCCTGGTCCCGCAACGCCTCGCGCCGCGCGAGCGCCTGATCACGTAGGTCATTTCCGCGCGAAAGCACCTGCTCGAGCAGCTCGCTACCCCGTGCCAGCGCCTGAGTTTTGACCTCGTCCCACAGGTGGGCTACCTGCGCGCTCATTTCCGTACCCCGGTCCACGGCTTCCTGGCCGCGGTCCCTGGCCAGTTCCGTGATTTCGGTGCCGCGGTCGATGGCCCGTTCGGCCAATTCGCTGCCCCGCTCCTTGGCACGGGCCGGCACATCGGCCTTGTGCACCAACGCCTCGACCGTCTCGCCGAGGTCACTGCGCAACTCCTCGATCTCTTTCTGGAGTTGCTCCTCCTCCAGTCGTTGCCGCTCGCTGCTCATCGGTGGACGCTCGCTTTCACTGTTTCGATGTCACGCTTGGTGCTCTGCATGGCCTGCTCGGGCACCGGCGGCGCCGAATTGCGCACCTGCATGATTCCGAATGTCGAGATGATCCCCGCCACCACCAGCAGGATCACCCCAATGATCAGCGCGGCCAGCCATGCGGCCAACACCGTCGCCAGTCCCAGCACCGCAGCGGCGGCAAGCACGCCCAGGCCTAGCAGGGCCACCACCGCACCCGCTCCACCGATCCCGACTCCGATACCGGCCTGGGTTCCTTTGCGTTTCAGTTCGGCCGTAGCCAACGCCATCTCGTCGCGCACCAGGGCGGAAACCTGGGTAGACAGCCGCTCCACCAGTTCTCCGACCGAGGCGTCAGCAGGGCTCGGCTGTCCCTGTTCGCGGATCGTCATTCCCATCCTCCTTCGCCACTCGGTTCTGACGTGGACATACCCGGCATGAGCCCGGTTTACCCCTGCCGCCGCTTACCGATCGTGGGCAGTAGTCGCCTCGCGCGGGTGTCGCACAGAATGGGCTTTCCGCGACCCGTCCCAGACCGAGGTGGCAGATGTCCGATTCCTCCGAGGACACCGAGCAGCGGTTGGCGCGTAATGTCAACGACCTCCTCCAGGAGCTGCGGGTCGCGCTGGCCGGTGTGCAGATTCTGTTCGGGTTCCTGCTCTCCATCGTTTTCACCGGGCCCTACCAACGGGCTACCGCGCTGCAACACGGCGCTCATCTGGTCGCGGTGCTGTTCGCGGTGATCTCGGTGGCATTGATGACCGCACCGGCAGCATGGCATCGGATACTGTTCCGCCAAGGACAGCGGCCGGAGATCGTGCGGGTGTCCAATGGGTTCGCCATCGGTGGGTTGGCGAGCCTGGCGCTGGCCATGAGCTCAACGGTGTTCTTGCTGGCCGACGTGGTACTCGGGGATTGGCCGGCGATCCTGTGCTGCGTGCTGACCGTAGCCGTGTTCGGGTTGCTGTGGTTCGCGGTTCCACTCCGGCGCCGCCCCACCACCGCGGCGCGGGACAGCCTCAGATCGGTGCACTAAGCGTCGGCGGCCACCCGCCCGGCCAGCTCCAGGTCGGCGACCAGCGCATCGAACATCTCCGCTTGACGATCCTTCGGCCCCCGCAACACGGCGGAGGGATGGATGGTGGCCACCAGCGGCCGGCTCGCGTACTCGAGAATCTCGCCGCGATGCTGCGTCAGGCGAAACGACGTGCCCAGCAACGCTTTGGCCGCGGTGGAACCCAACGTCACCAGCAGCTGCGGGCCTACGGTGGCAAGCTCTGCCTGCAACCACGGCAGGCAGGCCCGAACGTGTTCGACTCCGGGGGTGCGGTGAATGCGAAGCTTGCCCTGGCGCTGAAAACGGAAGTGCTTGACCACGTTGGTGACATAGACGTCACTGCGCGTCACGCCGGCACGTTCCAACGCCCGATCGAGCACTCGACCGGCCGGCCCGACAAACGGTTCCCCGGCAATGTCCTCCCGGTCACCGGGTTGCTCGCCGATCAAGACCATCGAGGCACCGGCGTGCCCAGAGCCGAACACCGTTTGCGTCGCGTCTGCGTACAGCTCGCAGGCGGTGCATCCCGCGGCGTCACGACGTAGCTCGGCAAGCTCCGGCACGCCCAGTAACTACCCACCCCGTACCGGACACAATCCTCGGGGACGGATCAGCTGCGGAGGAGGCGGAGCAGGGCGCGTTCGAGGCGGGTTCGGATGTCCTCCTCGACCAGGTCGTAGGTGCCTGCGCGGCGCACCGCAGCCAGGATCGTCCTGCCCTCGGCATAGTGCTGGACGACTCGGGGATCCACGTAGGACGCCCGGACCACCGCGCGGGTGTTGCCCAGATGCTCGGCCACCTCGTCCAGCGCGGCGTTGACCGCTCGGGCAAGGCCACGCTTCGACGTGGGTATACCACCGGCTGCGCCCTGCGCGAGCGCCACCGCGGCCAGCACCGTCGCGTTCCAGGTGCGCAGATCCTTGGCGCTGAACTCATCACCCGCCAGCTGTTTGAGCCGGGCATTGATGTCCTCGGCGCACACGTCGTGCCAGCCTCGCCCGTTGCGGTAGGCCAGCAGGTCGTCCCCGCCACCGCGGCGGCGCAACAAAGCGCCCAGCACGGCATGCAGTGCCGGATCCCGCAACGTCATCGCCTGATTGATGCCCCCCTTGGCCGGATAGCGCAGCTCGATCGCGCCGCGGTGCAGCCGCACATGCTCGCGGCGCAGCGTGGCCAGGCCGAAGGTGC
>DATFDO010000237.1:0-6692 GCA_035252045.1 Pseudonocardiaceae bacterium
ATTTCCGATGAGCTGCTCGCAGCGGCCAAGCGCCGGGCCGCCGAACGCGGCCAGTCGCTGGGTTCGCTGATCGAGGACGCCCTTCGCCGGGAGCTGGCCACCATCCACGACCGTGGGCCCCGGCCCGAGGTTCCGGTATTCAGTGGCGGCACCGGTCCACGGCCCGGCCTCGATCTGACCTCGAACCGGGCCCTGCACGAGACTCTTGATGAGGGCCTCAGTCTCCACGCCCGCCGGTAGCGATGTTTCTGCTTGACGTCAACGTGGTGCTGGCCGCGCACCGCGGGGACCATCCCCACCACGGCACTATTCGCCGCTGGTTCGATCAGCTCCTCGCAGGCGACGACTCCTTCACAGTTCCGATCCTGGTCTGGGCGTCGTTCTTGCGTCTGGCGACCAATCGAAGGATCTTCGAGGTACCCTCGCCGCGTACGGAGGCCTTCGCGTTCATCCACGCCACCTGCGCCCAACCCAACCATCTGCTGACCGGTCCCGGCCCACGCCACCTCGTGCTGCTGCGTGAACTCTGCGATGAGGCCGACGCCTCCGGCGATTTGATGCCCGACGCCGTCATCGCCGCCCTCGCCGCTGAACACGACTGTCAGGTGGCCACGATGGACCGGGACTTCGCCCGATTCAGCTCAGTGCGCCACGTCCGCCTGCCCACCGGCTGATCGCCTGCTGTTGACGATGGTGTCCAGGAGCCGCCGCCCCGGGTAGCGGCCGCCACGAGCTGGCTGCTCTCGCTGCTGGTGTTGAACCTGACCCGCACGAGGCGAACCTCCCACGTCGATGACCTGCTGCTGCCGACCGGCCGCGGCGCTGCTGGCCGGGCTGCACCCTGCGTAACAGCGTGGAAATTCGCGCTAACGCGGTTCCTGCAGCGGGAGCCGAACCTGGAAGCGCGTGTCGCCGGGTTGCGAGTGCAGCTGTAAGTCGCCGTGGTGGCGGTTGACTACAACCCGCCAGCTCACGTCGAGGCCCAGGCCGGTGCCCTGGCCGACCGGCTTGGTGGTGAAGAACGGTTCAAAGACCCGCTTGGCCACTTCGGGCGGCACACCGCTGCCGGTGTCGCCGATCTCCACCAGGGCGAATGCGCCATCGCGGGCAGTGCGCACGGTAAGCGTGCCGTTCCCCTGCATGGCATCGGCGGCGTTGTCGATCAAGTTGGTCCACACCTGGTTGAGCTCAGCGGGGTAGGCCGGGATGGCGGGTAGGTCCCGGTCGTAGTCCTTCACCACCCGGATGCCGTCGCCGAGCTTGCGGGCAAGCATGACAAGGGTGGCGTCCAGGCCGTCGTGCAGGTCGATGTCCTGGTGCGGTGCGCGGTCCAGCTGGGAGTACTGCTTGGCGGCACCGACCAGCGCGGTGATCCGGGCGGTGGCATCGCCGATCTCGCGCAGCAGGTTCTCGGTGTCCACGGTGTAGGCCAGCCAGCGCAGCGCGCCTTCCAGCGAGTCGGCCGGCGCGGTCTGGACAACCTCCTCCAGGTCGGCCACCCGCAGCCCACCCGCGACGAATACCGGCGCAAGCTCCCAACCCTGCGCCACATTATGATCATCGAGCCAGTCGGCCAGGTCGTCTTCCAGATCACCGGCCTGCAGGGCGGTCAGCGCGGGCGCGTGACGACCGGCCGCCACGAACCGCTCCTGCAGCACCGTCAGCGTTTTCAGGGCGTCACGGTCGAGCCGCCCCTCGGCGAGCAGCGCCAGCTTGTGCCGCATCCCGGCCAGCCGCTCCCGCAGCGTGTCAGCCGCCCGGCTGGCCGCGGTCGCGGGATTGTTCAATTCATGGGTCAGCCCGGCGGACAGCTTGCCCAGGGCCAGTAACCGTTCGCGTTGCCCCACCAGCACGTTGGTGTTGGAGATGCCCACGAACATGCCCTGCAACAGGTGCACGGCCATCGGATACCAGCGGCGGAACACCTCGTTGAACTCGCGGCTTGGCAAGGCGAGGACCTGGCAGTCGCTCAATGCCCGCACTGATGCCGAGTAGTTCTGATCAACCTGGTCGCCGAGGTAGAACTGGGTGGCACCGAAGTAGACTCCGCGCTGGTCGCTGCGCAGGATCTCGACCTGGTCGCCGGCGACCAGCCGGGTCATCTGGATCTTTCCGGACAGCAGCACGTAGAAGCCGCCGGCCGGCTCCCCTTCGGAGACGATGATCTCGCCATCCCCGATGTCGACCGTGTCGCCATGTGCGCGAATCCACGCCAGCTGGGTGTCGGTCAGGTCGGTGAACAGGAACAGCTCGCGCAGCTCGGCATCCGTCACTGGTCCTCCAGGTACCGGTGCACCAAGGTGACGGCCATGGCCCCCTCACCCACCGCGGAGGCCACCCGCTTGACGGACTCGGCACGCACGTCTCCGGCCACGAATACTCCGGGCAGGCTGGATTCGAGGTAGTAGGGATCCCGATCCAGCGACCATCCCACTGGGCGGCGCCTGTCTACCACCAGGTCCGGGCCAGTCCGGATGAATCCGCGAGCATCCCGGTCCACGACACCGGCGAGCCAGTCGGTTCGCGGCGCGGCGCCGATGAACACGAACACGTGACCAGTAGGCACGGTGTCGGTCGCGCCGGAACGGGTGTGACGAAGCGTCAGCTGCTCCAGGTGCGTCTCGCCATGCGCCGCGGCAACCTCGGTGCACGTCCGTACCGTCACGTTGGCCAGCGCGCCGAGCTGTTGGATGAGGTAATGCGACATCGACCGGGCCAGCGAGTCCCCGCGTACCAGCAGGGTCACCTGGCGGGCGTGGCGGGAAAAGAACACCGCGGCCTGACCGGCGGAGTTGGCGCCCCCCACCACGTAGACGTCCTGCCCGGCGCACGCCGGCGCCTCTGTCATCGCTGAGCCGTAGTAGACACCGCGGCCGGTGAGCTCGGCCACGCCGGGTGCCTCTAGCGCGCGGTAGGCGACGCCGGTGGCGAGCACCACAGCGTGCGCGGCGATTTCGCTGCCGTCACCGAAGTGCACCACCCGCGCGGACCCGCGCGCCTCCAGGCCGATGACTTCCCGGGCAGAGAGCGCTTCAGCGCCGAACTTCTGGGCTTGGCGCCGCGCCCGGTCGGTCAGCTGCGCACCGGACACCCCATCGGGAAAGCCCAGGTAGTTCTCGATGCGGGAGCTTTGCCCAGCCTGCCCGCCGCTGGCCTTTTTCTCGACAAGTACCGTGCGCAGCCCTTCGGAGGCGCCGTAGACCGCGGCGCCCAGCCCGGCGGGGCCGGCGCCGATCACGATCAGGTCATAGAACTCCGACGCCGGATGGGTGGACAGCCCGACCGCGTCGGCGATCTCGGCGACGCTGGGCTGGCGCAAGGTTCGCCCATCCGCAGTAATCACGAGGGGGATGTCCGTTGTGCTCACTCCGGCCGCGTCGAGCAAACGTTGGCCTTCCGGGTCGTCGACGCTGTACCAGCGGTAGGGCACGGCATTGCGGGCCAGGAAGTCCCGCGTGTGGTAGGACGGCGCCGACCAACGATGCCCGACCACCTTGGTCTGCTCGACGGCGGCCTCGCCGATCGCGCGCCAGGTCTCCACCAGAGCGTCGACCACCGGGTAGAGCTTCTCTTCCGGCGGGTCCCACGGCTTGAGCAGGTAATGGTCGACATCGACGACGTTGATTGCCTGGATGGCCGCGTCAGTGTCGGCGTAGGCGGTCAGCAACGCCCGCCGGGCCCGCGGGAACAGATCCATCGCCTGCTCGAGGAACTCGATACCGTTGAGCTGTGGCATCCGGTAGTCGGCCAGGATCGCCGCGACCGGTTCGCCCCGGCGCTTGATCTCCTTGAGCGCATCGAGCGCGTCCAGCGCTGAGTCGGCCCGCACCACCCGGTAATGCTCGCCGTAGCGGCGGCGCAGATCCCGCGCCACCGCCCGGGAGACACCCGGGTCGTCATCCACGGTCATCAGCACGGGCTTTGCCATCATTGCCACCAACACCGTTGAGCGAACTAGATATTTCTGTTCAGCTGCGGCTTCATTCATCGCCGCCGGCTGACTCGATGTCAGCGACCGGAACAACCGGGACAATTGCGGCAACGGGGCATCCGGTGCGACTATGCTGACTGTGGCGACCGCTGCCTCCGTCGGCGCTGCGAACCAGCACAGTGTCGACGGGTCGGGTTCGATCGATACCAGCGTCTCCGCGTCGGTCGGTACCTTGAGGTTGTTGTTGATGCAGACCCCGCCGGCGCTCGAGAACGCACAAGCCAGTACGGCTTGGTAATTCAGCGCCTGGTGATCGTATAGCTTGGCCAGCGGGTCCAGCCAGCCCGCATCCTTGTTGTAGAAAGCGAGTAGGTACGCGTCGCCGACGTGCTGGTAGCCGGCCAGGAAGCTCGGCCCGCAGGGCACGATGTCGTAGGTGTTCTGAATGCGCAGCGTTCGCGTCTTCGGGTCCTTTTCCCGCGGTTGGCAGTCGTACAGCTGGGCGAATGCTTGGTCGCCCACCTGTGGACCGGCGTAGTTGTAATTGGTATACGCGATGTCCCGGTACGGCGACAGCGCAAGATCGAGGGTGAACAGCTCGCACAGTGGAGCACCGAGGCTGTGGCCAGTGATCAAAAGCTGATGGCTTGGTTGCGCGGACGCCTGATACTTGTCAAGAAGAGCGAAAGGTTGCTGCTGCATCGAGGGCGAGCGCGCCGAGCTTGCGCTGTAGATGCTCCAGAAGCCGCTGGCAACCATGGCGTCCACGGCAGGCCGCGGTGCCCGCAAGGGCACGAAAGCATCTTTCACCAGAATTCCGCGTCACCAAGTGCATCGAGCATGGAATAGGTGCCCCGGAAAGAGAACACGTACGAGTAGGGCGCTCAGATGTCCCACGTTGGGGCACATCCGCTGAGCGCGACGTACCCTACCCCTGCCGGCCGCCGCCAAGGATGATCAGAAGCCGCAGGCGATGTGAACTTCTCAGCTCGGGCGCAACCCTCGAGCGAGCAGCCGGGCCACGTAGGTCCCCAGCTCCGCCGCAGTCCACGGGTGGTGCTCCACCACCAGCATGCGGGCACAAGATTCGGAGACCGCAGCGATCACCTCCGCGACCACCGGCGCCTTGCGGTCGATGTCGTCGACGCCGTCCGCCACCATGTACTGGCGCACCAGCTCGCGTAACTGGCCCACCACCAGCTCCCGGACGCGCCGCACCCGTTCGGCCACCACGGATCCGGAACCCCAGCCGGAATCGAAGACCACACGCCATGAATTCGGCGCCTGCCCTGCCCCGGTGAGAAAAGCGGTGAGCCCGGCTGCCAATACTGCCTCCACGTTGTCGGAGACGAGATTGCTCGGCAATGACTCGGTGATCGCGCCCAGAAGGCGACGCTCCTCGCGGTCTAGCAGTGCCAGCAGCAACTCGTCCTTGTTCGGGAAACACTCGTAGACCACTGGCTTGGTGACCCCGGCAGCATCGGCCACCGCCTGCATCGAGGTGCCCTTGTAGCCGTGCTCGACGTAGACCTCCAGCGCTGCGTCCAGGATCAGCGGGCGCCGCCGCTCGGGGCCGAGATGGGCGGCACGCGCGCGTCCGCCCCGGCGCGGTCGCTTCACCTCCAGCGGAACCGTCTGTTTTTCCACTTGACAAAACTACCATGACGTAGGAAGTTCCTACTATAGAGTAGGAAAACGGTGAGGAGGTGGCCTGTGGCTGGCAAGGCGCTGACCGATCCCGCCCATCTGGCTAAGTTCCGCGAGGTCCAGCAGCTGGCCTACGCGGCGGCGGAGTCCGTCAGCCAGACCCTGGAGCCGGGTGTCACGGAGAAGCAGGCCGCCCAGCGGATCCGGGACCACCTACTCGATCGCGGAGTGCAGGACTGGTTCCACACGCCCTTCGCATGGTTCGGCGACCGCACGGCGTTTCGCAATTTCTGGACGCCGCTGAAGTTCTTCCCCACCCACCGCAGGCTGGAAGAAGGCATGCCCTTCATCCTGGACTGTGCGCCAGTGCGGGATGGCTATATGGCCGACATCGGCTACGCCGGCTGCCTGGGCACCAACCCGATCTACGAGCAGCTGATAGCCGACCTCGCCGAATACCGCGCGCTGATCGTCACCAGGGTGCACGAGGGTGCACCGCTACAGCAGATCTACCGCGACGTCGACGCCCTGATCGCCCGGCACGGGTATGACAACCGGCACCGGGTTTATCCCGGTCGGGTCATCGCACACCAGGTCGGCACGGTGCACTCGCGGTTGCCCAAGTCGATCGTCGCCGGTTTCGGCGTCCGTGCGCTGCAGACGCTGGTCGGTGACCTGATTGTGGAACGGATGCATCATCGCTCACCGCTGTGGGCCGATGGCGAGATCTCCAACCATCCGGCAACGCCCGGCTTGTGGGCCGTCGAGCCACACATCGCTTTTCGTGGGGTCGGGGTGAAGTTCGAGGAAATTCTGGTGGTGCGTCCCGGTGGGGACGCGTACTGGCTCGACGACGACCTGCCGCATGTACGGCGCTGGCAACAAGCGGCAGCCGCCTCATGACTGCCGCGACTATGGACATCACCGCCACCGATGGGGTGACGCTACGGGTCCATGAGTCAGGACCGCCTGACGCACCCACGGTGATCTGCGTGCACGGCTACCCCGACGACCACACCGTATGGGACGGGGTGGTCGCCGAGCTGGCGCTGCGCTATCACGTGGTGAGCTACGACGTGCGTGGCGCCGGCGAGTCTGGCAAGCCTCGCGGGCG
>DATFDO010000238.1:0-4729 GCA_035252045.1 Pseudonocardiaceae bacterium
GGCGGGCAGGGCGCGGCGGTCGAGTTTGCCGTTGGGGGTCAGCGGGAGGGTGTCCAGGGCGGTGAAGGCGGCCGGGATCATGTAGTCAGGCAGGCTGGCGCCCAGGTGGGCGCGCAGTTGCGCGGTGGTGGGCGGCCCTTCGCCGGTGGGTACCAGGTAGGCGACCAGTCGAGTGGTGCCGAGTTGGTCATGCCGGGCGCTGACCACGACCTCGGCGATGCCGGGCTGGGTGGCCAGCACGGTCTCGATTTCGCCGAGCTCGATGCGGAACCCGCGGACCTTGACCTGCTCATCGACCCGGCCCAGGTACTCCAGCTGTCCCGCCGTGCTCCAGCGCACCAGGTCCCCGGTGCGATACATCCGCTGGCCCGCATCGCCATAGGGATTAGCGACAAACCGGGTCGCGGTCAGCCCGGGCCGGCGCAGGTAACCCCGCGCCAGGCCCTCACCGGCCAGGTACAGCTCGCCGGTCACCCCCACCGGCACTGGCCGCAACCGGTGATCCAGCACATAAACCTGGGTATTGGCGATCGGCCGCCCGATCGGCGGGGCCTGATCCACCGGCAGTTCGGAATACCATGCGGTGGCATACACGGTGGCCTCGGTCGGGCCATAGATGTTCGCGATCCGCCGGCAGTGCGTCGCCGTCTGGATCTGCCGGGCGACCCGGGCCGGCAGCGCCTCACCCGCCAGCACCACCGTGTCCGCCTGAACCTCGCCACCGCCGTGGGACAGCCCCTGGGACAGGGCCGAGGGCACCCCACTGACCACACTGGCCACCCGATCCCCCGCACCGGGCTCCCCGAGGGCCAGCACATCCCGGACCAGCTCGATACAACCACCCGTACCCAGCGGGCCGAAGATCTCGAACACCGACACGTCAAAGCTCAGCGAGGTCGAGGCCACCACCCGCGACAATCCCGACGCACTGAACTCCGCCGCGGCCCATCCCACCAGGTCCACCACGCTG
Source organism: Pseudonocardiaceae bacterium (assembly GCA_035252045.1). Taxonomy (GTDB): domain Bacteria; phylum Actinomycetota; class Actinomycetes; order Mycobacteriales; family Pseudonocardiaceae. The sequence goes on from DATFDO010000238.1 coordinate 971, forward strand.
CGCTGGGTGACCACGACACCCTTGGGCCGCCCCGTCGAACCCGAGGTATAGATCGCATACGCCGGGTGCGAAGGCAGCAACGGTCCGACCCGCTGCGCGTCGGACACCTCATCAGCCGGATGACCGGCGACCTGCCCAGCGATCTCCGGATCGTCCATCACCACGTGCGCGACCCCAGCCGGCAGGCATCCTGCACTGTCCCGGGTCGTCAATACCACAGTCGGGTCAGCATCGGCGCACATGAACGCAATCCGGGCTGCCGGCAAAGCCGTATCGATAGGCACATAACCGGCACCGGACTTGACCACCGCCAGCAACGCCACCATCAATTCCACCGACCGCGGCAACGCCAAGCCCACAAACCGCTCCGGCCCCGCCCCCCGCGCGATCAACCAATGCGCCAGACGATTGGCCCGCCCATCCAACTCGGCATAAGTCAGCCGCGCATCCTCCACTACCACAGCCACCGCATCCGGAGTCCGAGTCACCTGCCCGGCGAACAACTCCGGCAACGTCACTTCCGGCACCACCCGCCTCGTGTCATTCCACTCCACCAGCAATTGATGCTCTTCGGCTGTGGTCAATACCGGCAGTCCACCGATCGGCGATTCAGGACCAACCGTGATGCCTTCCAGCAACACCAGCAAATGGCCCGCCATCCGCTCAATGGTCCTGGTGTCGAAGAGCTGCGGGTCATATGCCAGGCGCAGCCCGAGTCGCGCACCGAAGGAGGCTTGCAGAGTGAGCGGGAAGTTGGTGGTTTCCCGGGCATGGACGTGCTGGACGCGCAGCCCGGCCTGGGTCACGGTGGCAGAGTCGATGGGGTAGTTCTCGAATACGACCATGCTGTCGAACAGCGGGCTGCCGGCGGGCAGCTCGCTGTAAGTCTGGACCTGGGCCAGCGACACGAAATCGAACCGGCGGGAGTTGATCTGGCCGTCTTGCAGCGCCCGTAGCCACGACATCAGCGGCTGATCATCATCGATCTGCGCGCGGGTGGGCACGGTGTTGATGAACATGCCGACCATGGACTCCACCCCGGCCAGCTCGGCGGGGCGCCCGGACACGGTGCTGCCGAACACCACGTCACGCTGACCGCTGTAGCGTGACAGCAGCAGCGCCCAGGCACCCTGCACCACGGTGTTCATGGTCAGGCCGTGACCCTTGGCGACGCGGTGCAGTCCGGCGGTGTGCTGGGCGTCGAGGGCCACGTCCAGTGCTTGGCTGGACTGGGCGCGGTGCGCCTGGCGGGGTGGCCGGTCAAAGGGCAACACGGTGCGGGAATCGAACCCGGACAGCACCACCCGCCAGTACCGCTGCGCCTGCTCGGGATCTTGCTCGGCAAGCCAGTGCAGGTAGTCCCGGAACGGTCGCCGGACGACCAAGTCCGGTGTCCGGCCCTGAATGATCGCCGCGTACTGCTGGCACGCCTCGCTGAAGACGGTGGCCATGCTCCAGCCATCGAGGATGACGTGATGGAAGGTCCACACCAGCACGACCTCGTCGCTGTCCAGCCGCACGATCACCAACCGCAGCAACGGCGACCTGTCCAGCGTGATCTCGGCGCGTTCAGCCACCCCGATCCGGGTCAGCTCCTGGTCCCGCAGGGCCGCGGGCAAGTCGCGCCAGTCCTGGTGGCTGATCGGAAGGGTGAGGTGGCGGTGCACGATCTGCACCGGCTCGTCCACCCCGGCCCAGGCGATAGCGCTGCGCAGGGTCGGATTGCGGTCCAGGACCCGTTGCCAGGCCGTGGCCAACGCGGCCGGGTCAGCAACGCCGCACAGGTGCAACCGCATTTGATCCACATACGCCGCGGAGTCGGGTTCGAGCAGGTTGTGAAACAGCATTCCGGCCTGCAACGGGGTCAACCGGTAGATATCCTCGACATCCCGGCCGGTACCCACCAATGCATCGAGCTGAGCCTGCGACATACCCGCCAACGGGAAGTCCGAAGGAGTGCATCCACCCGCGTCCGGGTCTGCGCAATGTGCCACGATGTCCCGTAAGGCGGCACACATCCGACCGGCCAACCACTCGATGGTGCTCTCGTCGTGCACATTCTCTGAATAGGTCCAACTCAGTTGTAATTGACCGTCGGTGACTAACCCGATCACATCCAGCAGGTAGGGACGGCCGCTTTCCGGCGCGTGATCAGGCGCCAACCCGCCGACCCAATCCCGGTAAAGTTCACCAGATTCCGCCGTGGCCCCCCACTGCCCCAAGTAATTCACACTGATCTGCGGGCGAAGATCCGCACCGCAGTCCGCCTCCGCGCTCAGATAACGCAACGCCCCGTAGCTCACGCCCCGGTGGGGGATCGCCCGCAACTGTTCCTTCACCGATTTGAGCAACCCACCCCAGCCGCCCTCGGCCGCCACGGTCAAGGCGACCGGGAACAGCGAGGTGAACCACCCCACCGTGCGGGACAGCTCAGCGCCAGTCAGGATCTCTTCACGGCCATGCCCTTCCAGCGCGACCAAGACCCGGTCTCGCCCGGTCCACTCGGCAAGCACCCGTCCCAGCGCGCTGAGCAGCACATCGTTGATCTGCGTGCGGTAAACACCCGGTACCCGATGCAGCAACGCATCGGTCTCATCCCGGTCCAGCCCCATCACGACGGTGCGAGCCGAGCTGGCCGTGTTCAGTCCCGTCCGGCTCACCGGCAGGTCAGGCAGCACCTCGTGCGATAGCGCAGACCAATACCCGCGATCCTGCTCGAACCCACCGGACTGGACATGCCTCACCCACCGGTGTGCCCACTGGGTGAACTCGGTCGCCACCGGCTCCAACGCCACCGGGGCTCCGGCACGCACTTGCTGGTAGGCGGTGTGCAAGTCGTCCAGCAGGATCCGCCACGACACCCCATCCACCACCAGGTGGTGGGCGACCAGCAACAGCACAGATGGTGCCGGCCCGGCGTCGAACAGCACCGCGCGAAACACTGGCCCATGCGCAATGTCCAGCCCGGACTGCGCGGCCCAGGCGGCTTGCTCCATCACCGCACGCTGATCACCCAGCGGCACGCCGGAGACATCCCGGCGCTCCAGTACCGCACCACCGGTAGGGGCGACGTCCTGCCACCACTGGCCGTCGACCTGAGAGAACCGCATTCGCAACGCCGGATGGTGCGCCACCACCGCGTCCACCGCGGCTGATAACGCCTCGCGGTCGAGGTCCCCAGCCAACTCCGCCGCAACGGACTGGTTGAGATGCGCCAGCGCGCCGTAGGTCTCGAAGAACCACCGCTGCACTGGCGTCAAGGGCGCCGGGCCCGCCACCACGAGGTCGTCCGGCGCGCCGACCGCGCCGATCCCCACCGTCGCTGCGAGCTGCGCGACTGTCTGAGAGAAGAACACGTCCCGGGTGGATACCGCCACCCCCGCCTGGCGCGCCCGCGAGACCACTTGAATGCTCAGGATGGAGTCGCCGCCGAGTTCGAAGAAGTTGTCGTGGACCCCGACCCGCTCCACGCCCAGCACCTGGGCCCATACCTGAGCCAGAATGCGCTCGGTTTCGGAGCGGGCGGCGACATACCCGGCCGCCGGCTCGGTGCGCTGATCCGGAGCAGGTAACGCCTTGCGATCCACCTTCCCTGTTGGGCCCAACGGCAACTCATCCAGCACCACGAACACCGCAGGAACCATGTACTCGGGCAGGGTGGACGTGAGGTGGCCGCGTAGTTCCGCGGTCGTGGGCGGGGTCTGCGCACTGGGAACCAGGTAGGCGACCAGCCGCTTAGTCCCCGGGACGTCCTCCCGG
>DATFDO010000239.1:0-8813 GCA_035252045.1 Pseudonocardiaceae bacterium
GTGCTCATGGGCCGACCCGGCCCGACAGAGCGAGTTCGACGGCTGCGGTGATATCCGACGCCACTTCGGCGGCGGCCTGGATCTCCGGGCGCAGGGTGCGGTCGGTGGGGACCAGGATGCCGCGGGCACCGGCCGCGGCAGCCGCGGAGACGTCGGCGCCGGTGTCTCCGATGACCACGCAGCGGCCCACCGGTACGCCCAGCTGCGTGGCGGCGTCTTTCACCAAGCCAGGAGCCGGCTTGCGGCAGCCGCAGCCGTCGTTTTCGCCGTGCTGGCAGACACTCCACGCCTGGAACGGACCCAGCAACTCCGACACCCGGGTGTTCACCCGCTCCAGCTGGGCGGGACTGATCAGGCCGCGCGCCACGCCGGACTGGTTGGTGACCACACCGAGGAGAATGCCGATATCGCGCAGCCGGTCCAGCGCCGCCCGCGCCCCGGGCACTGGTTGCACCGCTGCGGCATCGGTGTTGTAGGGCACGTCGTGCACCAGCGTGCCGTCCCGGTCGAACAGCACCGCGGCGGGTACCGGGGTGGCCCGCGGCACGGCTCGCCAGCGTAGTTCGCCGGCCAACCGGTGCCAGCACGCCACCGGTGGAATAGCAATGCTGGTGACCAGCATGCGGCCGATCTCCTCGGCGCTACGCGGTCCGGGCAGGATGCGGTGCGCAGCGAACTCGCCGGTCAGCGCGGCCCACCCGAAAGCCGCGGCACCGGCGATGCGCGGGTGGTGCCGCGGTGCGGCACACAACGCGATGGCCGCTGCGGCAGTAGTCAGGCCGTGGCGGCGCAACCGGCCGGGCCCATCGCCGATCCGCGCCCGCCAGCCGGGCCCGTGCCGACGTCGCATGAGGACGTCGTCGGCATTGCCGCGCTGCGCGCGGACACTAGCCAACGGTCCGGACGGCCGCACCGGGTGCCCGGTGCGCCGCTGTCCCTGCACGATGCGGTAACCGGCGGCGATCACCCGTAGCGCCAGGTCGGCGTCTTCACGGTAGGCCCGGCTGAAGCGCTCATCGAAGCCCCCGACCCGGTGCAGCGCCGTGCGGCGGTAGGCCATGTCCGCAGTGATCCAGCGTGCGGTGGCCAGGCCGGCCGTGCCGCGCTCGAAGTCGGTGGGTCGCCGGCCGGTCGGTAGCGGCACCTCGATGCGGCCTTGGCTGGCGCCTACATCCGGCCCGAGCCTGCGCAGGTCGTCCGCCAGTTGCATGTTCCAACCGGGTCCGGGTACGACGTCATCATCGAGGAAGGCGACCCACTCGGTGTCCGCCGCGCGCCAGCCGACGTTGCGCGCCGCGGCCGGCCCGTGGCCGCCCGAGCGCACTACCCGCAGTGGGATGTCCAGCGTTGGCAGCGGCAGATCCGCACAGCCCCGGGGCCGGTCGTCGACCACGATGACGCCCGACTGGCACTGCGCGAGCAGCACCCCCAAACTGGGCCGGCCGATCGTAGGGATCACCACCGTGTAGCTCATCGAGTCAGCTCGAGACGGCGCAGCAGGAACGGCCCGAGCACGAGCACGTCGACCGGGGCGGACCCGAAACACTCCAACGCGTCGCGCGGGTCGTCCACCATGGGCCGGCCCGCGGTGTTCAGGCTGGTGTTCACCACCGTGGGCAGCCCGGTCAGCTCGGTGAACCGGTCCAGCAGCCGGGCCAGCAGCGGCTCGCTGCCGCGGTCGACGGTCTGGATCCGCGCGGTGCCATCGACGTGCACCACCGCCGGGACGCGGTCGCGCCACTGCGGCGCCACGTCGTGCACGAACAGCATGTAGGGGCTGGGCACCGGGCCGCGGCCGAACAGCTCTGCAGCACGCTCGGCGAGCACCATGGGCGCCACCGGCCGGAACTGCTCACGGCCCTTGACGGCGTTGAGCCGGTCGAGGTTGCGGGCATATCCGGGGTGCGCCAGCAGGGACCGGTGGCCTAACGCCCGCGGGCCGAACTCGCTGCGGCCCTGGAACCACGCCACGATCGCGTCCGCGGCCAACGCCTCGGCGGCCGCAGCGGCCACATCCGGCGGGCGCTCGTAGCGGAGGTGCGCGTCGTCCAGCCAGCGGGTGAGCTCCTCGTCCCTGAAACCGCGGCCCAGGTCAGCCCCGGGCATCGGAGTGATCGGATCGCCGAAGACCTGCGCGAGGTGCAACGCCCCGCCCAGCGCGGTGCCCGCGTCGCCCGCGGCAGGCTGTACCCATAGCTCGTCGAAAGGCCCTTCGGCGGCGAGGCGCGTGTTCGCGACGCAGTTCAGCGCCACCCCGCCGGCCATCGCCAGGCGCCGCTCGCCGGTACACCGGTGCAGCCACCACGCCAGCTCCAGCAGCACTTCCTCCAAACGCACCTGCACCGCCGCGGCGAGTTCTACGTGTTCGGCCTGCAATTCCCCATCGGGGGCGCGTCGCTTCGCGAGCTCGGACCAGTCGATGGGCGCCACGACGAAGCCGCCGTCGCCCGTGGTGCGGATGAGCTCGCGCAGCGTGGGCAGCAACGCGGGTTCGCTGGCGGATTGGCGGCCGTACGAGGCCAGCGCCATCACCTTGTACTCGTCGCACGACCGCAGGAATCCCAGGTGATCCGTAACCTCTTCGTACATCAAACCCAGCGAATGCGGCAGTTCTTGGGTGGCCAGCACGTCGAGCTCACCATCGCGGTAGCGGCCGGCCAGGTAAGATGTGGCCTCGCCGCGACCGTCGGCGACAAGCACCGCCGAGTCGCGAAACGGCGCGGCGAGGCCCGCGGAGGCGGCGTGCGCAACGTGGTGCGCTACGAAGTGCACGGCCGCCTGGTCCAGCTCGGGCAATGCGGTAGCCAGGAAGTGCGGTGCGCGCCGGGCGTAGGTGGTGCGGAGATCCTCCCACCGTTCATCCAGTCCGCCCAGCTCAGGCCGGACCAACGCCGGGTCATAGGAATAGGCGATGGCGTCGAGGTCCTCGGGCCCGATGCCGGCGGTTTGCAGGCACCACCGAGCAGCAAGTTCGGGGAGCTCCCAGGCGGAGAACGGTACCGGGCGTTTACCGTGCTTGCGGCGGCTGAACCGCTCTTCCTCTGCGGCGGCAACGATTTCCCCGTCGATAACCAACGCCGCAGCCGGATCGTGGAAAATCGCGTTGATACCCAGGATGCGCATCTCGGCCCTCCCCAGGCACGCGCGGACTGTGCCGCCACGCGGCCGTATAACGACTGGCTACCCAGCGAAGCGATGTCCAAACGCACGCCCGAGATGTCCCCACTTACACCCGAGATGGGGCCATGTCGGGGTTCGCAACCCGCCTTGCAGCCCGATATGGCTCCGTGTCGGGGCGAGCAAGCTGGGAGCGGAACCAGGCGATGGTGCGAGCGAGGCCGTCGCGGAGTTGAACCTGTGGTTCCCAACCGAGCAGTTCGCGAGCCAACGTGATATCCGGGCGACGGACCCGCGGATCATCGACCGGACGCTCGATGTACCTGATCGATCCCGGTAATCCGGTGAGCTCGACGACGGTGGTGGCCAGCTCGGCCACCGGCAATTCCCGCGAGCCGCCGATATTCACCGGCCCGGGCGCGTCCGACTCGGCCAGCGCGAGAATGCCTCGGATGGTGTCATCCACGTAGCACACCGACCGGGTTTGGCTGCCATCTCCGGTGACCGGCAGGGGCTCGCCGGCTAAGGCCTGACGGATGAACGTCGGGATGGCCCGGCCGTCGTCCGGCCGCATCCGGGGACCGTAGGTATTGAAGATCCGGACTATCGCGGTATCAGCCCCGCGGGACAGCCGGTACGCGGTGGTGAGCGCCTCGGCGTAGCGCTTGGCTTCGTCGTAGACGCTGCGCGGGCCGACCGGATTGACATTGCCCCAATAACTTTCGCACTGCGGGTGCTGCTGCGGATCGCCATAGACCTCGCTGGTCGACGCCAGGACGAAGCGCGCGCCCTTCTCGGCGGCCAGACCCAGCGCATGCAGTGTGCCCAGGCTGCCGACCTTGAGAGTTTCGATGGGCAACCGCAAATAGTCGGCGGGCGACGCCGCCGAGGCCAGATGAAGCACCAAGTCGACTGGACCGGGAACATGCACGAAATCGGTCACATCGCACTTGATCAAACGAAATCGTGGCTCGCCGAGTAGGTGCGAGATATTGGCCGGCGTGCCGGTGAGGAAATTGTCCAGGCACATCACCCCGGTACCGCGGCGAAGCAACTGCTCACACAGGTGCGAGCCGAGAAATCCGGCCCCACCTGTGACCACCGCCCTGCTGAATCTGGTGCTCACCGCGTCCCCCCCGTTGCTCTACCCGCCAGCCGGGTACCCCCGCTGGGGTGGAGTGAAACGCGGCGGCACGTTTGCAACCGCTGATCGGCGGGTATGGAGTATTTGAGTGCGCCGCGCGGGGGGCCGCGGTGAGCGGCGGGGTCACGGTGGTCATTGCCACCCGCAACAGACGTCATGAACTGATGTGCACCTTGCGGCGGCTGCACGGACTCGTTCCGGCACCGCCGGCGTGCTTGGTTTTCTGGCGTGCTCCTCGGTGGTTCGCAAGCGGGCGTTTTGTGAAGTCGGTGGGTTCAGCAGCGTGCTGTTCTTCATCGGGGAGGAACAATTGTTGTGCTACGACCTGGCCACGGCTGGGTGGGATCGGGCATATCTGCACGACGTCGTCGCTCACCACCATCCCTCCGTGCGCCGGACCGATCCGCAGCGTCGCCGGGTGGCCGAGCTGCGCAACGCCCTGTTGACCGCGGTACTACGCAGGCCGCGGTCAGTGGTCATCGCTGCGGCGACGGCGCTCGCCCGACGCTCGGTGCAGGACCAGGCCGCACGCACGGCGTTACGCCAGACGCTGGTCCGGCTACCGGTGGCACTGCCGCGGCGCGCTGCGCTGCCCCCAGCCGTCGAGGAGCAGGTCCGCATGCTCGAAGGCGGTGAGCGGTGACCAGCGGCCGGGTCACGGTGGTGATCATCACGTGGAATCGCAAGGCGGAGCTTTTACACACCCTCGAGCGGATGACCGCACTGCCGGACCAGGCTCCCGTGGTGGTAGTCGATAACGGCTCCACCGACCACACCGCCGATGCCGTCGCCGAACGCTTCGGTCAGGTAACGCTGCTTCGCAACGCACGCAACCTGGGCGCGGTGGCCCGCAACCTCGCGGTTCGAGATATCAACACACGTTATGTGGCATTTTGTGACGACGACACCCGGTGGCGGCCCGGAGCGCTGACCTGCGCTGCCGACCTCCTCGACGCCCACTCGCGACTGGCGTCGGTGACCGGCCGGATCCTGGTGGCTCCGGCCATGACCGAGGATCCCATCACTCCCGAACTGCGCGATTCCCCTATACCGGGACCATCCTGGCTGCCTGGCCCGGCTCTGCTCAGCGTCCTCGCGGGGGCGACCATGTTTCGCGTCACGGCCTTCCGGGAGGTCGGTGGGTTCTCGCCCCGGCTGTGGCTGGGCGGGGGGTTCGCCTGGGTGATGCGGGAGCGTCGGGTGGTGCCGCCGGAGGTGGAGCACGGGCTGCAGCTGTTAGAGGAGCCGCAACGGCACTCGCCCGCTCGCCGGTATGTGGGTTGAGGTTTCGACGAGGTGTGCGCGGGTAGCCCGATCCGGTAGGAGCTCCAGCCCTCTGGAGGGTGCCGGCTATGGCGAAGACCGTGCGCGTGCACTCGAACGACTCGTGGCCGGTGGCGCCACTCTGTGGCGAAGACAACAACTTGAAGGGTCTTAGCGTCGACCGCGATATCGTCGTCGAGGTGATTGCCGCTGCGAATGATCCCCGTGCTGTGCACGTCGGTGAGCTCGCGCAAGGTCAGGCCATCACAGCCGGCGCTGAGGACATGCTGGGGACTATTCGCCGTCACCAGGTCCGGCGGCTGCCGGTGATGGATGGCCCGAGAACGATCGGCGTCGTCGTCCTGGCCGACGTGGCGCGCGCCCTCAGCGATCCGCCGGTTGGTGCTCTCGTCGAGGCACTGCCGGTCGACAGGTAAATGTGTGGAGGTATTCCCAATGGCTCTTGACCCCAAGGTCCACATCGGCCGGAAGGTCTGGCGTCCGTGTTCCCACTGCTCGCATAAGGATGGCCTATACCTGCTCGATTCGGACGCCAACCTGGTGCACGTTCAGTGCCCGCAATGCCACACCTGCTGGTGGATTGACACCGGCAACGGTGTTGGTCGCCGCCCCAAGGAGGCCAGCGACCCACAGTGGCCCGCCCGGCCTGCGTGACCCCTCTCCGGGCTTCGCGCGTTACCGCCGAGCTGGGCGGCTTGCCAGACGTACTGCCCGCCTGAGTGCTCACCAGGGGTGATCTCTGGGCCGGTGCTGTGCGCTCTCGCCCATCGCCCAGTCGGGCACTATTGAACTGCAGGGACGCGTCATCACCCACCCTGACGCGTCCGGCACGTCGAGTTCCATTCGCGATCAGGGTGGCTGGGTGCCGCCAGCCATGCGCTGCGGCAGCTGTCCTCCTCGGCTCGGTGGGGATTGGTCAGGAGGCCGCTACCCACCTCGATAGCTCGATCACCGCGATCGTGGCGCGCGCAACTCGACGGGATCGAGGTCGAAGGGTTGGTGCGGTTCGGCCTGGTACCAGTACGCCACGGAGGAGTAGTCGTCGCTGCGTTTGTTTGCATGCCCATGTTCGATGCTGACCCTGATCGATCGCTCGAACGGCACGGGATCTTCGATATGGAATCGGTAGAGGCTGATCTGCCCACTCCAGTTGTCCCCGCCAGGCAAGGTGATGCCGTGATAGGGCGCGTGGTAGGTCTGGGTCGGGCACCATGCGGTGTTGAAGTAGTCCTCGGTACCGGTGCCATGAAGGGTTGGCGGCCATGTCTCGCCGTCGACGAAGATCATGTCATCACCCTCGCCGTACCAGTTCCACTCGGTGGTGTCGCGAAGGTTGTGAATATTGAGCACGCAACCCACGTAATGGCCGCGACCGGTCGCTTCCAGGATGGTGTAGTTCGCTTTTCCGTCGAGATTTTCTCCCGAGAGCAGGAACTCGGCGTTGGTCTCGGAGCCCTGCTCTGTACCCGAACATGGATTGGTGCGGCGCCATTGGGCGTGGAATCGGCCGATGCCGTCTTCCAGCTCGTCAAGCTCCTCGTAGTCTATGTAGTAGTAGAAGAACACCTTCTCGTCCGCCAGCTCGCTGGTAATTTCCAGCCGAGCGCCTGCGCCGAACGGCATGTGGAAAAAACAGTTGAAGCCCTTACCGTCTTCGGGGCTCATCTGCAGTGGGGCGGAGACGAAGTTTGCGGTGCGGCCGTGCCCGACTCCGAAGAAGTCGCCGAGCGGGACGGCGATGCTCGGGTGCTGCTCGCCGTCCCAGTAGGCGCGCAGCACCAGCCGGCGCAGGTAGTCGGGTTCGCACATCCACGGGTCACGGATCATCCGTTCGTTGGCGACGGTCGCCCAGATGTGGTTGATCGTGCCTGCACCCTTGATATCGGCCAGGGTGGCGCTGCGTCCCGGTTCCAGGGTGATGCGGTCGTCATTGCCCCCGGTGCGGTCCCAGCTGGATGCGCGCCGCCTGCGGGTACTGCGCAGCCGTGGCAGATCACGCAGGCTGGAACCGTAAGGCCCATAATTGACGGTCATGCCGCACCCCCGGCGCGCTCGGTCAGCCGGAGCCCGGTGCTGTTGCGGAACGCCGCTTCCAGCGATTCCAGGCTGCGTTCCTTGGTTTCCGGCACCATCCACCACACGACCGGAAACAGCACGACGCCGATGACGGCGAAGACGATGAAGGCGGTACCGATCCCGGCGGATGCGACGAAGCTGGGGAACGTCAGCGAAATGACGAAGGCAGACAGCCAGTTGAACAAGGTGGCGATGGCCATTGCCGCGCCCCGGACGGCGAGCGGGAAGATCTCGGCCAGCATCACCCACAGCACGGGCCCCCAGGTCGCTGAGAAGGTGTTGGTGAACACCACGAATGCCGCTGCGGCGACGACGAACAGCGCGGTCGAGTCGGCCGGGAGGATGAGCACTGCCGCGCCGACGGCGAACAGGCTGGCCGACATGCCCACCAGACCGGCCAGCAGGACAGGTTTGCGGCCTCGCCGATCGACGACTTTGGATCTCACGACCAGCGCGATGGTCCCGATGTTCACCAGGCCGTTGAGGAAACCGAACAGCAGCGCGGTGGTTTCGGAGACCCCGAAGCCGGTGAGAATGGTTGGCGCGTAGTAGACGATCGCGTTGATTCCGGTGATCTGCTGGAAGATCGCCAGCAGGGCGCCCAGCAACAGCAGCCGGCGAACCCAGGGCGCGGACAGCAGGGCGGCGGTGCGAGTCTGTCGCTCCTGCCGTTCCAGCGTGGTGATCTCGGCTAGCTCACGTTCGGCCTCCGCGGCGTCACCGCGCAAGCCGACCAGGACTGTACGGGCGTTGTCGTCCTGTCCACGCCGTACCAGTGACCGGGGGGTATCGGGCATCACGACCATGCCGAGCATGAGCACGATGGCGGGGAACACGCCGACGAGCAGCATCCATCGCCAGGAACCGGCGAAGGCGAAGGCATAGCCGAGGGCCGCGGACAGCGCCGTGCCTACGATGATCATGTATTGGTTCAGGGAGGTGACCACCCCGCGGTCCCGCGCGGGAGCCATCTCGGCCAGGTAAAGCGGCACGATGACCGACGCGATACCGATACCCAACCCGAGGATAAAGCGAAACGCCACCAGCATGTCAACGGTCGCGGCGGCGGCCGCACCCACGGCCCCGACGGTGAACACCACGCCGGCCGCGAGCAGGATGCGCTGCCGTCCCAGCCGGTCGGCTGCCGGGCCGCTGCCCAGCGCACCCAGCATCGCTCCGAACACCGTGGCGC
>DATFDO010000240.1:0-10369 GCA_035252045.1 Pseudonocardiaceae bacterium
CGCACGGTTCGGGGACTGCGGTGGCGAAGCAGGATGCTGCGCAGGGTGCGCAGTGCAGAGTGGGCCTTCAGCTGCAGATGACGGCTGCCGAATCGGGTGCGCAGGGTGTCGCGCAGCTGGTCCAGCCCGCTGTGGCGGACCAGCTCCGCCGCCAGCGCGGGGGCGTCCCGGGCGCCGGAGTGGACCAGCGAGATAGCGATCCGGACGCCGACCATGCCGAAGGCTGTCAGCAGGAGTTGCCGGTCGGGTGCAGGGATCGCGAGATCGGTGGTGATGAAGCGACCGGGGGAGACCAGCGCTGCCTCGAGGACGCCGGACGGCAGCGCGGCGAGTTGCGCGAGGGTGGTGAACTCGTGTTGCCGTAGCGTCCTGCCGCGCAGCGCGAGCAGTCCGGACACGGGCAGGAAGTCCCGGTGCAGGCCGGTCAGCTCCCGGTCGGTGCGCAGCTGAGCGCTGAGGCGCCGGGCGGCGTCCAATGACGCGGTGCACCCCCCATCGGTCTCGTCGGCACGGGACAGCACCCCGACGATGCCCAGCGCGCCGCGGCCGGTGCCGGCGTGCTCGTGGAGGCTGCGCAGGAGCGCCACGTCGGCGCTGTGCAGCGAGCGCATCAGGTAAACGATCGCGTCGGCCTGGCAACTGCCCTCATCGGGTGTCAGGAACTCGAGGGTGCGCGCGGAGACGTCGGAGGAGTTCGACGACGTCCCGGGGGTATCGATCAGCGTGTACTCGTCGAGCAACGAGGACGGCCAGCCGACCTCCAGGCGCTCTACCCGATCCGCGCTGACCGGGCCGAGGTCGAGGTGCAGCCGGCCGTCGGTGCGCCGCACCGGCAGCCCGGTGTGGTGCCCGCCGTCGTGAGTGACATCGACGCGCGGTGTGTCCGACCGGGCAAACCAGGTGACCACCCGCGTGCACTCGGTGGCGTCGGTGGGCGCGATCTCTTCCCCCACCAGGGCGTTGAGCAGGGTGGATTTCCCGGACTTCAGTGTCCCGGCCAGCGCGACGCGCAGCGGCTCGTCGATCCTGCGCTGGCAGGCCGCGAGCTGCGCGTCGACATCTTCCCGGATCTGCGGGTCGGTGCGAAGCTCGCTGCGGGCATCGCTGATGAGCATGCGGACCAGGTCGGCGGTGCCCATCACAGCGCAGCAGCCCGGACGCGGAGCTGGCGTAGCTCACTGAGGCAGTCGTGCACCTCGGCGATCCGACCGGCGCGATGCTCGGTGTGGATCTGGTTGGCCTCGTGCGCGGCGCGCAGCGCGTCGTCGGCCGAGCGAAGCATCTCGGTGGCGGTCGACGTGAAGTGGTCCCGCAGGATCCGCTGCGCCTCGCGCATCCGGTACTTCGACTCCTTGCCGACCTGGAAGATCACGTCGTCCATCAGGCGTGCGACGGCGGCTTTGGCCTCGACTTGGCGCCGGGCGGTCTGCGCCTTGCGGTCCTCCCAGAAGGTGTTCGCGCCGAGCAACACCCCTGCGCCGATCGACCACGGGTTCACCAGCGCCAATCCCGCGAGGCTCGTCATCAGCCCGACCATCAGGACGCCACCGTAGGATCCGCGCATACTGGTGATCACCCGTTGCACCATGCCAGCCTTGCGAGTGTCCAGCGGCTCCAGGGATTGGACCGGCTCGAGGATTGAGCCGGTGTAGTCGAGATAGAGCTGCGGGACCGCGACCTGCCCTTCTTCGGCGAACCGGGCCGCCACCTTCGCGGCGAGATCCCGGGATCGGGTGTGCGCCAGCACGAAGTTGTCCTGGACGGCCTCGGCGATCTGACCGTTGATCCAGGTGCCGAATTCCACCCAGCGCTTGGCCGGGTCCGAGGTCATGATGTTCGCATCCGCCTCGCGGACCACGCTGCGCAGCCGGTGCCGCAGGTCGTGCTCGACATCGACGCTCAGCTCCGTCACGCCGTCACCGAGCATGACCTGCCAGTTCGCGGTGCGCTGGCGCAGCGCCTCGGCGGCGTGGACGGCCTCCTGCAGTCGCTGCACGAGTTCGGCCCCGTTGCGGGGATCGTTGAGGGCGTCGAGCTCGGCGTTGAGCGCCATGGCGAGATGGTCGGAGACGAACCGGACGTCGTTGACGACCGCGTGACGCAGCACCAGGTCGGCGTCGCCGATCACCCGGTGGCTCAGGAAGTCGACCAGTTGCGGCACACCCGACTCGACGGCGAGCTCGGGGTCGTTGCCTCGCCGGGCGGTCTGGTTCATCGCCGCTGACAGCGGCAGCAGCGGAATGTCCAGGCCCGCATTGGTCAGGTGGGTGCGGTTGGCGCGTTGGATATCGGCCCACCGCGGGTAGAGGTCGATCTTGGTGATGACGCCGATGATGGTGGGGCACAGCTGATGGATCTGCCGCAGGTAGGCGATCTCGGGCTCGGTGTACTCCTGGCTGGCGTCGGAGACGAACAGCACGGCGTCGGTCCCGGGCAGCAGGGACAGCACCGTGCCGGCGCGGGCGGAGTCCGTGCCGGAGGTCCCCGGGGTGTCGATGAGCACGACGCCTTCGGCCAGTAGGTCGTGGGGCGTGCCGATCTCGGCCGGTCGCACGAACTCGGACTCGGAATAGCTCACCACCACGGGACCGGTCCGGTCCGCTTTGGTCACTGGCGCGCCGACGATCGACTCGACCAGGGTGCTCATGCCCTGGCCGGTCTGACCGGTCACCACGATGCGCAACCGGGGATCGGTCACCCGGTTACGCGCGTGGGCGAGGCGGGTACCGAGGTCCGGGCGCTGTGCCGCATCGGTGAGCACCCGCAGCCGGTCGAGCAGCTCGGTCATCGCCTCGATCGACTCGGTGCGGGCTGCAGGCTCGGTCATGACGGACATGGCGTTCTCCTTGCTGGGAAGCGGTTGACGACCTGGCCGGCCCGCACCCTGAAGCACGGGCGCGGGCCGGCGGTGATCAGTGATGGGTGAGGGTGACGTGGTCGGTCGTCGGGTGCTGGATCCCACTGTCCGGGGCGGTGGTGCTCGGGGTGAGCCCGCTGGACAGCCCATCGGACGTCGACGACAACCCGGGGTGAGCGCTGTCCGTCGGCGCTACTGTGCCGACACTCGTGGTGTCTGGGTGCGGGGTGAGACTCGCCCCGGTGCTGTCCGTTGACGCGGACGTCGGATGCGAGCTGGTGGCAGAGACAGCGGGCGTGCTCGTCGCCGGTGCCGGGTGTGGAGCGGTGGGCGCAGTGGATGCGGTGGGCGCACTTGTTGCGGCGCCCGTCGCTGTGCTCGGTGCAGTGGCGGGAGTCGGGTGGGCTGCCGTGGTGACTGGTGCTGGGTGGGCTGCCGCGGTGGCGTTCGACGCGCTGAGTGACTGCGTGGCATGCCCATGGACCGGCTGGGTACCCGCATTGTGCGGGGTGTTCGGCGCGGCGGCCGGGGCTGTGGCGCCGGTCGGGGTGCCGGTGTCGACGGAACGCAGCGCGCCGCCATCGCCGCTGTGGTGGACGTCGGACCCCTTGGTCGTCGAACCGCCGAAGTCCGGGGTGGGAGCCTGGCCACCCGACGTGCCCGCCACGGTGGTGCCCATGGCCGCTGGGTGGCCGGGTGCTGGGCTCGACGCTCCCGTCCACGACGTGCCCGCGGCGGTACCAGATCCAGCGTTGTGCACAACAGGCTGACCGCTGGAGGTGCTCCGAGGTGACGCACTGACCGTGGGCGCGATGTCGGCGGGGGACGAGCTCGGCGCGCCAACGTCAGCGTGCGGCGCGAACCCGGTGCCCATCGTGGACGAGTGGGCCACGGTCGTGGTCAGCGGCTGCGAGGTCGCGGGGGCCTTCACCGCCGAGCTCATCGGGGTGGTGGTGACCGGCTGGCTAGGCACGGCGCTGCCGCTGGTGGCGATCGTGGTGGCGGCCGCCGCAGCACTCGCCGGGCCTGCCGCAGCATTCACCGGCTCGCTCAGCGCTGGCCCGAACGACGGAGTCAGACCCGCCGACCCGCCAGTCGCCAGACCCGCGAAGCCCGAGGAAACCGTCCCTGCCGAATACGGCGCTGCGGTACCCGGTTGCACCGACATCGAATGGTGATCATTGGCGGGTCCCCTGGCGCCAGCGGACAGCACATGAGGCTGCTCGCCCCTGTGCTCAATACCGCTGCCCTGCTCACCGTTCACGGTCGCGTTGTGGTGCTGGCCGTAGTCGACAGCGGCATGTCCGGCTCGGATGTCCTGCCCGCCGACGGACCGCTCGCCAACGTCGTGCTGATCGCTGATGTGGCGCGCCTCGGTGCGAGCCTCAGCGTTGCCATTGCCGTTGGGGTGATCGCTGCGGGCGTCTAGCCGATGCTCTCCGGAATCCGGACCGCGGCCATCAGACCGAGTGAACTGCCCCGCCCGGCCACTGTCCATGTCGCCGTGGTTGGGGTGCCGGTCGGGGTCGCGTGGGCCGTTGTGGTCGGGGTGCCGGTCGGGGTCGCGTGGGCCGTTGTGGTCGGGGTACCAGTTGGCGTGGCGGGGTTGGTCGTGGTCGCGCCAGCGACCAACGCCTAAGAAGGACGGACCGAGGTCAGCGATCGGTGCGCCGCCTCCAGCGTGCACCGCGGCCACGTCTCGCAGCAGTTCCAGCGCGATGTGCTCGCCGCCGCCTCGCACCTCAAGGTCCACAAGTCCCTCGTTCATCTCCGTAGTCATTTCTGATTCCCTCCTCGTTGCTCGTTCTATACCTGACGACTTCGGAGGCGACGCTAGGACCGATTCTTGTGGTTTTCCTGTGTGTCGGCTGGGCGTATCCTCAGTGCGCGACCGACCTCGAAGAACGCCGCCAGCTCACAGCAAATACCCAGCTAATACCAATCCGGCCGGAAATTTCCGTCGCTAGCTTCCGTCCAGGTAGCAGCAAGCCGCCTGGAAAGTGCAAGGTAAGCGGACGATCGGAGCGAGGCATGGGTCGCTGTGCGGGTATCGGCTTGAGCGGACATTCCATCCGGGCCGTTGTGACCGGCGCAGACACGTCCGGTTGGAGTTCTGACCGGATGTCTGTACCACCGGTGCTGGTGGTGGCCCCCGGGATGAGCGCACTGATCGGCGCCCAGGCCGAGCAGTTCGCCTCATCAGGGGCCGGCGCGGTGTTTCGTGACTTCTTCGGCCGCGTCGGCGATCCGGTACCAGTGGTGGGCAGTGACGGCACTGCCCGCCTCGCAACTGACCTCGTGGCCATGACCATCGGAGGTCTGCTGCGTCGAGGCGCGGTCCATCGCGATCTCGCGCAACTGGTCATAGCCCATCCCGGCCACTGGGGACCGTACGAGATGTCAGTGCTGCATTCCGCACTGACCTGCACCGAAGCAGAGGGCGTACCGACGTCCCTGGTGAGCAGCCCGGTCGCGGCGGTTACCGCGGCGGTCGCCGCGGGAATGATGGGTTGTCCCGAGACGGTCATCGTTGCCGACATCGGCGGCCACGGCACTGAGGTGGCGCTGGTGGCCGGTGCTGAGAACCACGTGGGCAGGCTCGAAGCAACCTCCCGCACCGACGACCTCAGCACCGCCGAACTCGACCGCGCGCTGGCCAGGGGCGTGCTGGAGCAGGTAAGGGATGACCTCCCGGAGCCAGACCTCACCGGCCCCGCCAACCGAGCTATCGTGCAGGATGTCCTCGCTGCCTGCCGGCGAGCGCGCACAAACCTGATCCAGGACACATCCACGGTCGTTGATGTACGTTTGCCCGCGCAACGTATACCAGTGCGGATCGTCCGAGCCGAGTTTGAAGCGCTGGCCCGTGAGCCGATCTGCGCAGGCCTATCCGCCATCGCCCACGTCATCCGGCAAGCCCGCGATAGCGGGAAGGACGTCAGCGCCATTGTGCTCACCGGGGAACTCGCCCGCATTCCGTTGATTGCCGAACTGGTTTCTGCGCAATGGGCTTGTCGTGTGATAATCCCGGCTGACCCGGAATGGGCCACGGCCAGCGGGGCAGCACAGCTAGCTGCGCGTCGTGCCCCATCCCGCCCGATCACATCGCTAAGCCCAGTACGCCCGAAATTCCCACAACAGCCACAGCTGATGGCGCCGACGGCCGTCCCTTCCCCAAAGAAGCCACCGGTCCGGCAAGCGCGGCCCGCTGGCGAGCGGAAGTGGACCCTTCGGTGGGGAGCACTCCGGCTGACCGCAGCGCTCGTGCCCCAAGACGGCTGACGACCGACGGGCTAGAACGCATGATCGCCGAAAGTGCGTCCCTGACCATGCACAGCTGAGCAGATTGCCCAAAGGGTCGACCTACGTTGCCCAGCGATCATGGTCGGTGAGAGCTGGCGCCGGCATGGGTTGGGCCCGTCAACGCGAATTGGGCAACAGCCGCCGCTGCACGGTGAGCACTCACGTCGGCGATCATGACGGAATCGTCCGGCTGACGGGCCACGGGCAGACTTCTCCAATGAGGGTCCCGGCAAGCATTAGGCTCAGCCGGTAGGCAACCGCGCCGGGAAGAGGCCGGCATGACAATCGATCCCAAGACCACCGCAGTCGTGCTGATCGAATATCAGATGATTTCGCTTCCGAAGGCGGCGCGCTGCACGGCGCGGTGGAAGAGGTGATGGACAAGACCAACATGCTGGACAACACCAGGCGGGTCGTCGACGCGGCACGAGCCGCCGGGGTGACCGTCAGGCATGCTCCTATCGCGTTCGCCGAAGGCTGCGGCGAGCTCGGACTGCATGGCTGCGATCTCGCTTGAACAACACGATAATGTCATCGCCTATGATTTTCCCATGTTTTCTCGGCCGACAATGTCGGGAGACTTCATCGACGGGCTCGGCGAATAATTCCGTAACGAATAATTCCTAACCGCGCCCGCTCTCACTATGTGCGCAACCCGCTGTTGCGCTGCGTGAAGTCACTCATCGCTGCGGGCGGCACGGATCGTGAACTCGATAATGATACAGATCATGATTGCATCATCGGCTGTGGAGGCCTGGCAGTGCGGTTGCGATCAGGCGATCACGGGCTGTCATGGTTCGGCATCGGTGAGTACGCCCTAACTAATACCGCGTAAGGACGGCCTAAGACCCGAATTAGTTTGAACGTGCGTTAGTTGTGCTGTAGATCACGTTCGGTGTTCGCGCAATCACTGTCCGATGACACTTGAGCGTTGCAGTTGTGTCGCTTTTCTGTAATCCCACGTCGGCCTTCTTGACAGATCTTATTCATGGACGGAAGGCTGGCAGCTCGCGAGGGGTGGGGGGACAAATGCTGTTGCGCAGAAGTGGCGGTTGATTGCCCGTGGACAACGTTCAGACGCTAGCCCTGGGTTTCATTGCCGGGGTCACGATTCTGCTCGGGCTACCGCTGGGCCGGTTGCGTAGTCCGCGCCACAGCCGCACCGCGCCAGGCGTGCGAGTGTTCCTCAACGCCAGCTCGATCGGCATCCTGCTGTTCATTCTGTGGGACGTACTGACCCATGCCTGGGAGATGGTTGACTCCACCCTCGACAAGGTGCACGACGGCACCAGCAGCGCGGCGCCGGTGATCGGCTTGGGTGCTCTGCTCTTTGCCGGACTGGGCGTGGGGCTGTTGACCCTGGCCGGCTACGAGCGGTGGCTCGTCGGCGAGGGGGCGATCCCGTTTCTGGGTCCAGGCGCCATGGCGGCCAACGAGCTCACGATCCGCGAGGCCAGTCGCTTGACGGCGCCGCGCCGCCTCGCGTTGCTGATCGCAGTCGGAATCGGGTTGCACAACTTCGGTGAGGGTCTGGCCATCGGCGGTAGCGCGGCTCAGGGCAAGATCGCGCTGGCCACCCTGCTGGTGACCGGGTTCGCCTTGCACAACGCGACCGAAGGATTCGGCATCGTGGCCCCGCTGGCCAGCGACACCGAGACTCCGGGGTGGGGGTTCCTGTTGCTGTTGGGCGCCATCGGTGGTGGTCCCACGATGCTCGGAACGCTGGTGGGCCGCCAGTTCAGCAGTGACCCAGTCAGCCTGGTGTTTCTGACCCTGGCCGCCGGCTCAATCCTCTACGTGATCATCCAACTGGTCGCTATTGCCCTGAGAGGCGGCCACCGCTCGCTGCTGTACTGGGGAGTGTGGACCGGATTGGTAGCCGGGTTCGCCACCGACATGCTGCTCACCGCCGGCGGCGCCTAGTGCCGCTTCCGGCGAGGAGACGGTGTGGTGCGGTCAGAACGGGACTAGTTGGGTGAGGAGGCCGTCACCGGCTCCGCGGCCCGATAACAGGCGACAGAACTGCACTGCGTCGAGCTCTAGGTGAGGGCCACCGGTGCCGTGGGTGTAGTTACCGCCCGCGGTGCCGTCGAGGAACAGAGAGAAGGATTGCCCGTGGCGCCGGGCCCACTCGGCGACGACGTCGGCCACGATGCGCCCGTCGTGGTCGGGGGTCAGCGTGAGCTCGGTGCTGGTGGCCCGGCAGATGTCGATGCGGTGCATCCACGGGTCGCGGGTGTGGATCACGTCGATGAGGTAGCCGTAGGTCCACTCCTCGTGGTTGGGCGGACCGGTATTGAACGTCATGGCTCGTTGCTCAGCCGTCGTCTGGCTGCGCGCGGCGAGTGACTGTGGTACTGCGCCTCGCACGGCTTCGGCCAGCTGCGCCGGGCTGAGATGGGCATGCTCGGCGACCTGCAACGAGGTGAGCGCGTTGATCCAGGTCTCGCCGGTGGCCGCGGCCCGCTGGCCGGCAGCCGCGGACTGGCGAGCCGCCTCCGCAGGATCGGCGTTGTGCTCGAGCATGCCCAGCAGGTGGCTGAGCACGGCCGTGACGTCCCAGCCGGTGCAGTCGGTCGGGCGGGTGAAGTCGTCCGGTCCGAGCGTCTCGACCAACTCGATCAGGCGCTGGTATTCGGTCTGCGCCAGCCGCATGGCCTCCTCGTGTTCCAACGGTGGGATCTGCTCGACGGCCAGGGCGGTCGTGTGCATGGCAGGCTCCTTGGGGATTAAGGGGCAGGGACGGGCTCGGCGAATGCCCCCGCGTCGGCGAGCCAGCCATCCAGATCGGACTGGTCGAACTCTCGCCACGGGTCCAGCGCGGGCAGCTGGCGCAGCAGATCGAATGCCTGCTCAACACGCCGACCGCGCAGCACCGGCGCATGGCAGCCGGCGATCGTGGTGGCGCCAAGTCGGCGCACCGCATCCACGCAGCGATCCCACTTGCTCTGGTCGAGGTAGCGATGCCACGGCGCGACCAGCCGCGCACCGAGGAACTGCCCATCCCGGAACTCGTCGTCGGCCAGCTCATCTGCCTCGAGCATCCGCTGGGCGGTATTGGTGGCGAAGGTATCCACCGACCAGAACACGCCGGTCGACGCGTCGAAAAGCCCGCGTGTGGTCGGATTGTCGAATACCGGAGGGCGCGCTGCGATCAGTACCCGGTCGCCGGCGTCGATCTGATCACCGTCATTGACGAAACGGCAACGGGGCAGCGGCGTATCCCACTCCTCGGCCATCCGGCCGATGCTGAACCACGTGGTGAGCAGGGTGGCGTTCGGGCACGCGTCGAGCACCGGCAGCAGGTTGCCGGCGTGGTCACGGTCGTCATGGGACAGAAAGATCCACCGGACGTCGGCCGGATCGACCAGCTCGGCCATGGTGGCCAACCACTGCTGGCGGCAGGCCGGCGCGCCGGTGTCGACGATGACCGGCTCCCGGCCCCGGATCAGCATTGAATGCATGGGGAAATGACCGACCGGTGGGGCATCCAGCCCCCAGGTGATCAGGAAGGTGTCCTCGGCGATCTGGTGGGGTAGCACGTTGTGTGGGGTTGGGGCAGTCATGGGGGCTCCCTAGTTGAGTCAGTATCGAGAGTGAGATCGAGCCACCTCGGCGAGATACATGTCGATCACCCGGTCCAGCAGACGGGTCCACCGGTCCCCACCCGGCTCGTTGGCGTTCTGCTGGGCGATCAGTCCGGAGATCAGCGCGGTGTAGAGGTCGACGTCGGCGGGGTCGGTGGCGCCCACGCCGGCCAGTACTCGACGCCCCCAGTCGAGTACCTCGCGTGCCACCGCATAGGACTGCTCCGAGGGCTCGAAGCCGGGGATGGTGCGCTGGAACAGCAGTTGGTAGCGCACCGTGTCCTCGGTGCAGTACTCGACGAACTGGCGAGCCAGTGCGCGCAACGCTGCCGTCGGGTCGTCGGCCGGGTCCAATGCGTGACGCCGGGCGAGCAGCTCGCGGTTGGCGTCGGCGAACATCGCGTCGTAGATGGCGTTCTTGGACGGGAAGTACACGTACAGCGACTGGGCTCGTAATCCGACACGCGCACCCAGATCCCGCATCGACAACCCACCGAGACCATCGGCCCTCACCACCTCCCACGCGACGTCGAGAATCTCCCGCCGAGTGGCTTCGAACCGCTCAGCTCGCCTGTCACGTATCGGAGAAACTGACATCGTCAGTAAGATTGAACGCTGTCAG
>DATFDO010000241.1:0-4315 GCA_035252045.1 Pseudonocardiaceae bacterium
GCCCATCGGCGCTGCGGTGGCGCCGCAAGCCATGAATCGGCAGCGACAGTGGGCAACCACAGCGGAGCGCCCGGATTCTCGTCGGTGGCGACGATCAACCCGGCAGCCACGGCGACCTCGGCGAGCAGCGTGACAGCGGCCTCGTCGAGACCCATCGCGCGCGCCGTACGTCGCGCGTCCCGGACGCCGAGGCCACCAGACCGCAGCACCGGGGGCGGGTCTGCGGACCATTCGGCGAGCAGCCTCTCGGTGTGGCGCAGCGCCTCGAGCACCGCACCGGCAGCCGTGGAATCCACCAGCGTCCGATCGCACGGCACCGTGCGCAGCGCTGGTTCGTCCGGTTCGATCGGCACCAGCGGTGGATCCTTGCGCAGCGCCAAGCCCACCTGTGCGGGCAGCTCGACGGTGCCGGCGTCGACCCGTCGCAACAGCCCGCGGGCCAGCAATCGTTGCACCGGCGTCCGAGCCCGGGTCAGTGGCACCGGCTCGGCGGCGTCCCGGCTGGTCCCCACCGGTGGCCCGGCGGCCAGCGCCTGCAGCACTCGCAGCTCATCGGCCGCTAACTCGGCGAGCACGGCATCGAGGTCGACGCCGACCAGATCCTCCGCCGGGCGACCCAAACCCCCCGGGTACGGCCCGATGACCTGGCGCGTCGCCGGTGCCACCGCCAGCGCGTCATCGTCGCCCCACACCAGCGCGCGGGCCCGCAAGCTGTCCAGGGCACGTTGGAGTCGCCGGGCCGCCACGTCGTGACCGAGCAACTGCGTCACCTCGGCACGGCTTACTGCCGCGACGTCCGCACCGACGATCAGCAGCGCGGACAGCACCGTCAGGGTGAATCTGTCGAGATCATCACAGGCCCGAGCGACCGACGCCGCGATCACGGCCCGGGTGGCCAGCACCGTCGAATCGGCCGGAACAGGTACGGCGAGATCCGGGCGGGCACGCAGTAACGCGACCAGCGTGTCGTCGTCCCGGGAAAGTAGCCAGTCAGCAAGTGTGGTGCTGGGCATCTGCTCCAGGGTAGCGACCGCCTTGCGGCTCTCACGCGACACACCGGAGACAGCAGGGTCACGTTGTGATGAGTCACACCCCCGAGTGGTCAGGCCGCATCCGGCACAATAGGCGGTGTTGATGACCGTTCACCCGGCGAGGAGCAGCTGTGGCTAGGCGCACCGACCGCATCGACCCCACTTGGCCGAGCTGGTCGGAGGAGGATCACCCGGTCAGCGAGCTGGCCTCGCCGCTGCAGGGTGCGTTGTCCCCCTTCGGTGAGCTGGCGTTACCGCTGCCGGCCGACGAGCTTCCCTACGAACACCCGCATACCGAGATCAACCGCGGCGATAGCTAACCGCGGGGTCGGCGCGAGCCGGCGTTTCGGGTCCGTTAGGGTGCCGTCACCGCGCGAGCCCCAGCGAACGTGACAGGGCCGTTGGGCCGAGCGGGATCGCCCTATCGGGGAGGGCGAGCCACCTAATTCTGCTCGTCCGACACCACAAGAGGCCATGGCTCAACGTCCTCCTGGATCGTTCCGCCTGCGCGATCGTCCTTACCTGATCGCATGCGCCATCGGCGGCGTCCTTCTGGTAGTGCTGGCAATCGTCGTCGGGTCTGTCGTTGGTGCCTCCCCCACCGGCGAGACCCGCAAGGCCGCGCCGGCAGCGGTGCCCCGCCCCGCCGTCCCGGCCCCGAAGATCCCGCCGGCGATGCTTCCGGCGGATCCAGCTGCGCTGCCGCAGAGCACCACCTACACCGTGGTCCAGGGTGCGCCCCTCGATCTCGCTCTGGAGCCCACCGACGGCACCGTGATCCACCCGCAGCGCGAGGTGGTGGTGTACGCCGCCCCGGGCGGCCCTGCGCTTGCTAGGCTCGGCCCTCACCAGATCGGCGAGACCTGGTTGCCGGTGATTGACCAGCAGCCCGGTTGGCTAGAGGTGCTGCTGCCCTCCCGGCCCAACAGTTCGGCAGGCTGGATTACCGATATTGCACTCGATCGGGCGGTTACCCCGTATCTCATCCGGGTCCACCTTCGTTCCCTCAACATGGAGCTGTTCAAGGGGGGCCAGCGCCTAGGTGGCTGGACAGTGGGCACAGGCAAGCAGTCTGCGCCCACCCCGTCAGGACGGACGTTCCTGCTCGGTTCGTTCAGCGATACCGCGCAGCGATACTCGCCGGTGATCTTGCCATTGGGCACCCACAGTCCCACTCTCGACAGCTTTGGTGGCGGCCCGGGAACCGTCGCAATCCACACCTGGCCGACCGCCAATGTCTTCGGTACTCGTTCCAGCGATGGCTGCATCCGGGTTCCCAAGGACGCGCTCAGCCTGTTGACCCAAGTTCCTCTGGGGACTGTCGTGCTCATCGACGAGAACTGAACACAATGAAAGGACAGCATGTGAACAGTAGGAAGCTCGCCGGCGCCAGTGCTGCCAGCGTCGGCGCGGCCACCGCCGTCGCGGCCCTGCTGCTGGGGACCCTGTCCAGCTCCGCTGGCGAAGAGCCCACCGCCTCGGCATTCGGTCTCGCGGCGGATGGATTATTGCCCATCGCGCCCACTCCCAAGGTGGAGGCTCCGCCAGACGAGCGCAAGGCGCTCCTGGAGGTACCCGGGCCGGATGGCAAGGGGGGGATCTACGTCGCCCTGCTCAAGGTCGAGGCAGAGAAGTTCCGCTCGAAGGCTACCGCCGTCGATGTGAGGATCCTCGGGATCAAGCTCAAGGTCCTCGAGGCAAGCTGCGATAACGGTCACGGTGATTCTTCGATCATCAAGACCGATGACGGTGGCAAGTCGTCGTCGCCCGTCGGGCAGGAGATCAACCTTTCGCCGATCCTCAAGATTGAGTTCAACCGGCAGCACCACGACCACGACAAGCTCACCGTCGATGCTGCGGTGATCTCCCTGCTGCCCGTCGACAAGCGCAACGCGGTCCTGTCGGCCAAGGACCTCAACCTGTTCCAGAGCATCGCGGGCAACAAGTACAAGGTGCCCACCATGGCTCAGGTTCAGGAAGCGCACACCAAGTCCGGTGCGCCAGCAGGATCTGCGGCGACCATCACCGACCTGGTGAGTTCACTCAAGATCCTCAACCCGAGCCTGGTGACCCCCACGGGTGGTCACGGTGCCCTGGAAGAGATCGTGATCTCGTCGGCCAGCTGCCGCGAGCAGCACGAGAACCGGCCACCGAAGGAAGAGGCGCCGCCGCCGAAGCCGGTCGAGGCGCACCTGCCGGTCACGCACTAATCTGACTGGCACATTCAGAGGGGCTGGCACGGATCCCGTGCCAGCCCCTCCGGCCGTTGGTCGCCCTTCAAGTACTGCCGACCCACGTCTGAGCAGCTGCCAATAGCTGCCAATCTGCGATCTGCGATCTGCCGGCGTCGCAGCACCACCGTCGTCGGTGACTGTCGCGCCGTAGGATCGTCGGGGTGAGTTCCGAGACACACCTGACCCACGTCGACGAACACGGCGCAGCGCGCATGGTCGACGTCTCCGGCAAGCAGATCTCCGCACGCGAAGCGGTGGCCTCGGGTGTCTTCCGTACCACCGAAGAGGTCGTCCGGTTGCTGCGCGCCGAACAGCTCCCCAAAGGCGATGCGCTGGCCACCGCCCGCATCGCCGGTGTGATGGCTGCGAAACGAACACCCGACCTGATCCCGCTGTGCCATCCCCTCTCATTGACCGGGGTCAAGGTGGATCTGCACACCACGGGCAGCGAGGTTCACATCACCGCCACCGTCCGGACCGCTGACCGCACCGGAGTGGAAATGGAAGCCCTCACAGCGGTCGCGGTCGCGGGCCTGACCCTGCACGACATGGTCAAGGCGGTCGATCCGGCCGCGGTACTCGACGCCGTGCAGGTGGAACGCAAAACGGGCGGGAAGACAGGAACGTGGAGCCGCCCGCCCGCCGACCCAGCGCCCTGAGCGCACCCGACGACCCGCCGGCCGGCCCGTCCGTTGAGAGCTCGCCGCGGCGACAATAAGGCTAGGCGCAAACTCAACAGATCAGCACCGGCTCTAGCCCAGGAGGACCGATGACAACATCGACCCGTCGTGCCGTGGTCGTGGTGGCGTCCAACCGGGCGGCGGCCGGCGTCTACGCAGATCGCACCGGACCAGTGATCGTCAAATGGTTGTGCGAACGTGGCTATCAGACCCCCGACCCTGTCGTGGTACCCGACGGCTCGCCGGTGCGCGACGCGGTAGCGGAAGCGGTCGCCGGCGCCGTCGACGTTGTCCTCACCACCGGTGGCACCGGGATCAGCCCCACTGACCGCACCCCGGAGGCGACCGAGCCACTACTCGACCGGCGGCT
>DATFDO010000242.1:0-2405 GCA_035252045.1 Pseudonocardiaceae bacterium
TGGAGATCTCCTTGCGGCCGTCTCGGACGCCGGTGATCGCGGTGATGGTGACCAATGAGGTGATGTCGGTCCCCGAATTGGTGATGAAGGCCTTGGATCCGTTGATCACCCACTCGTCCCCGTCGCACCGCGCGGTGGTCCGGGTGGCGCTCGCGTCGGATCCACCTCCGGGCTCGGTGAGCCCGAACGCCCCGAGCCGCTCACCCATGCACAGGGCGGGGAGCCAGCGCTGTTTCTGCTCCTCGGTGCCGAACCGGAAGATCGGCATCGCGCCCAGCGACACGCTGTCCTCCAGGGTGATCGCGACCGACGAGTCCACCCGGGCCAGCTCCTCCAGCGCCAGGCACAGCGCGAAGTAGTCGCCGCCCATCCCGCCGTAGCGCTCCGGGAACGGCAGCCCGAACAGCCCCATCTCGCCCATCTTCGCCACCAGCGCGTACGGGAATGACCCGTGCTCGTACAACTCGGCGATCACCGGCGCGACTTCCTTGCGCGCGAAGTCCTCCACCGTCTTGCGCAGCGCCTCGTGCTCTTCGCTCAACTCCATGGCGTGTCGCCCCTCCCTGCCCCGCGTGTCGCGTCCCCATGCACGGTGTGTCGTGCCCCGCTGCACGTCGGTTCCACCACGGCCACCACCGCGTCGCGCTCGACGGTGTTTCCCGGTCGGGCAGCCAGCTCGCGCACCACCCCCTCGATCGGCGCGATGAGCGTGTGTTCCATCTTCATCGCCTCGAGTACGAGCAACCGGGCTCCCGCGGTGACGTGCTGGCCCTCGACGACATCCACCACGGTGACGGTGCCGGGCATCGGCGCGCGCACCGCCCCGTCCAGATCCGTCTCGGTAGGCCGCGCGGCATCGAGGGGCTGCTGCTCGCGCAACTCCCAGCTGTGCCCGTCACGGCCCAGCCACACCACCGCAGCATCGGTGGCCCAGGTGTAGCGGCGGGTGATCCCGTCCAAGGTGACGACAAGGTCCGCGCTATCCCACCGCGCCGACGCCCGGACCGCCGCACCCCCGCCCACAACGACCTCCGCGGCACGGGCGCGACCCCGGGTCCGGACCTCAACCGGATCCTGCCCGCTGGCCTGCACCTGCCAGCGGGTCCAGGCGGGCTCCCCGAGGCGCCAACCGCCCGGCAGCGTGAATGGATCCACCACTGGCCCACCAGGTTCCAGCGCCAGCAGCGCGCGCAGCCCCGCCGCGGCGAGCACGTCGGGTGGCACTTGCGCTCGGGCGGCGCGCAACCGCTCCACCAGCCCGGTATCCAGCGTCCCGGCGCGCACGTCGGGATCAGCGAGCAGCGCGCGCAGCAACGACGCGTTGGTTTCCACGCCGAGGATGCTGGTCGCGGCCAGCGCAGCGTCCAGCCGGCGCAGCGCGGTGACCCGGTCCGGGCCGTGCGCAATGATCTTGGCCAGCAGCGGGTCGTAGTGGCTGCCCACGGTCTCGCCCACCAACAAGCCGGAGTCCACGCGAACGCCAGGCCCATCCGGTTCGCGCACCAGCAGGATGCGCCCGCCAGTGGGCAGGAAGCCGGCTGCGGGGTCCTCGGCATAGATCCGCGCCTCGACTGCATGCCCCTCGGCACGGACGTCGTTCTGGCGCAGGCTCAGCGGCTCCCCGGCGGCCACCCGAAGCTGCCACTCGACCAGATCCAGCCCGGTGACCAGCTCGGTGACCGGGTGCTCCACCTGCAGCCTGGTGTTCATCTCCAGGAAGAAGAACTGGTCGGGGGCATCGGCCGGGACAACAAACTCCACGGTGCCCGCGCCGGTGTACCCCACCGCCTTCGCGACGGCCACTGCGCAGTCACCCATCCGGGCCCGGGTGGTGGCATCCAGCACCGGGCTCGGCGTTTCCTCGATGATCTTCTGGTGCCGCCGCTGCAAGCTGCACTCGCGCTCGCCGAGGCGCACCACGTGGCCCCGGGCATCTGCCAGCACCTGGATCTCGATGTGCCGGGCGCGGGCGATGAACCGTTCGACGAGCAGTGTGGCGTCACCGAAGGCGCCCAGAGCCTCCCGGCGGGCGGCGGCGATCGCCTCGGGCAGATCGTGCGCGCGGCGCACCACGCGCATGCCCTTACCCCCGCCCCCGGCGGACGGCTTGAGCAGCACCGGGTAGCCGATCTCGCCGGCCACGGCGGCTAACCCGTCAACGTCACAGCCGTTGCTACCGGGCACCACGGGAACCCCGGCCGCCGCCACGGTGGCCTTCGCCCGGATCTTGTCGCCCATCATTTCGATCGCCTCAGGTGATGGGCCGATGAAGACCAGACCGGCCGCAGCACAGGCCCGGGCGAAGGCCGGGTTCTCGGACAGGAAGCCGTAGCCCGGGTGCACGGCCTGCGCGCCGGCACGCGCGGCGGCGCCCAGCATGGCATCGATATCCAGGTAAGACGAGG
>DATFDO010000243.1:0-7446 GCA_035252045.1 Pseudonocardiaceae bacterium
CCAGCGCGCGCTGGTGACGATGCTGCGGGACGCCGGGGCCGCCGAGGTCCACGTCCGCATCTCCTCACCCCCGGTGCGCTGGCCGTGCTTCTACGGCATCGACTTCGCCTCCCGCGCCGAGCTGATCGCCAACGGCGCGGACGTCGAGGGCATCCGGCGTTCCATCGGCGCCGACAGCCTCGGCTACGTCAGTCTGGACAACCTCATCGCCGCCTCCGAGCAGCCGGCGTCCCGGTTGTGCACGGCCTGTTTCGATGGTCGCTACCCGATCCCGTTGCCGGCAGGCGAGTCCATCGGCAAGCACCTGCTCGAGCTTGACGGGGTGGAGCGCGGCATCGCCGGTGACGCTGCACCGGCATTACCGGTGGGGGCCGGCGCCGAGGATGCGCTACGCCGTCCCTGACCGGGTAACGTTGCCGTACAGCTCGTCGGGGCATCTTTCGCGCCATCACCACGTGTCCTGGAGCGCTCGCCATGACCGAGATCGACAACCCGCGTGCGACCTACGCAGCAGCCGGGGTGAATATCGCTGCCGGGGAACAGGCGGTCGCCGCCCTGCGCCCACACGCCGAACGAGCCCGCCGCCCGGAGGTGCTGGGCACGATCGGCGGTTACGCCGGCCTGTTCAAGCTCAAACTGGAACGCTGGCGCGAACCCGTGCTGGCCTGTTCCACCGACGGCGTCGGTACCAAGATCGCCGTGGCGCAGGCGATGGACGTCCATCACACCATCGGCATCGATCTGGTTGCGATGGTCGTCGACGACCTGGTGGTCTGCGGAGCCGAACCGCTGTTCCTGCAGGACTACATCGCGGTCGGGAAAGTAGTGCCGGAACGCATCGCCGAACTGGTCCGGGGCATCGCCGACGGCTGTGTGGCGGCCGGCTGCGCGCTGCTGGGCGGCGAGACCGCCGAGCATCCCGGGATGATGACCGATGAGGACTACGACCTGTCCGCCACCGGCGTGGGTGTCGTCGAGGCCGACGCCATCCTCGGGCCGGAGTGCGTCCGGCCCGGTGACGTGGTGGTGGCGATGGGCTCGTCGGGGCTGCATTCCAACGGCTACTCGCTGGCCCGGCACGTGCTCCTGGACATCGCCCGGATGCCGTTGGAGGGCCATGTCGAGGAGTTCGGCCGCACGCTGGGAGAGCAGCTGCTCGAACCCACCCGGATCTACGCCAAGCACTGCCTGGCACTGGTGGCGGAAACCGAGGTGCGGACCTTCGCCCACATCACCGGTGGCGGGCTGGTGGCGAACTTGTCGCGAGTGATACCGCGCGGGCTGGTTGCGGTACTCGATCGGGGCAGCTGGACGCCGGCTGCCGAGTTCGCGCTGATCGCCCGCCGAGGCCGGGTCGAGCGTGCGGAAATGGAATGCACGTTCAACATGGGCGTCGGGATGGTGGCCGTGGTCGATCCTGCTGAGGTGGATCGCGCGCTGGCCGTGCTCACGGCGCGGCATGTCCCCGCGTGGATCCTCGGCGAAGTGCGCAAATCGCGTGACGTCACCATAGACGTCAGCTCAAAGGGTTCCGCACGCGCGCTGCTGCGCGGGGAGCATCCACGGTTTTGACCGGGGCCGGATCGGCGTCAGCGACGGTATTCGTCGTACTCGTCGGCGTAGGTGTCCTCGCTGCGGTCGGACTCACCGTAGCTGTCACTGTGGTTGCCGCCGTTGCCGCCCGACAGCTCGCGTTGCAGAGCTTCGAGATCCGTGGCGGGAGAGCTGTACTTGAGCTCCCGGGCCACCTTCGTCTGCTTGGCCTTGGCTCGGCCGCGCCCCATGGCTCGACCCCCTCGCACGCAGGGACGGGGCCATCCGGGGGAGCGGCGGCCTCGTTCGCTCGACAACAATCCGTTGGTTACCACCGTACAGGGTTCACGGCAGCGGATGCGACGTGGCAGCTGCCGCCGGGAGTGTCGGCGAGGCCTCAGTCGGTGAGTCCGCGTTGCTCGGCGAGCAGCTCGTCCACCGAGGCCGTTCCCCGGGCATACCGGGAACCGATCTCGGCATTGCAGGTGTCCACCACGTGCTGCACCTCGCGGCGGCGCCGGGACACCGACGTCTCCTCCGTCTGGTAGGCCGCCAGTGCGCCGGCGAGCTGCCCGGCGGACAGTGAGCCCACATCGGACAGATCAACATCGGCGACCAGGGCCTCGATGTGGCGGCGGTGGGCCTCGGCTCCCGAGGGCTGTAACGGTTGGTGGCGGCCCGATCCAGTCGCCGGGGCGAGGGCGTTCTCGGCCAGGATCGCCGCCAGCTCGCCGACGACGGGAGCGGTGCTGCCCTCCTGGCGCCGGCGCTGCTCGGCACGCACGATGTCGATCCGGGCGTGCAGCAGCCGCCGGAGGTAGGACAGGTCGGTTTCCTCCTGCGCGGCGAGATCCCGCCGCGCACGTACCTCCCCCATCGGTAGTTCCCCCAGCCCGGTAATGAACCCGGGCTCGAGTATCCGCTCGATCACGCCGCTCATCCTGCCATCGCTAGCCCTTGAGGCGGCGGACGGCGGCCCGGCCGGGAGGTTCGCCGGTGTCCGGGGGAAGGCAGGCGGGGTCGATGGACGCTGCGGCGCGGCCCGCCTGCAACGGGGTACCGGGTTCTATGGAGCGCTTGAGCAGGGCTAGCGCGATGGGGCCCAGTTCGTGGTGGATGGCCACCGTGCCGACCCGGCCGACCACCCGCTCGCCGGCCCGCACCGGGTCTCCGGTGCTGGGCGCCTGCTCGGGCGACTCGAGGTGCAACAGCACCATTCGCCGCGGCGGACGGCCCAGGTTGGCCACCCGAGCCACCGTCTCCTGGCCCCGGTAACACCCCTTGTCCAGATGCACCGCGGGACCGATCCAGCCGACT
Organism: Pseudonocardiaceae bacterium; assembly: GCA_035252045.1. Taxonomy (GTDB): domain Bacteria; phylum Actinomycetota; class Actinomycetes; order Mycobacteriales; family Pseudonocardiaceae. The sequence continues at coordinate 2,851 of DATFDO010000243.1, forward strand.
TCGTGCGGGATGGTGCGCTCGTCGGTGTCGATGCCCAGCCGGGGGCGCAGCGCCGCCACCCGCAGCGCCTCGTACGCCCAGGTGCCCGCCGGGGTGGCGCCGGCGTCGATGAGTCGCTGCCAGGCCTGGCGGAGCTCGTCGCGGGGCACCATCAGGTCCGTCCGACCGGTCGCCACCCGAACAAAACCACCCAGCTCTCCGGCTTGGGCGCGCACCTGCTCAGCGCCCGGCCCGAGCAGGGACAGCACGGCTCGTTCCGTCGTCGCCTCTCGCGGGGTCACCTTCGACCAGAACACCATCGAGTTCAGGTAGCCCAGCAGTCCCTGTGCGGCGCCCGGGTCGGTGTCCAGCCACACCGTGCCGTCCACATGGGACACCACCGCGTGGTGCTCGACGTGCCCGCGCAGGTCCAGCACCAGCGCCTCGGTGTGCTCGCCGTCTCCCAGCGCGAGCAGGTGCTGCGAGGTGATGGTGTGCAACCAGGTCAGCCGGTCCTCACCCGGCACGGCGATGATTTCCCGGTTCGACCGGTCCACCACCGCCGCCCCGCGCTCGGCGGCGCGCTGCTCACCGAGCGGGTCGCCGTAGTGCCAGGCGATTCCGGGGTCGGGGGAGTCCTCGGGGGGCGGCACCGCGCCCGGCAGCGCCAGCAGCGATGAGGTCACGAGGCGCTGTTCTCCACGGCCGGCGCGGCGTGCTCGGCGCAGCGTCCCGACAGTGCCAGATGGCTGGGGTCGACGACGAACCCGAACCGGGACCGCAGCCGCTCGATCAAGTCGGTGAGTTCTTCAGGCGGCACTTCGGTGACGGCTGCGCAGCGGTGGCACACCAGGTGGACGTGCGCGTGGCTTTGGGTGGAATAGCTCGGCGCACCGTGGCCCAGGTGCGTGTGGCGCACCAGATCGAGACCTTCGAGCAGTTCGAGGGTGCGGTAAATCGTGGTGATGTTGACCGCAGGTGCGACGCGCTGGACGTGTTCGCAGATGCGCTCCGGGGTGGCATGTTCCAGCTCCCGCACCGCGTCGAGCACCAGCTGACGTTGCGGGGTCAGCCGCATTCCCCGCTGGTGCAGCGTCGTGCGCAAGCTGGTGTCCACTCCATGATGGTAGCGCGACCGCGGTGCTCGAACGGGTATCGCGCCAGGTGGTAGCGATCGCTGGAACGGTGCCGGGGACGGGGTCGACATTGACGTTGCGGCCTCCTCGCGGCGCCGGATAGCGTGCAGGGACACGGGAAAGGAGGTGGTCCAAGGTTGAACGGCTATAGGACTCGTGAGGTGGCTGCCAGCTAGAGCCGCCGACGGCCGTGGAAGGCCACCTCCACTGAAGACCGTGTTCCAGCATCACGGCGGAGAAGGGGGAGGCGGCCGGCGAATCCAAGGCAGTCACCCGGCCCCCGGGGTCGCCCGAGTGCTTGTCCAACTCGGGTCCGCCGCCGTTGTGCGGCAACCCCGGGGGCTGACTCCCTTTCACCCTCCGTTGGGCCCGCTCCACCTCCCGACATGAAGACACACCGGGCGTTTTCGACCCGGTGTCACCCCGATATGTCTCCATGTCGGGTGGAAGAGTTAATACGGTCAGCCGACCACGCGGCGGAGGCGAGCGGAGACGTGCGGCTGGCGGGGTTGGTTGACCATGGCGCGTTCCTCGACGTAGGCCAGATCGCCGCCCTCCACGATGCCGTAGAGGCGGTGCGCGCTGGTGACCTCCTTGGCCGATGCGCTGCGAACCACCGCGTCGGTGGCCAGCTCCCACGAGGTCTGGTTGCGTGGCCTCCCGTAGTACAGCTCCACGATGCCGGTGCCGTGCGCAGCGAGCAGCTCGATGGTGTCATCGGTTTGGGGTCGCCAGAACCCGGTCTCGCGGGCGGCCAACCGGATCACCTTCCCGTCGTCGTCGAGCAGCCACGCTCGCGACTCGTAACGCAGGAACGGCCGCCCGTCATGGCAGATCACCAGTTGCTGGCCGAAGTGGAATGGCCCGTCGATGGTCGGGTAGACGATCTCTCCTTCGCCGCGCCAGACACCGACCAGGGGCAGCAGCGGCAGGCACTGAGGGTGCAGCTCAGGACCCTCCCGCAGGTTCGCGGTGTCGCCGGGAATCGGCAGGTCAGTGAACTCGGGCAGGTTCCGGATGCCGGTGTGCTGCGCGCGCTGCGCCGCGATCCGCAGTGCCTCGTCGCCGCTGGAACCGCTGGTGGCTGCCACGCCCGAGATCATAGGCCGACCTGCCGAGTCCGCCAGCGGCGCGCGGTGTCGCCGGCTGTGTGTCGCGCGCGGCCACACAGTGATCATCAGCTGGTGAGCGGTGTCAGCCCACTTGCAGTTGGAGCAGCTGAAGCTTGGAGTTCTCCAGCTCCACCTCGAAGACGCCAGGTGTGTTCGCGGCGAACACAACCGACGCGGTGGCGCCCGCGGGCACGTTGGCCTTGCGGTCGTAGCCGTGCACGTGGATCTCGTCGGCCACGTCGCTGCTCACCGACAACACGATCGGGGTGCCCAAGGGCACCGCGATCCGGCCGGTGTCACCGGTGGCCTTGCCGCCGCGGACCTTGATGTTGATCGTGCGGACGGCCGACGCGGCTGGCGGCTTTGCTGACGCACCGGCGGAGTTGGCGCCGGGCGTGGTACCGGCACCGCCCCCGCAGCCACCAAGAGCTCCCGCTGCCACAGCTGCCGCAACTACCACAATCGCAACTCGACGCATCTGCTTACCTCCCCAGTGACCGGCTGTGCAGGGTGGTTAGCCTGCCACGGCCGCCGGAGCCGGATTTCGGAGGTAGCGCTGCGCGCTGAGAACGTCGATCACGCCGTCGCGACGCGGTCGGCGGCGATGCGGCGGCGCACCGTCACCAGGGCTCCCTGGCGCGGCACCATCGTCACGTGGCGGGCCCGTACCGGCTCGTCCGGTGTGGTGGTCACCGCCAGCTCGACCCGGCGCAGGATCTCCCGTAGCACGGTGCGCATCTCTACCTGCGCGAACGTGGCGCCCAGACAGCGGCGCACCCCGCCGCCGAAGGGCAGCCAGATCGCCGGGTCGGGCCGGCGGTCGAGGAAGCGCTGCGGCTGGAACTCGTCCGGTTCCGGGTAGTACCGGCTGCTGTGGTGCACCAGGTTGATGCTGGGAGTCAGAATGACGCCCGCCGGGATGTGGTAGCCGCCCAACTGGATGTCGGTAGTGAGCTTCCGGCCGAATTCGAAGACCACCGGTCGCACCCGCAGGCTCTCCTTGCACACCGCGTCGAGCCAAGCGTCATCGCCATTCGCAGCGGCCTGCACGGTGCGCGCGAGCAGTTCCGGATGGCGGGTCAACCGTTCGAAAGCCCAAGACAGCGCGGTGGCGGTGGTGTCGTAACCGGCCAGCAGCAGCGTGACGAGCTGGTCGACGAGCTCGTCGTCGGGCATACCCTGGCCTGCGCTGCCTGTGTTGCTGTCGCTGCGCACCAGCATTGCCAGCGCATCGGTCCGTTGTTCCAACTGGGGGTCGGCGCGGCAGCGGGTGATCTCGTCGGTGAGCAGCTCCAGGGCTGCGGCCCTACGCTCGGCGCGGCGGCGCCACATGCCGAACCGGAGCAGCACCTCCGGTGGCGGGATCAGCTCAACCGGAGACCCGATTTCCAGCATGGGCGGCAACGCCACCCGCAGCGCGGTGAGCCGGCGTTTGTCGTGCACCCCGATGACGGTGCGCAGGATGACCTCAAGGGTGAGTCGTTGCATGCAGGGGTAGAGCGGGAACGGTTCGCCGACCGGCCACCGCGCCACCTCCTCGGCGGTGATGGCGATCATCTCGGCGACCTGGCGGCGCACCGAGTCGCCGTGGAAAGCCGGCAGCATCAGACCGCGGCTGCGCCGGTGCTCGTCGTCGTCGATGACGAATAGTGAGCGCGTGCCCACCACCTCACGGGCTATCGGGGCGGCCGCCTCCCCGGCATGGAAGATGGCCGGGTCGCCACGGGTCACTGTGCGGATGTGATCCGCGTCGGCCAGGAAGACCAGCGTGCCGATCACGGGAATCCGGATGGCGAACACGTCGCCGTAACGACGGTGGCAGTACTGCACGAACCGGATCGGATCTAGCCAGATCAGGCCGGCTTGAATTGCGGCTGGCAGCGGCGGGCCGGGGGGCAAAGCGCTCGCCATACCCGGGCAATATACATACGTTTGTCTAACCTCGGTAGTATCCTGCCGGCATGGGACACCGGGAGGCGCTGCTCGACGGGGCTCGGCGCTGCCTGCTCGAACGCGGTTACGCACGGACCACGGCCCGGGACCTGGTGGCCGCCTCAGGGACCAATCTGGCCTCGATCGGCTACCACTTCGGGTCCAAGGAGGCCCTGCTCAACGGGGCGATGCAGCAATGCTTCGACGAGTACATCGAGCAGATCAGCCGGATCGTGTTCGCCGATCCCAGCGCGACGCCCCTGGAACGGGTGCAGGCGTCGTGGCAGGCGCTGGTGAGCACCTTCGACCAGTACCGTCCGTTGATGGTGGCTTTCGTCGAGGCCTTGGCGCAGGCGCAGCGGGTTCCGCAGCTGCGGGCCCAGCTCGCTGAGTGCTACGAGCGGTTGCGCATCTCGGTGGCGGGCATGGTGCAGGCG
>DATFDO010000244.1:0-20329 GCA_035252045.1 Pseudonocardiaceae bacterium
GGTTCGGCAGATAGCCCTGTGGAGCATGGAGGCCGTTGGTGCTGGCTCCCATGGTTCTATCATGAGCGGGACTGGTGCGGCGACGTTGACTGCTGCTGCGATGGTTGCTCTCGCTCCTTTCGGTGGTTCGGGAGGGATGCCGTAGTGGCCGTGGACGATATGTCAGGCGTCGACTGTGACGGTGCCGATGCGGCCCCGGCCGGTGCAATGCGCCGGTCCGGTCATAAGGCGGCGGACCGAGCGGGGTTAGCCATCCTCCGCGCCGAAGAGTCGATCACTTTTGCGATCGAGCAGCCAGCGCCGGACATAGCTGTGCTACGGGTCACCGGCGAGCTGGACATGCTGACCACGCCGCTGCTGGCGTCGCGCCTGGGGGAACGCATCGAGGCAGGTTGTGGGCACCTGGTGGTGGATCTGCGCGGGGTCAGTTTCCTTGCCGTGGCTGGGTTGCGGTGTCTAATCATGGCCAACCAGACCGCGACGCGTCTGGGCGTGCAGCTACACCTGACCGGGACTGACCACCGCGCTGTGGCCCGCCCCTTGGAGATCGCCAGGCTGCGCCCCAGCTTCGACATCCATCCCACGGTCGAGTCCGTTGTTGCTATTTGCGATGGAAAGCCGCGCTATTGGCGCCCCATCGACGACGGTGAGGACAAGCCGGGAAACCCGAATGGCGCGGAGTCGTGCTGACGGGTTAGAACATGGCTACCCGACGGGGGAGACATCCAGCTCACCGCTGAGCGCACCGACGACCAGGTCATCATCACCATCACCGACCACGGCCAATGGCTACCCCCAGCTCGGCGAGTCACCGCGGCCAGGGACTGCGACTAATCCACCAGCTCGCTGACAATGTACATATCACCCATAACAACAACACCCCCGGCACCACTGTCCGGCTCTGCTGGCACCTCGGTGAGTCGACACCAGACCTCCACAACTGACCCAAGAGTCATAGCGACCGGCGCCAATCTGAAATCAGCCAAGAAAGGCTGGGTACCAAGCTGGCCGTCGACTGGGACGGCGATCAACGACCGCCCGGCCCGCGCGAGCACGGCCGAGGCCGCACGCAGCGAACGGGATCGGCCCGAGCGGCTCGCAAGCAAGACGACGAGCCCAACCAACGTTGGCGGCGCCGTCAGGGGCCCGGACTCCCCCTGTCGTCGAGTGACCGGGTTGCCGGGTCGGTGGGTATGGTGCGCCAGTGCCCGCTGATGTTCCCACGATCCTGGCGACGTCCGGGGGCAGGCAGGTCTCGGCTCGTCTGCCCTGGGAGGTCGGCCCGCTCACCAGGTACGCAGTCGAGCTCGCCGGAGTTTCCGGTCGTGCACCACGGGTGTGCTTTCTCGGCACGGCGTGCGGTGATGACAGCCGACTGATCGCGACGTTCTACGACAACGCTTGGCGTGAAGGTTGGTCCGCGAGTCACATCGCGCTGTTCCCGATGCCCAATATCTCCGAGCTACGCCAGCACCTGGTCCGCCAAGATGTCGTGTGGGTGTGGGGTGGGAGCGTGGCGGGGCTCTTGGCCATGTGGCGCCTGCATGGCCTCGACGTTGCCCTCCGCGATGCCTGGCGGGCGGGAGTCGTTTTGACAGGCGTGTCGGCCGGTTCGATCTGTTGGCACACTGGTGGGACGACCGACTCGTTTGGTCCCGCGCTGCGGGCGGTGACCAACGGGCTCGGGCTGCTGCCCTGGTCGAACGGCGTGCACTACAACAGCGAACCGCAACGCCGGCCGCTGTTCCAGTCTCTGATCGCGGGTGGCACGCTGCCGCCCGGCTATGCAACTGACGACGGCGTCGGCTTGCTCTATCGCAATATCGAGATGGTGGAGGCACTCGCCGAAACCGAGGGATGCGCTGCATATCGCGTCGAACGCGTCGCCGAGAACACCGCCCAAGAGACTCGGCTGGAGACCCGCCTAATCGTCTAACTATTTGCCTTGGAAAGTACGTACACGCCTGATCCAGGCTTCTTGCGGCCGGCACCACGAAATTGCACGGGTTTTAGCTGGTGGGCTGTCAAGCTACGTAAATGGTCGCCTGTGACCACTTAGATCTGGCGAAAGGTCTACGTATCGAGGTGATCTTGTGCAAGTCTTTTTGTTGTGGTGGTCAATGTCAGCCTCTGTCCCGGGCCTAGGCCAGGCAGATGGCACCCTTTGACATTGCCACGTCGTGGATAGTCGAGTGGAAGGAGTTCTGGATGCAGGTTGGGCATACAACACGTACGGCCGGCGGGGGCTTGGTTGCCTCCGTGGCTGAGCGGGCCGCTGTGGCGGAGCTGATGACTCCCTCGGAAAGTCTGGTGGGGCGGCCGTCGCGCTACTTCCCGAGAAGTACCGTTGCCACGCTGTTGTTGACTTTACTAGTTTCGCCGGCTGAGCCAGACGACGACGAGTAGCGATATGTCAGTTGTCTCTGGGCCGCCGCGGGCGGTCTATGCGGCGGCGGTCGAGACGCTAGCCGGGCGCGTCGTTGGTGCCTTGACCGGCGCGAACGACGCGTTCCGGCTGGCTGAGGTACTGCCGCCCGAGACCAGACCGGCCGATCGGCGAGCGGGGTTAGCGGCAGTTCGGGTGCTGGGCGCCGATGCGCTGGCGCCTTTCTGGGTCGCTGGGCATCAGTTCAGCCCGGATGACGCCGAGGTCGTGGCGATGAGCATTCGGACGTTTCCGCTGCCGGAGCTCGATTCCAGCGCCAGTGATGACTATGCCGCCGAGACCGCGACGTGGGTTCGGGTGCTGCGGGAGTGGGCCACGGGTGAAGTGTTGACTCGGCTAGGGGAGTCAGGTTATTCCCGCCCCTATCCCGTCCGGGCTGGTGCGGGAGGCGGGCGGGAGCGGGGGTGGGTGGCCTGGGCGGGGATGCTGGCTGCGCTGTCTCCGCTGGCGGTGCCGGGTCTGGACAGTGCGCTGCATGCTGACGTGCAGTGTTACCGGCTGGATGTGGCGCGGGGGGTGACCCGGGCCCTGCTGCGCCGTGACCATCTCACCGCCGCCCGGCTGGTCCGCTGGCTGGTGGTTTGTCATGACGGTCCGATGGATCCGCCGTTTGCTGTTGAGCCGGTGGTGCGCCACCTGGAACTTGTTGCCGAGCCTGACCCCCGGCTGAGGTTGGAGCTCACGATGGCGCGCTCGGGGTTGGGAGTTGAGTTCGATGACTGACGGTGTGGTCTCGTGGGTTGCCACGGCGCACCAGATCGCGGTGCGCGCGCTGGGGTGGCTGGAGCAGGCCCAGCATCACTTCGCGCTGCCGACCGACATTTCCTCCGACCGGCTTGACCCGACCGAGCACATCAAACCGCTGAGTGAGCTGTTGCTCGTCGCGCGCATCGCGCTGCGCGAGGGATCGGTGGGCACCCGAGAAACACAGATCGCCTCCGCGCTGGTCGAGTTCGCCTGGGCGCAACTGCGCGAGGGTGAGGTGCTTTATGAGCTCCAGCGCGAGCAACTGATCGAGACCTATCCGCTGGAGTGTTATGTCTGGCTTGCCAGATGTGGCTACCGGCACCCGCGGCTAGACAAGCTGGCAGCGCACCTGAACCGGCTGCGCGCGGGCCAAGTGCTGGAGGTGGTCCCCAACCGGGCGCTGGCGGTGTTCAACACCGATCGCCAGCTGGGCTTACCACCGCGAGTAGACCCAACCGTGCTGACTGCTCGGACGTGGCTGGGCGCCACCCCCGAACCATGGGCGGTGGACTTTTTCACCCTCTACGCGATGACCCACACGGTGTTCCACCTGACCGACTGGGGGGCCTGCCCGGACGGCCTGCCAAAGCAGCTGCAGCGTTACCTGCATGCCTGGCTGCCGGCGTGGTTGGAGGTCTACCTCGAAGCCGGCGAATGGGACCTCGTCGGCGAGCTACTGATCGTTGACTTGTGCCTCAGCGAACCCGGCAACTATCCCCGCGCCTGGCAGGCTCTGGGCCGTGCCCAGTTCCCCGGTGGCTTGCTGCCGGCGAAAGCGGGGCCGGTGGCCACTGATGCCGTCAAGGTATTCCGCGATCATTACCATCCCACGGTCGTTGTCGCGATCGCCGGCATCCTGGCCCTGTCCCACCACCTCGGCGCCAAGGCCACCCGATGACCGTTCCCGCCACCGGGCTGTCGGAGCGTCTGGATGCATCGCTGCGTACCATCACGTCGATCAGCCGGGCACCGGCCGCGGTCCTTGCCGTCATCACCGGCACCGACACAGCCATTGCCTGCCGCGGTGACCCCTCGCCGGGTGCCGACACCGTTTTTGAGCTCGGTTCGATCACCAAAACCTTCACCGCGGTACTGCTAGCCGAGATGGTTGCCCGCGGCGAGGTCAGCTACGACGACCCGATCACCGCCTACCTACCGCCGCACGCGCGCCCACGCCGAGTGCCCACCACGCCGGTCACCCTGTTGCATCTGGCCACCCATACCGGCGGGTTGCCCCGCCTTCCTGCCAACTTGTACCGGCAGGCACTACCGGCGTGGGGAACCAATCCCTACGCCCGTTACCGCCTCGACGATCTCTACCAGGCCACCGCGCGGATCCGGCCCCGGCACCCTGCCGGAACGCACGTGCGCTACTCCAACTTCGGGATCGGTCTGCTCGGGCAGCTGCTGGCAAACGCCGTCAATAACAACTACGCGGATCTGGTCCTCGACCGCGTCTGCCGACCGCTGGGCATGACCGACACCCGCACCGGGCCTGGCGCGTCCTGCTCCACGGGCTACCGTCGTGGCCGGCCGATGCCGGCGTGGGAGATGGGCGCGCTGGCGGCGGCGGGCACGCTGCGCTCCAGCGCCACGGATCTGCTGCGCTACCTGCACGCCCACCTCGACCCGCAGACCACCCCACTGCCCCTGGCGTTACGTGCCACCCAAATCCCCCGAGTAGCCGCCAAGGGCGAAGACCGCATCTGCCTAGTCTGGAATCACCGCCGCTCACGCCACGGCGATCTGCTATTCCACAGCGGCGCAACCCGCGGGTTCACCGCGTTCCTCGGTTTCTGCCCGCAGGCCCAGACCGGAATCGCGGCCCTGGTCAATAGCACACCAACTCATCGCCACACCATGGTGCCCACCGCATATACCCTGTTCAAAACGCTTATCCGGGAACATCAAACTGCCCCACCATGACGAACAATCCCAGCAGCGCTTATTAAATCGAGAAACTCAGCAGGTATCCCCAGCCACACCGGACCGCGACGCCATGACCCGTGATCTGCCGCGCTATCGTTTGGGTCCGCGGGTGCTCCAGCGTTCGGGCGCGGACGCTTCTTACCACGCGATGAGCTCGTCTTGACCCACGGTGCGCATGGCATGCACCGCCGCTAAGTGAACGAACCCGTTGATCGCGGCTTGGCCGGTGGCTGTTATCCCACTGCGCTGATCTTTCACTTCTGTTGCGGCTTCACGTCCTTGTTCTGCACGCGCCCAGCGTCACGCTGTACCCCATCGTGCTCCACACACGCCAGCTGGCCGCCGGACGCCTGCCAGTCGATCTGCTTACGCTTGTCCCGGCGGTCGAACCCTTGATCTCTGTTCCCGTTGCAGGTCCGCATCCGAATAGATTGCTGCAACCCGTGCGGTGCCATGCAGCGCTGTACCGCGTTGCTGCATGCTCGCGGGCGTGACTGGTGTGACGATTCGGTCGGGCGAGCGAGAGCTTGCCGGCGACCTGTACGAGGCGGACGGGGCTTCCGCCGGGGTGCTGTTCATCCACGGGTACGAGAGCGCGCGGCGGTCTTACCGGCCACGGGCGGAAGCGGTCCGCGAGCTCCTCGGCCTGACCTGCCTGACGTTCGATCTGAGCGGGCACGGCGACAGTCCCGGACAGACGTCCCGGCAGGTACACCGGCAGGACGTGCTCGCCGCGTACGACGTACTCGCTGAGCGCGTCGACCGAGTCGGAGTCTGCGGGGCAAGTTACGGCGCGTACCTCGGCTGCGTGTTACTCGGCGAGCGACCGGTGCAACGCCTCTTGCTGCGTGCGCCTGCCGTGCATGTCGGCGAGCACCTGCGTCACCTGGTAGACACCGACCTCGCGTTGAGCAACCTCGCCAAGTTCGGCGGCCCGACGCTGGTCCTGGAGTCCGAGCACGACGAGGTCATCCCGCGCAGCGCGATCACGGCGTGCCTGGTCGCAGCCCAGTGCGGCACCCACCACGTCCTGACCGGCGCCCACCATGCCATGACAAATCCCGCATGGGATGCGGCGTTCGTAGCGGAGATCGTCGCGTGGTTCACAGGCCTGTGAAGGCCAGCGAGACCGCCCACCACGAACGGGGAAGGGCGGTGCTGTGGCTGGGCGCCTGCTGCATCGGACCGGTTGGAGCGCTGCGCCCGAATGGCGACGCCTCACCGGTTCTGCCCGAGCTCGGTGACAAGGAACCGGAATCCGCTGCGGCCCTGGCCCGTCACCGCGCCGTCGCAGGCGAATAAGACCAAACATGAGACCACGAGCGTGCTCGCGGCTCGGCGGACGTGACGCTTCGGGTCAGACGGTTGCGGTGACAAGGACCTCAAATCGCTCGGTGCACGGATGGTGTGGGTTTGCTGGCGCGGATGATCGCCGAGTGCATGCCGTCGGCGACCTGGTGACTGAGTGCGACGGTGATGGTGGTGAAGCCCGCGGTAGTCAGTCCGTCGCGGTATTCCGCAGTGGTCAGTGCGCCGGCGATGCAACCGACGTAGCTGCCGCGTTCGGCCCGCTGCTCGGGGGTGAGGTGGTCCTCGGCGACGATGTCGGACACCCTGAGGCGCCCGTTGGGGGCGAGCACGCGGAAGGCTTCGGCGAACACGGCTGGCTTGTTGGTGGACAGGTTGATTACGCAGTTGGAGATGATCACATCGATGGAGTTGTCGGGCAGCGGGATGGTCTCGATAGTGCCCTTGAGGAACTTCGCATTGATGGTCCCTGCCTGGGCGGCGTTGGCGCGGGCGAGGGTGAGCATTTCCTCGGTCATGTCCAGCCCGTAGGCAGTGCCGGTGGGTCCGACCCGCCGGGCGGAAAGCAACACATCGATCCCACCGCCGGAGCCGAGGTCGAGCACCCTGTCGCCGTCCTGCAATTCAGCCACCGCCAACGGGTTGCCGCAGCCCAGGCTTGCCGCGACGGCCTCGGCCGGCAGCTCGCCACGCTCGGCCAGACCATAAAGCTGGCCGCCGAAACCTTCACCGATCTCGACGTCGTAGACCGCACCCGAGGCATCGACGCCACAGCAGGTGGCCGTGGTTCCGGTGCTCACGGCGGTGGCTGCGGCGGCGTAGCGCTGACGAACCCGGTCCCGGAGTGCGTCGGTTTGCTCGGTCATCGGTGCGTCCTCCCTGCATTCACTGTTTTGATGACGATCGATACACAGCTTGTATACTAGTTCGAAGGCTGTCAAGATAGACGAGTGTCTATGTCACCCGAGGTGGCGAGCTGCTGTACCCCGCTGACCATGGACCCGCTCACAGCGGACCAGGCTGCGATGCTGTCCCATCGGTTCAAAGCACTCGGCGATCCGGTGCGACTGCGCTTGTTGAGTCTGATCGCCAGTCATGAGGGCGGCGAGGCTTGCGTGTGCGAGCTGACCGTGGCTTTCCAGGTATCCGGGCCGACGATTTCGCATCACCTGCGCGTGCTGCGGGAGGCCGGGTTGATCGAGGGTGAGCGGCGGGGCACGTGGATCTATTACCGGGTGGTGCCTGAGGTGCTGCGGACGCTGTCCCACGCGCTGCACCCCACCGCGGCGCTCGCATGACCGGCCTGCCGCGACGGCTGCTGGCCGAGTTGGTGGGCACCGCCCTGTTGGTGACGGTGGTGGTCGGCTCGGGAATTGCCGCCCAGCAGCTGTCCCCGGGCCAAGTGGGTCTGCAGCTGTTGGAGAACTCGACCACCACGGTGTTTGGCCTTGCCGCGCTGATTCTGCTGTTCGGTCCGGTCTCGGGAGCGCACTTCAACCCGGTCGTCTCGGCGGTGGATTGGCTACTGGGCCGCCAGGCCGGTACCGGTCTGTCCGGTCGGGAGGTGCTGGCCTACACCGGCATTCAGGTGGTTGGCGGCATCGGTGGGGCGGTGCTGGCCAATGTCATGTTCGGCTTGTCCGTGGCCCAGGTCTCGCACAAGGCGCGCACCAGCGTGGGGTTATGGGTCGGCGAGGTGGTCGCCACGGCCGGTCTGGTTGCGATCATCCTGGTGCTGGCCCGCACCGGCCGGTCGGCGTCGTCCGCTGCGGCGGTGGGCGCCTACATCGGCGCGGCCTACTGGTTCACCTCGTCCACCTCGTTCGCCAATCCCGCGGTCACGGTAGGTCGGGTGTTCAGCGACACCTTCGCCGGCATCGCACCGGCCTCGGTGCCCGGCTTTGTGATCGCCCAAGTAGTCGGTGGGGCGCTGGGGGCTGGCCTGGTCCTGGCGCTGTATCCCGACGCTGACACGGCCGCGGGCCAAGTAGTGGTGCCTCATTCGGCCACACCTGATCCCCGCGGCGCCACACCATGACGGGCGAGCTTGCGCACCAACGCCCTGCCCCTGGCTATCCGTCCGGCAATCGTCGAACACCTGGCCAAGTATGTGGAGAACACTCCTGATGCGTGGGTATTCACTGGTGATCGCGGCAATCCGATTCGCAGCGGGAACAGGAATCTGCTCACCGGATGGAAAAAGGTGATTGCGTCGATCGGTCGGCCAGGTTTGCATTTTCACGATCTCCGGCACGCGGGGAACACGCTTGCCGCGCAGATTTATGTCAGTGCAAAAGATCTCATGGCACGGATGGGTCAGGACAGTTCTCGGGCCGCGCTGATCTACCAGCATGCCTCGCGGCAGGTAGACCAGGCCATCGCCGACAAGCTCAGTGCACTCATCGAGGGCAACGGCAGTACGGCTAAAGCGTCGGATGACGGCGAAGACGACGGTACGTCTGGCGTTTTGGTGCCAGCCGGCTAACAGCACGCAGACAGCACGCGGGTAAAGTTGACTGCAATGACAAAGGCTCAGGTCTACAGAGAACGATCTGTGACCTGGGCCTTTGTAATGGAGCGGGTGACGGGAATCGAACCCGCGTCTAGAGCTTGGGAAGCTCTCATTCTACCATTAAACTACACCCGCGGCAGCGCTGAGCTTAGCATGCCCGGCGGCTCGGCTAGTGTGGCGCCGTGCTGCTGTCTGACCGCGACCTGCGTGCTGAGATCGACGCAGGACGGCTGGGTGTCGAGCCGTTCGACGACAAGCTGCTACAGCCCTCCAGCATCGACGTGCGACTGGATCGCTTCTTCCGGGTCTTCGTCAACACCCGCTACACCCACATCGACCCGTCGTTGCAGCAGGATGAGCTGACCTCGCTGGTCGAGCCCGAGGGCGACGAGCCGTTCGTGCTTCACCCGGGCGAGTTCGTGCTCGGCTCGACGTTCGAGCAGATCACCCTGCCCGATGATCTGGCTGGGCGGCTGGAAGGGAAGGCTCTCTCGGTCGACACCCCGATCCCGACGCCGCGGGGCTGGAAGACGATGGCCGAGCTTCGGGTCGGCGACGAGGTGTTCGGCCTCGACGGCAGGGCCTGCCGCGTGGTCGCCGCCACCGAGGCCATGATCGGCCAAGCCTGCTACGAGGTGCTGTTCTCGGACGGCCAGAGCATCGTCGCCGACGCCGGGCATCTGTGGTGGACCACTACGCGGTCGGCTCGCCGGCGCGGCGGGGGTGCCGCCGTACGCACTACCGCTGAGCTGGCCAGATCGCTGCGCGTGCAGGACAGGTGCAACCACCATGTCGCGCTGGCCGCCGCGGTGCAGTATCCCGAGCAGCCGTTGCCAACCGACCCGTACGTGCTCGGCGTCCGGCTCGGCGGCGCCACGAGAAGTTGCCCCGTGCCGCAGCTCTACCTGCGCTCGGCGGTGCCGCAACGGCTGGCGCTGCTGCAAGGACTGATGGATTCTGCCGGCCACGTCGACGCCCAGGGCCGCTGTGAATTCGTCAGCGTTCAGGAGCACCTCGCCGACGCGGTGCTCGAATTAGCGGCGAGTCTCGGATCGTGCCCGGTCAAGCGGAAGAAGACGTTGACCGTCCGCGGTATCGATCACGGCGTGGCATTTCAGGTGGCGTTCACGCCGCACAGGACGGCGCAACGCTTCCGGGCGATCACCGACGTTCGCCGCGTGTCGACGCGCCCGGTGCGTTGCATTCAGATCGACGCGCCCGATGGTCTGTTCCTCGCCGGACCGACATTCATTCCGACCCACAACTCCAGCCTCGGCCGTCTGGGCTTACTGACGCACTCCACCGCAGGTTTCATCGACCCTGGCTTCACCGGACACATCACCCTGGAGCTGTCCAATGTGGCCAACCTGCCGATCACCTTGTGGCCAGGCATGAAGATCGGTCAGCTGTGCCTGTTCCGGCTGTCCAGCCCCGCCGAACATCCCTATGGCAGCGCCGGTGTGGGCTCGCGTTACCAGGGCCAGCGCGGGCCCACGCCGTCGCGGGCGTACCTCAACTTTCAACGCACCGACACCCGCCGCTGAGTCGGCTGGGTCAGCAGGGAGCGATGACGTCGACGGTGGGGAAGTAGGTGCGGTAGCGAGTGGCATTCCGGGTCAGCAGTGGCAACCCGAGTACGGCGGCGTGTGCGGGGCTTTGGCCTCGTCAATAACCGCTTGACGCTCCAGATTGGTCAAGCGATAGTTGACGGCATGACGCTGGAGGAACTCATCGCGAAGACCCAGGCAGCTGCCTACAGTCAGGAGCCGCTGACCCTACTCGCCAGTGCGGCGCGCCAGCAGCAGGAGTTGGCCGAGCTCGGGGAGCAGCTGTTGGACCACTTCGTCCAGGGGGCCCGGGCGGGCGGCTGTACATGGTCGCAGATCGGCGAGGCGCTCGGCGTCAGCAAGCAGGCGGCTCAGCAACGCCACTCCGCGTTTCGGTCCTTGATCGGCAAGTTCGTAGGCGGTATCGAGTCGGCCACGGGCCCGTTCAAGCGGTTCACCGTCCAGGCGCGGCAGGTGGTCGTGCGCGGCCAGGAAGAGGCCCGCGCCCTGGGCCACGATTACATGGGAACCGAGCACCTGCTGCTGGGCTTGCTCAACGAGGGCGAGGGTGTGGCAGCGCAGGCGCTCCGGCAGGCGGGCATCGAGCTGGACGGCGTCCGCGCCGAAATCGTGGAGATCGTGGGCCATGGCGAGGACCCGCCGCAAGGCCGTATCCCGTTCACTCCTCGGGCCAAGAAGGTGATGGAGCTGGCGCTGCGCGAGTCCCTTCAGCTTCGGCACAACTCCCTGGGCACTGAGCACATCTTGCTTGGACTCATCAGAGAAGGTGACGGTCTGGCTGCCCAGATTTTGGTCAAGTTGGGTGCTGATCTCAAGCAGCTGCGTAACGCGGTCCTCACCCTGCTCACCGCACCGCAACCGCCGGCTAGCTCCGAATAGCGAGCGTCAGGGGGAGCCCGCCGGCTCGTCGCCACGTTTGACACTGGTGAGCAGCAGCTGGGCAACGTCGATCACCTCGGTGGTCTTGCCTGCGGTGCCCTCGGCTTCCCGGGCGGTGAGCCCATCGGTGAGCATCACCCGGCAGAACGGGCACCCGGTGGCGATCGCGGAGCTCTGGGTGGCGATCGCCTCGTCGACGCGGTCTTCGTTGACTCGCTTGCCGATGCGTTCCTCCATCCACATCCGGGCACCCCCGGCACCGCAGCACATCGACCGGTCGGCGTGGCGCGGCATCTCGGTCAGCTGCGCCCCGGACGCGCCGACCAGCTCGCGCGGAGGTGAGTACACCTCGTTGTGCCGGCCCAGGTAGCACGGGTCGTGGTACGTGACGGCGGGACCGTCCCCACCGGCAACGGGGGTGAGCTTGCCTTCCCGCACCAGCTGGTTGAGCAGCTGGGTGTGGTGCACCACCTCGTAGTGCCCATCGAGCTGCGGGTACTCCCGCCCCAGCGTGTTGAAACAGTGCGGACAGGTGGTCACGATCTTGCGTCGGCCCGGTCCGCGCTCGGAGAAGATCCCGTTGAGCACCTCGACGTTCTGCTGGGCGAGCATCTGGAACAAGAACTCGTTGCCCGATCGCCGGGCCGGGTCCCCGTTGCAGGTCTCGCCGTCGCCGAGCACCACGTAGTTGACCCCGGCGCGGTGCAGTAGCTCAGCGACCGCCCGTACCGTCCTCCGGGCCTTGTCGTCGAACGCGCCTGCGCAGCCGATCCAGAACAGGTATTCCACGTCGTCGGGCAGCGTCTCCTCGGCCAGCTGCGGGACCTCGAAGTCCAGGCCCTTGGCCCAGTCCATCCGGGCGGATTGGTTCTGCCCCCACGGGTTTCCCTTGTTCTCCAGGTTGCGAAACAGCGTGCCCAGCTCGGTGGGGAACGCCGATTCGATCATCACCTGGTAGCGGCGCATATCGATGATGTGGTCGACGTGCTCGATGTCCACCGGGCACTGCTCGACGCAGGCTCCGCAGGTGGTGCACGACCACAGCACATCCGGGTCGATCACCCCGCCGGTCTCGGCAGTGCCCACCAGCGGGCGTGCCGCCTGCTCCGGGCCCGATCCGGGCACCCGGCCGAACCCGGACTCGGGTACGTGATGCCCGTTGCCGGCGGCCCCGGCGGCCAGCGCCAGCACGTCGACATCTTCTGGTACCTGCTGATCACCGATCAGGTAGGGCGCTTTGGCGAACAGGTGGTCACGCAGATCCATGATCACCAGCTTGGGGGACAGCGGCTTGCCGGTGTTCCACGCCGGGCATTGGCTCTGGCAGCGGCCGCACTCGGTGCAGGTCGCGAAGTCCAGCATGCCCTTCCAAGTGAAGTCCTCGATCTTGCCGCGGCCGAAGGTGTCGTCCTCGCCGGGATCCTCGAAGTCGATCGGCTTGCCCCGGGATTCCATGGGCAACAGCGGGCCCAGCGCCTTGGGCATCCGCTTGGCTGCGACGTTGATCGGCGCGATGAAGATGTGCAGGTGCTTGGAGTACAGCACGATCATCAAGAAGGCCAGCATGACGCCGATGTGCGCGAGCAGGGCGGCGGTCTCCAGTGGCTGGTTGATCCCCGGGCCCAGCGGTGCGAGCAGCCCGCCGACCGCCCGGGAGACAAACGCTCCCGACAGGTAGGGGAAGGTGCCGACATTCACCGCGGTGCCCCGGAACACAAACATCGTCCAGATCACGTTGAAGATCATGAACAGGATGAGCCAGGCGCCGCCGGTGTGGGAGCCGTAGAAGCGCGACGATCTCTGCCTGCGTTCCGGATCCTGCCGGACTCGTATGATCGCAAATGCAATGATCGATACCAGCACGGCGAGCGCGATGATGTCCTGCAGGAAGCCCAGCACGGCCCAGTGCCCGATCAGCGGGATGGCGAAATGCTCGTTGAACAGCGCGCCGTAGGCCTCGATATAGACGGTGAGCAGGACGACGAAGCCCCAGAAGGTGAAGAAATGCGCCAGCCCGGGAATCGTCCACTTCAGCAGTCGCCGCTGACCGAACACCTCGGTCAATTGGGTCCGCACCCGGTCGCTCAGGTTCGCGGTGCGGCTATGGTCCGGCTGCCCGGAATGGATCAGGGCGTACAGCCAGTCCAGCCGCCGGCTGGCCAGGATGAGCGTCAGGACGGTCAAGCCTAGGCCGATCACCAGTCGCACTGCCATCACGGCGTTCACAGTACGGCTAGCTACTCGGTAGTAGCTAGTGTCACCGGGGCGCCTCGTGGTAGAGCAACAACGTGGCAGGCACCACCCGAGGTTAACCGGGCCGAGCGGGTCCGAGCTTGACTCGGCTGGGGCAGCCGGATGGTCATCGGGCGCTGTTCGTACCGGGGTAGTCGCAGTGAGACCGGCGCTGGGTACGGGGTTGCGGGTGCCTGCGGGTGTAATGGGTGCACCAGGTTGAGCAGTGCGCGCAGGGTCGGCTCCGCGCCACCTTCGTAGGACCAGACGACGAAGTCGGGATCGAACACGTCGACTTCGGCCCCCTTGGGAATCCGCGCCGCAGCCGCCCGGTCCCAGCCGCGGATAGTGACATGGTCGACGCAGGCCGCCCACTCGTAGGACGCCGCCAGCGCGGTCGGCGCTGTTCGCGGGCCGCAGCAGTACACGGTGAAACCGTCGGCGACGACGTCGAGCAGCAGCCGTTCGATTTCCGGCGGCAGCTCCGTCACATGATCACCAAGTTCGGTGGTGGACGGTGACCCCGGCCGATTCGGGGGAGTTCTGGGCCGGGGCCACCGTCGTCGGTGGTGAATCGCCGGAACGATCCAGTAATAGGGCTAGGCTCTTACCGGCAGTCGAACCGTAACAGTCCCGCAAATTTTGTGCAACTTTCAGGATCTTGCTGACGAGGAGGGCTCGTGGCGCAGCGTAAGACGATCCGGTCTCGCCGGCTGGGCAAGCAGATCCGGCAGCTGCGCGACGACGCGCAGCTCAACCAGGAGAAGCTGGTCGCGCTGATGAACGCCGACCAACCCCGCCAGCGCTGCGTGTCCGCCGCGCACCTGTCCCGGGTGGAGACCGGCATCGCCAGGATCAGCTCCGAGCACCTCGAGCGGATCATCACGGTACTCAACGTCGGTCCCGAGGAGGCGGCCAAGCTCGACGAGCTACGCCGACG
Source organism: Pseudonocardiaceae bacterium (assembly GCA_035252045.1). GTDB lineage: Bacteria > Actinomycetota > Actinomycetes > Mycobacteriales > Pseudonocardiaceae. The sequence goes on from DATFDO010000244.1 coordinate 14,562, forward strand.
GGCCGACGAACCCGGCTGGTGGCAGGAGTACTCCGACATCGTCACTGAGGCCGTCGAGATGCTGGTCGAGATCGGCGAGGACGCCACCTCGGTGCGCAGCTATGACAACGTGTTCGTGCAGGGGTTGCTGCAAACCCGGGCCTACGCCGAGGCGGTGATCGGCAATGGCAGGGCCTTCATCGCTCCGATCAATGTCGACCGGATGGCGGAGCTGCGCATGCGTCGTCAAAAGCGGCTCGGCGAGGACAGCTTCCAGAGCCTGGTGGCTGTGATGACCGAGGGCGTGATCCGTACCCTGGTGGGTGGCCGAGACGTCATGCGCGAGCAGCTACGACACTTGATCGAAGTGACCCAGGAGTACCCCGTGACGATCCACATCCTGCCGTTCAGCGCAGGAGCGTTGCCCGGTACTGACAACTTCGTGATCTTCGAGTTCCCGCACGACTTCGACGGCGACGTGGTGTACGTCGAAAGCGACACGGCCCAGCGCATTTACGAGGAGCGCCACCCCGTGCGGCAGTGCACGTACACCTTCCATGCGGCTCTGGCCCAGGCTCTGCCCGCCCGGGAGTCACAGGACCTGATCCGCACAGTCATGGAGGAGTTGTGACCCAGTGGCCCGCACGTCCAACCCGTACCCCTCGTTTAGTGACGAGCAGTACGACGCCGTGGTCAACGCCCGGTACGTCAAATCTTCGTTGAGCAACGCTACCGGTGGCTGCCTGTCGTTCACCGTCGCCGATGGCCTGATCGGCTTCCAGGACGACAAGCTGCCACCGGCCGAACGCAAGGCCCGCACCCTCATCTTCGACCGGCACGAGATGGCCGCGTTCATCGCAGGCGCCAAGAACGGAGACTTCGACCACTTGCTCGACTGACCTCACTGAAGCACCCTCATTCGACGAGCTGCCCCACTCGAGGAGTCTGGCCGGCCGCGGTCGAGGACGGGTGCACCGCTCATGGCTGGGCGCCACTGCGACGCCGGTGCCGCCTGCGGTGTTTGGGGTAGCTCCATCGAGATCGACATCAGAATGGTCGCGGCCGCGGTACCCCTGGCCCTGCGCTGCTACGGCCGCTACGTGCAGCAAGTCGCCGAGTTCGTCAGCGCCATCGACTGACCGGCGCCGGCTCCGCGATCTGCCGGGTTGGTCAGCACCTGAAGTCCGCGGCCCGTGTCAGTGTCGTGGGGAATCGAAATGGGCGGTGGCGACGGTGTGACCGCTGTCGTTGATCAGCCTGGCGGTGGCGAGGCTGCCACGGTCAACAGCGACGGCTGTCGCCCATGACCGGCGCTCGGGGGTGAGAGTGAAAGTGCCCGCTGGTGTGGTAGAGCCGTCGCGGTGAATCAATTCGCAGCGGACGGGGCCGCCGCCGGCAGCACTCACAGCGCCGTCTAGAGACAGGTAAATCCAGGAGGCGTGCCCGGGATAAACGTAGGCGTGGCCGATCTGGCGATCCCCCGTCGTCAGCGGTGCGAACATGACCGTCCGTACGCCGGCTTGCGAGTCGCTCTCGGGCGGCGGTACCTCGTGGTATGAGCGGCCGACGATCCATCCGCCGCCGCCGGCCAGTGCGGTGGCGAGCAGGACCGCTGCTGCGGGCACCCAGCGCCGCCGTGCGCGCTTCGGCGCGGGTGCCAGTGCGGTCAGCACCCGATGTTCGAAGCCAACAGGTGGTTCGGCGCCAGGCAGCAGCTCGACCAGCCGATCGGCGGTGACGGTCATGGCGGATACCGTGTCGCGGCAACCAGTGCAGGCGTCCAGGTGCGCCAGGACCCCGACGCGCTCGCGGGCGGGAAGCATGTTCAGCGCCAGTTCTGCCGCGAGCTCACGGCACTGCTGGCAACTCACTCCGCCCATGGTCAGCCCTCGAACAGTGCATGTCCCCAGTACCCGGACGCGTCCGGGACGCCCTGCGGGCAGGCGAACAACCCGGAAGCGACGTGGCGGATGTACTCGTTGAGCGCATCCTGGCTGCCGAGTTTGCGCTGGAGGGTGATGAACTGTGCGGGATCCTTCTGGAAGCTGATGAAGAACAGCCCCGCCTCCAGGGTGCCGGTCCGCGCGTCGATGCCGTCGGTGAAGGAATACCCGCGGCGCAGGATGCGCAGGCCGTCATTGTTTTCGAACGCCGCCAGCCGGATGTGCGCGTTGTCCGGGATGGTCGGCTCGCCGGCGGCGGTTGTAGCTGCAAAATCCGGGCTTTCGAACTCGGTGTTGCCGCTCAGCGGGGCGCCGGTGTACTTCGTGCGTCCGAACACCGCCTCCTGATCGCTGAGCCGGTCGCGGTCCCAGGTCTCGACGAACATCCGGATCCGGCGCGCCACCAGGTAGCTGCCGCCGCGGATCCACTCCTGCCCCGCCTCGGTGCCGACCCAGACGTGCTTGTCCAGAGCCGTCGAGTCGTCGCTGCGGATGTTGCGGGTGCCATCCTTGAAACCCATCAGGTTGCGCGGGGTCTGCTGCTCGGCGCCGGTGGCGGAGGTGCGACCGAAGCCGAGCTGCGTCCAGCGGGTGACCACCGTGCCACGTCCCAGCCGGGCCAGGTTGCGCACCGCGTGGAACGCGACCTGGGGGTCGTTGGCGCAGGCTTGGATGCCGATGTCGCCTCCCGAGCGGGCCGGATCGAGCATCTCCCCGGGCAGCGCCGGGAGGTCGGCCAGCGCTGCCGGCCGGCGAGCGGCCAGCCCGAAGCGTCCGTCGAACAGCGACGGGCCGAAGCCGACAGTCACGGTCAGATTCCCGGGATCCAGCCCGACGGCTTCTCCGGTGTCTGCCGGCGGCATCGCATCGGCGTGTGAGTGGCCGGGAACCATCGCGCCTACCGACATCGCCGCCGCGGCTGCGGTCCAGGTCTTGAGCATGGTGACGAGATCCTCGCGGCGGTCGGTCGTGACGTCGAACGCAGCGAAGGCCAGCCGGTCCTGTATGTCGGTGATGATCCCGGCTTGGTGGGCGCCGTAGAAGGGGACGGTCTGTTTCGGGGTGCCGGCGGCGTTGGAGGCGCAGCCGGCAAGTCCCACGCCTGCAGCGTTGATGATGCCGAGCCCAGCGACACTGCCCAGCAAGCGGCGCCGTGACAGCCGGCCGGTCAACGCGGGATCCATGTCAGACCACCACCACCGCTGCGACCCGGGACAGTGGCTCGGCCAGCGCGTTGACCGAATTGGCCAGCACCCGCCGCTGGTCGTCAGGCACCGTGCTGTAGTCGACGTAGCCGTCGCCTTGCCGGTACTTCGACAGCTTGCCGGCCACGTCTGCGAAGCGGGCCTCCACCTGCCGGGCGAGGTCGGCATCCTTGGCCGTCACCGCCGGCTTGAGCAGCTCAAAGGCTTTCTGCGCGCCGTCGATGTTGGCCGCGAAATCCCACAGATCGATGTGCGAGTAGCGCTCCTCTTCGCCGGTCACCTTCGTCGTCGAGACCTCATTGAGCAACTCGCCGGCCCCGTTGGCCAGCTGTGCCGGCTGGAAGCTCTCCCCGGCGACCTTCGACTTGAGCGTGACCACATCGGCGTCGAGCTTGTCGGCGATAGGACTCATCCCGGCCAGGCTCTTGTCCTGCCACAGGGCTTTCTCGAGGCGGTGGAAGCCGGTCCAGTCAGCCGGGTTGGGGACGTCGTCAATGCGCGCATCGATACTCGGATCCAGATCCCCGAAGCTCTCGGCCACCGGCTCGATCCGCTCGTAATGCACCCGGGCCGCCGGATAGGCCTGCTTCGCCGCATCCATGTTCCCGGCGCGGACTGCGTCGGTGAACTGCCTGGTGGTGACCGCCAACTGGTCCACCTCGGCGACGACATAGTCGTGATAGCCCTGGGTGGCCGCGGCCAGTGAGGTGTTCGCGGTGGCGGCACCCGGGTTCCCGGAGCCCGTGACGGTGAAGGCCCACCTGTTGGTCGCGCCGCCGGCGCAGTGGATGGCGTAGGTACCGCCGTCCTGGAGGCGTAACACCAGGTCACCCGACGAACCAGGCTTGATGCCTTCCTTCTCCCCGAGGATCCTGCCGTCGTGCAGCAGCTCGACCTCGGTGACTCGGGACGATCCGGTGTTGGTGATCGAGAACTTCACCGGGCCCGCAGGCACACTGGCCGGTTGCGGCGCGCAGCCGCCGTCCGACAAAGCGATCTTCACCTCGGTCGCAGGCGCGCTCACCTGCGCTGGGCCATTGGACCGACCGCAGGCCGCCAGCACCACCGCGGTGCAGACCAGAACCGTTGCGGCGGCTCCCGATCTGACATGGCGTGACACGGATCGGCGACACCGTCGGTCGAAGGAGCCACCAGTGAGCGACGCTTTTCGACCTTGTCCGGTAACTGAGCTAGGCAGCATCGCACCTCGATTCGTTCGTTAGTGTGAATAGCCTAGGCTCAAATAGGCTAGGCTTGCCTGACGCGCTGTGTCAATGGAACGGGCATTGACGGCAACAGACCGCTGCCCGATCGCCGCGAGCAGGGCGGGAACATCGACGGCCGCCACACCGTTGAGGGTGACGAAAGGTTGAGCGGGGTCCACTCAAGTCCTGGCTTGACGGCTCGGTATAGTCGCCCGCGAGGTTGAGTGGACATCAGTCAAGTTCGAAAGGGTTTCTCACATGGCTCGTGCGGTCGGCATCGACCTAGGGACCACCAACTCCGTCGTGTCCGTCCTGGAAGGCGGGGAGCCCACGGTGGTGGCGAACTCGGAGGGCTCGCGCACCACGCCCTCGGTGGTCGCCTTTGCCAAGAACGGCGAGGTGCTCGTCGGCCAGTCCGCCAAGAACCAGGCGGTCACCAACGTCGATCGAACCATCCGGTCGGTCAAGCGGCACATGGGCACCAACTGGTCCACCACGGTCGACGGCAAGAAGTACACCGCGCAGGAGATCAGCGCCCGGGTGCTGATGAAGCTCAAGCGCGACGCTGAAGCGTACTTGGGTGAAGACGTGACCGAGGCGGTGATCACCGTGCCGGCCTACTTCGAGGACGCCCAGCGCCAGGCCACCAAAGAGGCCGGCCAGATCGCCGGTCTGAACGTGCTGCGGATCGTGAATGAGCCGACCGCGGCCGCGCTGGCCTACGGCCTGGACAAGGGCGAGAAGGAGCAGACCATCCTGGTCTTCGACCTGGGCGGTGGCACGTTCGACGTGTCGCTGCTGGAGATCGGCGAAGGTGTGGTCGAGGTCCGCGCTACCTCCGGGGACAACCACCTCGGTGGTGACGACTGGGACCAGCGAATCATCGACTGGCTGGTGGACAAGTTCCGCAGCTCGCACGGCATCGACCTGAAGAAGGACAAGATGGCCATGCAGCGGCTGCGCGAGGCCGCGGAGAAGGCCAAGATCGAGCTGTCCAGCCAGTCCACCGCGACGATCAACCTGCCCTACATCACCGTCGACGCGGACAAGAACCCGCTGTTCTTGGACGAGACGCTGTCCCGGGCGGAGTTCCAGCGGATCACCGCTGACCTGCTGGACCGCTGCCGGGCACCGTTCCGCAATGTCATCAAGGATGCCGGGATCTCGATCGGGCAGATCAACCACGTGGTCCTGGTCGGCGGGTCCACCCGGATGCCCGCGGTGACCGACCTGGTCAAGGAGCTGACCGGCGGCAAGGAGCCGAACAAGGGCGTCAACCCTGATGAGGTCGTCGCCGTCGGTGCTGCGCTGCAGGCCGGTGTGCTCAAGGGCGAGGTCAAGGACGTCCTGCTGCTCGACGTCACCCCGCTGTCGCTGGGTATCGAGACCAAGGGCGGCGTGATGACCAAGCTCATCGAGCGCAACACCACGATCCC
>DATFDO010000245.1:0-16153 GCA_035252045.1 Pseudonocardiaceae bacterium
TGCGCGACATACTCGCGCAGTTGCCACCGCCGCCCGCAGCGGTGCAGGTAATGGGAAACACCACCGGCCTGCGGCGCCTCCACCAGCAATGCATCGATCTCGCCGGTGACATCGGTCCCGCCCGGGACGTCGGCCCGCAGCGCGGCGAGAAAGGGCCGTTCCAGTTCTCGGCGCCACCCGAGCAGGTGCGGGTCCCATTCCAGGTCCGCGCAGACGCCGGTGAAACCGCGGTAATGGAGTTCGTAGCAGCAGTACAGCGCCAGCTGCAGATCGTCTCCATACGGGTCAGCCCGCGCGACGGCCGCTGAACCGAACTGCCGGCTGGACGACCCGCGCAGGGTGTCCAGTGTGGTGGCCGACAGTGGGCCTCGTGGTTCCGGAAGCTCCGGCACGAGTCACACATCCGCCTGGGAGTCGCCGCCGCGGACCCGATCGGTGCGCACCCGTCGCCGGTGGCTGGTGTCGCAGAACGGATAGCGGCGGCTGCGGCGGCAGGTGCACACTGCGGTGACCGCGCGGTCCGATGTCACCGTCCGGCCGTCGGTCAGCACCACCTCGATGGGTCCATGCACCAGCACAGGTCCGTCATCGGTGACGATTACTCGGCGTCGCGCGGGCTCAATGGACACGTTGGTCTCCGGCGGGCGCGCGTGCTGCGACGACGACGAGTTCCTCGTCGCGTTGGCCTGGTTCGATGAGTCCGCGGGCTTCCAGCATGGCCGCCCGCAGGCGCATGACGGGACCGAATGGGATGGTGCATCGGGCCAGCACGGCAGCGTGCAGCCCGGCCTCGGTGAGCCGGCGAAGCGTGACAGTGTCGTCGCACACTGCCGAGTGCACCACCAGCATCATCCCCTCCGGGGCGAGCAGCCCGGAGGCCCCGGTGCACAGCCGGTCCAGCACAGCACGTCCGTCGATGCCGCCATCCCAGCACCGGCGGATCGAGTGCCGGCTCAGCGTGTTGGTGGCGGCGGGAACGTAGGGCGGATTGGCCACGATGAGGTCGAAGTGCTGACCTGCTACCGGCCCGAACAGGTCACCGCAATGCATCGTGCACTTCACCCGGTGGATCCGGCAGTTGATCCAGGCGGCCGCGATCGAACGTCGCGAAAGATCGACCGCGGTGACCGACGCGGCGCCGGCCCTGGCGGCGGCTAGCGCCAGCGCCCCGGTGCCCGTGCCGATATCCAGGACGCGGCGTCCGGCCGCGTAGCCGCCCGCGCTCATGACGTCGATCAATAAGGCGGTATCACTGTCGGCTCGGTAGACCCCGGGGGGCCGCAGCAGTAGCACAACCCGCAGGTACCCGGGGGGGGAAGCGAGAAAACCCCGGAGGACGGCCGTGATCGTCTCCGAGGTGCGCCCGGCTACGATCTCGACCTTTCCGGATGATCAGGAGTTGCGCACCGATGACCGCCCGTTGTGCCCGGCACTGCATCGTGCCGCCCGCCCTGCTGTACCGCTTGGCCCATTCTGCGGATGAGGCGCTGCGTCATGCCGCCCTACGCGCGTTGGCGCTGGACGAGCGCTTCCGGCTGGCCCGCGCCGAGTCCGCGGCGAGACTGCACCCAATGCCGAAACCGGTTACCTTCGCCCGGGTCGGTGGCCAGCCGCAGCGCACGATCTACGACCAGCAGAATAGTGAGTCGCAGACACCAGGCGCGGTGCTCCGGGTGGAGGGACAAGCGCCGTGCCAGGATCAGGCGGCGAATCAGGCATATGACGGTCTCGGTGCCACGTACTCGTTCTTCTGGACGGTTTTCGCGCGCGATTCCATCGACGCGGCTGGTATGCCGTTGCTCGGCCTGATGCATTACGGGCGCGACTATCCTAATGCGTTCTGGGATGGTGCCGGTCGCATGTTCTTCGGCGACGGCGATGGGCAGATCCTCACCCAGACGGCGGCGGGGATCGATGTCATCGGGCACGAGCTCACCCACGGCGTCACCCAACATGAGGCGAACCTGACCTACTCAGGCCAATCCGGCGCGCTCAACGAGTCGATGTCTGACGTATTCGGGATTCAGGTCAAGCAGTACGCGCTGGGGCAGGATGTGCACAGTTCCGACTGGCTCATCGGGGCGGACATCGTCGGTCCGGCCCTGCGCCCTGCGTTGCGGTCGATGAAGCAGCCCGGCACCGCCAACGCCTATGATGACCAGCCCGCCGATATGAACGGCTACGTCCCCGGCGGCGACGTACACACCAATTCGGGAATTCCCAACCACGCGTTCTACATCGTGGCCAGCACCCTCGGTGGTCAGGCCTGGGATGCTGCCGGGCCGATCTGGTACGCCGCGCTGGCAGATGCACAGCTTCGGCCCAACGCGACATTCCGTGACTTCGCGCAGATCACCCTGCGCCAGGCCCGACAAACCTACGGTGCGGGCAGCGATCAAACCCACGCGGTGCAGCAGGGATGGGAAGCCGTCAAGGTTTCTTTGTGACCGGCTGGCGCAGGGCTGTTTTACCGGGTGCGGCCGGACAGGACACTGGAGCGCATGCGCGTCGATATCACCCGCCGTGGTGGCATCGCGGGAGTCGCGCTGTACGCCGAACTCGATACCGCTGCGCTCGCTGCGCCCGATGCCTCTCGCGTCGAAGCGGCCCTGCGGGATCTGCCCTGGGATCGGTCCACCACCGGGCCCATTGAGGCGGATCGTTTCCGCTACGAGATGGTCACTGTCGACTACGACCGGCAACGGCGGGTGGTGCTGGGAGAAAGTGAGATCCCGGACGCGCTGCGCCCGCTGCTCGCATTGCTCGCCGACCACGGACAGATCCGCCCGGCTTCAGGATGAGTGAAAAATCCATACTCATGGTTGAAGATCGCGCGCTTGGTGCTCCAGCACTTTCCGTAACGAGCACAACGCGGTAACGTCTAGTGTGGACCGCGTACGGTGGGTGACGTCCCCATCCGCCTCAAGGTCACGATCGGACGGTTGGCGCGCTGACGCTGACCGGCTGCCGTGCGCCTGCGCGATCCCATAGACACGCGATCCCATAGACACTGGGGTCACAGGGGGATTGTCACAGGGGGTTTGGGGGGCCAGCATGATCCAGCTTGAGGACGTCACCAAAGTCTATCGGATGGGCAAGGTCGAGGTCCGGGCACTGGAAAGTGTCGACCTGGCTATCGACGACGGTGAATTGGTCGCCATCATGGGGCCGTCCGGATCGGGCAAGACCACGCTGATGAACATCCTGGGCTGTTTGGATGTGCCCACCAGCGGGCGCTACCTGCTTGACGGCACCGACGTCAGCCGGCTGTCCGACAACCGGCTGGCCAAGATCCGCAGCCGCAAGATCGGCTTCGTGTTCCAGTCGTTCAACCTGGTCTCGCGTACCAGCGCGATCCGTAACGTCGAACTTCCGCTGGTCTACGCGGGGGTGCGCGCGCGGCGCAATCCGGCCCGGGTCGCGCTGGAACAAGTCGGGTTGGGTGATCGCCAGAAACATTTCCCCAACGAGCTGTCCGGCGGTCAGCAGCAGCGCGTGGCGATCGCGAGAGCGCTGATCAATGATCCCGCACTGCTGCTCGCTGACGAGCCCACCGGCAACCTCGATACCGCCGCCAGTGCGGAGATTCTCAAACTGCTCGGTGCGCTCAACGATGCCGGCCGCACGGTTGTGATCATCACTCACGAGGAGGAGGTCGCCCGGTTCGCGAAGCGGGTCGTGCGGATGCGCGATGGTCGCATCGTGAGCGATCAGGTTCAGCGGAGCCGGACGGAGGTCACCGCATGAACCTGAAGGAGGCAATGCGCATCGCGCTCCGTGGTTTGCGGGCCAACCGGCTGCGGTCGGCATTGACCATGCTCGGCATCATCATCGGTGTCGCCTCGGTGATCCTGCTGGTAGCTCTGGGCAACGGCGTGCAATCCTCGGTTAACGAGAAAATCCAGCCGCTGGCCAACTTGATCACTGTGGTGCCGTCGGTCGGTAACGTCCCCGGGGGCGCCGCACCGAAAGATCTGATCGACGCGGACGTCGTGGCGCTGCAAGATAAGTCGCTTTCCCGCGACATCGCAGCGGTGATTCCAGCCACCAGCGGTAAAGCGCTGGTGGAGGGTGACTCTTTCCGCTACCGGGCAAATGTGGTGGGTAGCACCGATCGGTGGCTCGAAGTCAACAATCAAGACATGGCAGCTGGGACGTTCTTCGACGAGGCTCAAGTGCGCTCCACGTCTCGAGTTGTGGTGTTGGGCTCGGCAGTGGCCAGCTACCTGTTTGGTGACGATCCAGGGTCCGCGATTGGCAAACCTGTCCGGATCAACCGTCAGACCTTCCGGGTGATCGGCGTCATGCAGTCCGTCGGAGACCCTGGTGATGGCGTGACCGTCATGCCGCTGCCCACGGTCCGGCGCTACATCTTCGGCGGCGGTGACAAGGTCAACCAGATCATTGTTCAAGCCGCGGAAGCGAACGCAGTGCCCGCGGCCGAGGATGATGTGATCCGCATCCTATCCGACCGGCACCGCATCAAGGACTCCGCGAACCGGGACTTCGAGGTTCAATCACTGCGCAGCCGGCTTGACGCCTTCAATCAGATCTTGCGGATTCTCACCCTGTTCACGGCGGCTGTCGCGGCGATTTCTCTGGTCGTCGGTGCGATCGGGGTCCTGAACATCATGCTGGTCTCGGTTACCGAGAGAACCCGAGAAATCGGTATTCGCAAGGCGATCGGGGCGACTCGTCGAGCGATTCTCGAACAATTCCTTATCGAGTCTCTGGTGTTGGCCGGCCTGGGTGGGTTGATCGGCGTTCTGGTGGGAGTCGGGCTGTCAGTGCTCGGCGCCAACATCGCGCCGTCGTTCGGTCCGACGTTCGCTACCTTCGCTCCGGCCGTGACCATACCCTCGGTAGTGCTCTCGTTCGCCATCAGTCTGGCGATCGGGCTCGTCGCCGGAGGGTACCCGGCCAACCGTGCGGCGCGGCTTCGGCCCATCGAAGCCCTCCGTTACCAGTAGCCGACCAGCCACATCCGACCGCCGCGTCGGATCCCGTAACTCCCTGCCGTCTGAGGCGTTGCATTGCTTGAAGCCGAAGACACAGGGGGACATCACTGTGACCATTTTCCTGACCAGCCCCTCGACACTGTCTCCAGCCCGGCGCCCGAGCGCCGGGGTCCTGGTGTCGATCGGACTGGTCGCCGCGTTGAGTCTGGCGGCTGGGTGCGGCAGCGAGCCGGCGCCACCGCCAACCGGGCGGGTGGAACGCGGCACGGTGGTGACCAAGGTCTCCGCCTCGGGCTCGCTGTCGCCCATCAGGGAGCAGAACCTCGGCTTCGCCAAGGGTGCCCAGCTCAAAGAGCTGATGGTCAAGGTCGGGGATCGGGTGACCCCGGGCCAGGTGTTGGCGAAGCTCGATGATTTTGCGTTCCGGCAGGTCTTGAACCAGCTCCAAGGCCAGTTGAATGCCCAGCAGGCGCTGTTCGGCAGGGCAGTCAATGATACGACGGTGCAGGGTGCGCATGACACCTTGGAGCAAGCAAAGCAGATCCTGGCGGCGACGCAAAAGCAGGTTGATGCGGAATTAGCCTCGGATTCAACGGCCGTTGACCAAGCGCACCGGCAGCTTGATTTCGACAGCTTCTTGCTCGATAAGGCTCAGTCGGCTCTGCGTGCCGATCAGGCGTCGTGTGCGGCCACCGGAGGTATTCCGGCTACCCCGGCCGCACCCGGGGTAGCGCCCGGTAGCCCGGTGGCTGGTCCCGGTGGTGGACCGAGATCGTCGGTCGGGGTCGGACCAACCGAGGCCGGGGTGGAGGATCCGGCCCGGGTCGGCCCGGTCTATGCAGGCAGCACAGGTAACGGAACCCCGGGCGGCGGAGGCAGTGGCGGCGGCAACCCGGCATGTAACCGGATCGCACAGGACCAGACCAACGTGGTCAACGCTCGCCGCACCGTACTCATGGACAAGAGCACGCTGACCGCCGCGCAGCAGAAGCTGAATGTCGATCGCGCCAGCGGGCAGGTCTCGGTTGAGACCGCGCGCCAAAGCGTGGTCACCGCGCAGAACACTCTCGAGTCTGCGGCGACCAATCGTCCGTTCGACATCGACCAGCAGGTCGCTCTGGTGGCGAGCATCCAGGCCCAGGTAGCTGCGGCCCAGAGAGACGTCGACAACACGGTGCTTCGGGCACCGGTCGCCGGTACCGTGTCGGTGATCAACGGTATTGTCGGAGAGTTCCTCCAACCCAGCTCTGGGGTCAGCCCGCTCGCACCCGGTACTAATGCGCCCATCCCCGGCCTTAACGGCGTGACGTCGAACAGCAGCACATCATTGGGAAATCCGGCGACCGGCGCTGCGCGCCCCGGCGGCACCCAGTTCATGGTTCTCGACAACGTCAACAGCTTCCAGGTAGTGGTGCCCTTCGAGGAGTCTGACGCGTCGAAGGTCGCGCCTAATCAGAAGGTCAGTGTCACGTTCGACGCTATTCCGGACCTCACCCGTGACGGCACTGTCGTCTCGGTGGCTCCATCGGGCAGCAACATCTCCAGCGTTATCAACTATTACGTCACTGTGGTACTCAACGAGATCGATCCGCGGCTTAAAGCTGGCCAAACCGCTCAGGCTCGGGTCATCACGAATGAGGTCGACGACGTGCTGACCGTGCCCAACTCGGCGGTCCGCAAGCGCGGCGATCAGAGCACCGTGACCATTATTGATGCCGCTGGGAACCAGCAGCAAGTTCGGTTCCAACCCGGCATCGTCGGTGATGACCGCACTCAGGTCATCTCTGGCCTCAGGGAAGGGCAGCAAGTCATTCTCCGGCAAGGCGTGTAACGGAGCCTGGCCGCAAGCATCTCATTCGGCGAAGTGGGCAGATTCCGTTCCGGGCGTATTTCAAGATAGCTGCACACCGGTCCGAAATCTGTGGCTAATCCGTCGCTAGCGGAATCGTCGGTCGGTCGCTGGTGGACCTCGGCAAAGACGCACTCCAGCGTACGGATGTTCCCGGCGCGCCCGATCTGATCAGGGCCTGATCAGGGCCTGGTCAGGGCCTGGTCAGGCCGGACTGTTGCCGTTCTGGCGAAAGCCGGATCGAGATGCGCCGTCGACATCCACCGTGGGTACCCCCCCGGCGGTGGTGTTGTCGATCACGGTGCAGCCCGTCGAGCCGTCAATGATCAGAATAGCCCGGTTCAAGTTGGGCCCGGAGAACTTGTTGTGTCTTATTTCGACGTTGGGCCAGCGGCGCAGGTTGATCGCCTGCGCACCGTTGGGTGCGCAGGTATTGTCGGCGAACGTGATCGACGGAACTCCGTTGGGTGAACCGCTGCTGCCCGGCTGGTCGTCGGTGGCGATCAAACATTGTGCGTCGACGTTCTGGCACGTGTTGCCCGAAATGACAACGTCGTAGGTGGGCGGGCTGTGATCAAAGGTCTGGAAGCAGTCGGGATGGGGTGGTGCACGGTAACCCCGGGCGGATATGTCGTGAATAGTGTTGCCGGTGATCCGGTGCCCAGTACCGAAAAACCGCATACCGTCGGCGTCGCCGTCATCCTCGGCTACTGTTTCGCTCACCGTGTTGCCACTGACGGTGATGCGCTGCCCGGAAATAAAGATGCCGACAGTGGAGACATGTTGCACGGTATTGGAGTCAATGGTCGAGTCGGAGCACGGTGTACAAGCAATTCCGCCTCGCCGGGTGTCGTGAATCGTGTTGTGCTGCGCGGTGATCCCGGTACCCTCGAGCTCCATCCCGTCGCCACCGGCAACCGTGAAACCTTGAACGACGACATGGCTGGCGGTGATGTGAATATTTTCGACGGGTGCACCGTCGGCGATGAGTTTGATCGGGGAGCCAGGGGTCCCCGACTTGGTCATCGTCACGTCGGCATCGGTCAGATCACCACCTGTGAAGCACACCGTGCTTCCCGGCGCGGCGGCATCGAGGGCACCCCGCACATCGTCCGATCGGGTGATCGTCTGGGTGCAGTTTGACGGCAAGCCTTGGCCTTGCTGGCTAGGAGCTGAGCTCGTACACGCGGCCGTGAGCAGTAGGCTCAGCGCGAGCGAGCAGACCGACAGGGTTCGGATCCCGCCTAGGGCTGTCACCGTGCCAGGATAGGCGCCTTTCGTCCTGCCTGGTGGGCTGAAGTCACAATCTGCAGCATTCCGGTCACATATCGTTGACGCGAACCGGCGCCGCCCAGCCGCTGAACGAATGGTTCATGAAGGCGGCGGTCAGGCTCATCGTGTGGCGCAGGTGGCTCCAGCTCAGCGCCGGCATGCGCAACGGGGTGCGCTGTCCTCGCATCATCACCTCATAACCCAGTAGCCAGGTGTACGGCACCTTCTCGCCGTCCATGGCCCGGATCCACCGCGGAAAGTGGGCGGCCGCGGCGAGAACTTCGGCGTGTGCCGAGGCGGGGCCGCGCAAGGCGCTGGGACGCACGTGGCGTCCGGGCATGTAACCAGCGCTCAGATCGACGGTCACTCGCCGGATACCGGGGCGGTGCACCAGGCCGTCGATCAGCCGTACCGGCTTGGGGATGTCCTGCCAGCTGTCCCGGTACCAATCCCAAGACCAGGTGTGCGGCTGCTGTTCGCCAGCTACTGTCCACAGCTCCTGGCAGGTTCGGATAACCCCGTTGTACTCGGCGGTGTCAGCGAGGTAGATCGCGATGAGGTCCACGACGAGTGGATCGTTCCCGGCCCGCGGGGTGAGATCGACCGAGTGGAAGTCGGCGGCGCCCAAGCCCCAGTGCCGCTCGGCGTTCCACCGCCGGACGTTGCTCAGCTGCTCGGTCAGGGAGGTGAACATGACCCCGGGCGGTCTGAGAGCGGCCCGCGCTTGGTGTGCCTGCACGCGGCCGTTGCTCGTGGTGGTGGTCATATACCTTGCTCGCCTTACCCGCTCGCCCTACCCCGTCAATCAACAGGGGAACCTGAAGGCGAGGGTACGTTTCCCGCACCGTTGTTGCACTGGTAGCAGCCCTGCCCTCAACCGCGGGGAGTTTCCAGCGCGATCAACGTAGCCGAGTCCGGTCCGGTCGCTGCCCAGTTGCCTGGCGCCGTGATAACTGCGAGGGCGGAGGTCTTGAGCGGTTCCGAGGCGCCGGTCAGCAGGGTCAGGAAGTCCTCGAGTCCGGGATTGTGGCCCACCAGCACCGCGGTTGACGCCTCCGGAGCAAGCTCGTGGGTCACTGCCAGCAGGGCCGCCGCCGAAGCGCCATAGAGCCGTTCGTCGAGGCAGGCCGGTGGCGTGCTGGCCAGCTGGGCCGCCGCGAGGTGCCACGTCTGCACCGCGCGCACCGCGGGAGAGCACACCACGCGGTCGATTGCGCCGATGTGCGCGTGCAGCCAGCGACCGATGGCGGGAGCATCGCGACGCCCGCGATCGGCCAATGGGCGGCGGGCGTCTGGAATGTCCGGCGGCCATGCCGACTTGGCATGCCGGACCAAGATCAGCGTGCGAGTCACTCTAGAGCCAGTGTGCGTAGCAGCAGCCGGGCCGCATCGCCACCGGACTCCTCTGCAATGGCCACCGCGGTGGGCACATCGAGGTCGTCCAGCAGCGCAGCGATGACGGCGCCCGTGGCGGATTGCGATGTCCGTGCCGTGCCGGCTGCTGAGTACAGCCGGTCCAGCGTCTTGGCTTGGTCGTCGATGTCCGCGCGGCGGAACTCCCACGTTTGCTGCCATGGCCGGTTGAGCAGCAACAGCCGCAGCGCTGCGGCGGGATGGCGGGCGAGCAGGTCGGAGACCAGCACCAGGTTGCCCGTCGACTTCGCCATCTTGGCGCCGTCGACGGTGACCGTTCCGGCTCCGAAGCCGGCCCGCGCGAAGGGCCCCACGCCGGTTGCCGCCTCCACCATGGCGGCTTGGTATGCGTGGTGAGGGAAGGTCAAATCCGCGCCACCGGCCAGGACGTCCACCGCGGGGCCGAGCACGCCCAGCGCAATGGCGGCGCATTCCGCGTGCCAGCCGGGTCTGCCGCGGCCCCACGGGCTGGGCCAGCCGGGCGCGTCATCGGCGGATGGTCGCCACACCGGCACGTCGAAGGGGTCGTCACGGTCCTGATCGCCGGCACGATCCCCGAATTCGGTGGCGAGCTCCGTGGCGTGCTCCAGCGTGAACCCGGTCTTTTCCGGGACACCGGCGCCGCGGAAGTACACCGCACCACCGCGCTCGTAGGCGTGCCCCGTCGCCAGCAGCGCCGCGGCCAGCTGCACGACCCGCCCGACGTGGTGGCGAGCTCGCGGCTCGTGCTCGGGCCGCCGTACCCGCAACGCGGCCATATCCCGCCCGAACAGGAACTCCTGCTCCAGCGCGAACTCGTCGTAGTGCCGGCCGCGTTGCTCGGCGGCACGCGTCAGCACGTCGTCGACATCGGTGACGTTGCGGCAGGTCACCGTCTCTGCCCCGGCCAGCCGGAATACGGCAGCGGCAGCGTCGGCCCACACGAACGTGCTGGCGTGGCCCAGATGGGTCACGTCGTAGGGAGTGATGCCGCAGACGTAGAGCCGGGCCGGGCTGACGACCGGCAGCGGGCTGCCGCCCAGCCGGATCCGGTCAGTGTGCTCCTGACCGCCATGGTGGTCCATGGCCTCCATCCTGCCCACGCTATCGCCCTGCCCGTCACCATGCCCCCCGGCATAAAGACATATCGGGGTCGAAACGGGCCCGAGAACCCCGATATGTCTCCGTGCCGGGAAAGCGGACGCTGCTGGGGCATCATGTGGGGGTGGGTGAGCGGGACCGGGACGGTGGGGGGAGACCCCGCAATGCCCGCCCCCGAGATGTCATGGGGCGGCCGCTGCCCTACGGGTCGCCAGGAGTCGACCGGGTTCCGGACAGCGTCGTGCTCGGCCCGGATGAGGCCGTGCGCGAGGCTCAGCGGTTGATTGACGATGGTCTTCCGTTCCATGCCCACGAGGTATTCGAAGGTGTGTGGAAAGCGACCGCAGGCACCGACCGGGAGCTCTGGCGAGGTCTGGCGCAGCTGGCGGTCGGGCTGACACACCTTCAGCGGGGCAACCACAAGGGTGGCGTGGCGCTACTGCGCAGGGCCGCCGATCGGCTCGATCCCTACTCCGCACAGGCCCCGTACCGGCTGAATGTCGCAGGCCTGGCCAGCTACGCCCGCCGGCTCGCCGACCGGGAGGGCGCCGTAGTGGCTGCGGACCTCCGACCCCAGCTGCAGCTGCATTAGGCCCTGTCCGATAGATCACCGTTTGCTGAGGAGAATCACGGTGCGCATTGGAATGGCCTTGAACTACAGCGGTGGTTTCGCCGAAGCCATCGCGGAGCTGGCCGACTACGAGAAGGCCGGGCTCGACATCGTGTTCGTACCCGAGGCTTACAGCTTCGACGCCGTCAGCCAGCTGGGCTTCATCGCCGCCCGCACCGAGCGGATGCATATCGCGTCCGGGATCTTGCAGATCTACACTCGCACGCCGACGTTGACGGCCATGACGGCGGCCGGGCTGGACTACGTCTCCGGCGGCCGGTTCACCCTCGGCATCGGGGCTTCGGGGCCGCAGGTGATCGAGGGTTTCCACGGGGTGCCCTACACCGCGCCGCTGGGCCGGACCCGGGAACTGGTGGAGATCTGCCGCCGGGTGTGGCGCCGGGAGCGGCTGGACTACCAGGGCAGGCATTACCAGATCCCGCTGCCCCCGGGACTGGGCACCGGCCTGGGCAAGCCGCTGAAGCTGATCAACCAGCCGGTACGGGAGCGGATCCCCATCGTGATCGCCGCGATCGGACCGAAAAACGTGGCGCTGGCCGCGGAGATCGCCGAGGGCTGGCAGCCGATCTTCTACCTACCAGAGCGAGCGGCGCAGGTATGGGGCGACTCGCTGGCCGGAGGCCGGGCCAAGCGGGACGCCGCGCTGGGCGATCTCGACATCGTTGTCAGCGCAGCGCTGGCCATCACCGACGACCAGGACGTCGCCGACAAGTTGATCGATTTCCAGCGACCGATGCTGGCGCTGTACATCGGCGGCATGGGCGCCCGGGGCCGCAACTTTTACCATGACCTGGCCTGCCGGTTCGGGTTCCAGGCAGCCGCTGACCTGATTCAAGATCGCTACCTGGCAGGTGACAAGGCTGCCGCTGCCGCTGCGGTGCCCGACGAGCTGGTGCGCAGCACGTCGTTGATCGGCCCGGTCGGCTACATCCGGGAACGCGTGGCGATGCTGCGTGCCTCCGGCGCCACCACCCTCATCGTCACCCCGCTGGCCCCCACCGCGACCGCCCGCATTCACTCCATCGAGCAGCTCCGATCCCTCGCCTCCTGACCGCATCCAGCGCAGGCCACTGTGGACAGTCGATGGCGGGCATGGGAACGTGGGGGAGTGCGGGAGCTGAATGCCACTTCGGCGGCTTTACTGGGGCTGTTGCATACGGGGGCGATGACGGGGGGTCAGTTGGTCGCAGCGGCGGGCGAGCGGTTCGGGTCGTTCTTCAGCGTCACCCGCAGCCAGGTGTACCGGGAGCTACCAGTGCTCGCCGAGGCCGGTCTGTTGCGGCTCGGTAAGAAAGGTGCCCGGTCCAGCCAGCAGTATGTCCTCACCGCCGCCGGTAAGCGCGCGTTCAAGTCCTGGTTGAACTCCACTTCGGGGTCGGATCACCTCCGCAGCCCGCTGATCTTGCGCCTGTTGCACGCCGGGCAACTCACCCCGAAGCAGAGGGCCAACCTGGTCAGCAGCGCCCGGACCGATTATCTCGGTCACCTCGACGAGGCCAGGGCCGACGCGAAGGCTGCCGCCAATCCCTACACCAAGGCGGTCGCGGAGTTCACCGTGGCGCATCGGCGTGCGGTGCTCAAGCTGCTCGACGCCATCCCGACGGAGTGAGCGACGGGGCGACTACCCTGGTTCGACGTGAACGCCGACGTCGCAGCCGACCTCAAGGATCTTGACGCCACCCTCGCCGGGATCGAAGCCGTCCTGGACTTGAACCGGTTGCGGGCTCAGGTGGCCGAACTCGAGGCGCAGGCCGCCCGTCCCGACCTGTGGGAGGACGCCGGGTATGCCCAGCAGGTGAACAGCAAGCTCGCCCACAAGCAAAGCGATCTACGGCGGATCGTCGGGCTGCGGCAGCGGCTGGAGGACGTCGGGGTCCTCTACGAGTTGGCCGAGGAAGGCGCTGATGAGGGCACCCGCGGCGAGGCCGAAGCTGAGCACGACCGGCTGCGCAAGGAAATTGCATCGCTGGAGATCAGAACCCTGCTGTCCGGCGAGTATGACGAGCGCGACGCGTTGGTGACGATCCGCTCCGAGGCCGGAGGGGTCGATGCCGCCGACTGGGCCGAGATGCTGATGCGGATGTACCTGCGCTGGGCCGAGCGCCACGGCTACCCGACCGAGGTCTACGACATCTCCTTCGCCGAGGAGGCCGGGATCAAGTCGGCGACGTTCGTGGTGAAGGCCCCGTTCGCCTATGGCACCCTGTCGGTCGAGCAGGGTACCCACCGGCTGGTCCGGATCTCCCCGTTCGACAACCAGGGTCGCCGCCAGACGTCCTTTGCCGGCGTCGAGGTGCTGCCGGTGACCGAGACCGCTGATCATGTGGATATCCCGGAGAACGAGATCCGGATCGACGTTTTCCGATCTTCGGGGCCCGGCGGGCAAAGCGTCAACACCACCGACTCCGCAGTGCGCATCACCCACCTGCCGACCGGCATCGTGGTGTCCTGCCAGAACGAGAAATCGCAGATCCAGAACCGGGCCGCGGCGATGCGGGTCTTGCAGTCCCGGCTGCTGGAGCGCAAGCGCCAGGAGCAGCAGGCGGAGCTCGACGCGCTCAAAGGTGAGGGCAGCTCGTGGGGTAACCAGATGCGGTCCTACGTGCTGCATCCCTACCAGATGGTCAAGGACCTCCGGACCGAGTACGAGGTGGGCAACCCGGCCGCGGTGCTCGACGGGGACATCGACGCCTTCCTCGAAGCCGGTATCCGGTGGCGTCGCCGGCAACAGGCTCAGGTCGCCGGCTGAGAACTTTTCCGGCCCCACCGGCACGTCGGCCCCATGCTGGTAGTCACGGATGGGTACACTCGCCGGTCGTGATCCGGCTGCACCATGTCAGCAAGTCCTATCGGACTTCGACCAGACCCGCCCTCGACGATGTCACCGTCGAGGTGGAGAAGGGCGAGTTCGCGTTTTTGATCGGACCGTCCGGATCGGGTAAGTCCACTTTTTTGCGCCTGTTGCTGCGTGAGGAGGTGCCCAGCAAAGGCGATGTGTACGTGGCGGACCTGAACGTCAGCAAGCTGTCCCAGCGGCGTATCCCGCAGCTGCGCCAGCGGGTGGGCTGCGTCTTCCAGGACTTCAGGTTGCTGGCCAACAAGACCGTCACCGAGAACGTCGCGTTCGCCCTCGAAGTGATCGGCAAGCCCCGGCACACCATCCGCAAGGTCGTACCGGAGGTGCTGGAGCTGGTCGGGCTGGAGGGCAAGGCGGGCCGGATGCCGCACGAGTTGTCCGGCGGCGAGCAGCAGCGGGTGGCGATCGCCCGCGCCTTCGTCAACCGGCCGCTGGTGCTGCTGGCCGATGAGCCCACCGGCAACCTCGACCGCGACATCAGCCATGACATCATGCTGCTGCTGGAGAGGATCAACCGGACCGGTACCACGGTCCTGATGGCCACTCACGACCACGCGATCGTCGATTCCATGCGCCGCCGCGTTGTGGAGCTCAACCTCGGGCAGGTCGTCCGGGACGAGAGCCGCGGCGTGTACGGCGTAGGCCGCTAAGACGTAACTCCACACCGACCGAAAGACTGTCACTGCCCATGCGAGCCAGCTTCGTGTTCGGCGAGGTCGCAACCGGCCTGCGCCGCAATGTCACGATGACCGTGGCGATGATTCTCACCACGGCGATCTCACTCGGCCTGCTCGGCGGGGGGCTGCTCGTGGTCCGCACCATCGATCGGATGCAGGAGGACTACTACCAGCGCGTGGAGACCGTCGTCTACCTCAGCGCGGACCTGTCCGCGAACGACCCCGGCTGCACGTCGAGCACGTGCTCGGCGCTGCGCGGCCAGCTGGAGTCCACCCCGGGCGTGCAGTCGGTGATCTTCGAGAGCAGGCAGGCCGCCTACGCGCGGTTCCAGCGGATCTTCCAGGGGCAGCCGGAGTTACTGCAGCTGGCCAGGCCTGAGGCGTTACCGGCGTCGCTGCGGGTCCAGCTGTCTGATCCCGCGCGTTTCCCCTCCATCGCCAAGGCGTTCACCGGAAAACCCGGCGTGGACCGGGTCACCGATCAGGGCGAGTACCTCCGCCAGCTGTTCCGGGCCCTCAACGGGCTGCGCAACGCCACCTTCGTCATCGCGCTTATCCAGGCGCTCGCGGCGCTGCTGCTGATCTCCAACACCATCCAGCTGTCCGCCTTCACCCGCCGCACCGAGGTCGGGGTCATGCGCCTGACCGGCGCTTCTCGCTGGTACACCCAGCTGCCGTTCCTTCTCGAGGCGGTGGTCGCCGGCGTGGTCGGTGCCGTGCTGGCGGTGGTTGGCTTGATAGTCGGCAAGGTCGCCTTCGTCGACCGGGTGCTGGCGGGCGTGTTCGAGGCGGCGATCGTGCCGAGGTTGGGTTACGGCGACATCTTCTCGGTCGCACCGATCCTGCTTGTCGTGGGCGCAGCGGTCGCCGCGCTGACCGGCTACCTGACGCTGCGGCTGTACGTCCGGACGTAAGTATGGTGGCCGCGGTCCGTGAACTCGACGAAACCGACCTCCGGACGGCTTCGACATGTCGGTGCCGTCGAGTTCACGGCCCGCGTCACTGCGCAGACTCATCGGAATCGATCATCTAGTGGCGAAGGAACATGGCCGCAAGCTGATCGTGTCGAACCGGCGGGCCCGGCACGACTACGAGATCCTGGACACCTACGAGGCTGGCATCGTGCTGACCGGCACCGAGGTGAAGTCGTTACGGGCCGGCCGCGCGTCGCTTGCCGACGCCTTCGCCAGTGTGGACGGCGGCGAGGTGTGGTTGCGCGGCGTGCACATCCCGGAGTACAGCCAAGGTAGCTGGACCAACCACGAGCCCCGGCGGAACCGCAAGCTGCTGCTGCACCGTAAGGAGATCGACAGGCTCGAACGCTCGACGAGCGAGAGCGGCCTGACCTTGATCCCGCTGTCGCTGTACTTCTCCGACGGGAAGGCGAAGATCGAACTGGCGCTGGCACGAGGCAGG
>DATFDO010000246.1:0-9492 GCA_035252045.1 Pseudonocardiaceae bacterium
CACGCCGTCGAGCAGTTGCACGGCGCAGACCACGTCGGCAGCGGGACCGGCCAGCCGGCACTACCCGGCCATCCACACACCACTCAGCACCCCCATCCGCATGCCGCTGCTCCCTCGCCCCGCCCCGACCCCGCAGACGTGGTACTTCGCGCGGTCGTCACCGAGGACCCGCTCGACGTCGACGAGCACGCCCGGCTCGTGGCTCGATCGGCCGCAGGTGCGGTCGTGAGTTTCTCTGGAGTGGTCCGCGACCATGACGGCGGGCGCGGGGTGCAGGCATTGGACTACTCCAGCCATCCCAGCGCCGGTGATGTGATCACTCGGGTCGCGCGCCAGATCGCCACCGGGCACCCGGATGTGCTGGCGCTGGCCGTCAGCCACCGGATCGGATCCTTGACGATCGGAGACTCCGCGCTGGCCTGCGCGGTGGCTGCAGCCCATCGGACCGCGGCCTTCGCGGCGTGCGCAGCGCTCGTGGATGAGGTGAAACTCCAGCTACCGATCTGGAAGCGCCAAGAGTTCGCCGACGGGACCGAGCAGTGGGTCAACTCGCCCTGATCAGGTGGCGGTTCGAGGCGGCTGCGGCGCGCAGTCAGCGCACGTCAGCCGCCCGCGAACGGCGGTAGGACGTCCAGCTCCGCTGCAGGCGGCAACGGCGTAGCACGGTCACGCACCGCGACGGAATCGAGAAGGAAACTACAGCCGGCGAGTACCTTGCCCAGACCTTCGCCGTGCCGGGCAGCGATCGCCTCCAGCGCATCGCCGACCGTCGCACCATCGGCGGTGTCGACGACTTCGCTGGGCAGACCTGCAGCGGCGCGAGCCGCTGCGAAGTACCGCACGGTCACCACGGTAAGCCTCCGATCGCACTCCTCGGGCGGGTCAGCTAGACGAAGTCTGGATCATCGCTCCCGGCACCGTCACGTTGGGTCGCCGGTTACAACCACCTGCTCCCACGTGTCAACGCATTCATCACAACTCTTCATTCCACAATGGCGGTCGTTAGGTTTTCCACTGGTTCGCGAGTTTCGCAGATTCGGAATTGTTCGCCTATGAATACCGCATATGCCGGAACAAAGCCCGGGCAATGATGCGCAACTCTGGTTGACGGCCCGTTGAGGCGATGCGACCGGTGGTTGGCCGGCCTTGACGAGCCACCAACGGGGTTGTCTTCCTCAGGTGCGGAGGTATTCTTGACCATGTGCCGCACTATCGGATGGCTGAGGTTGCTGAGCTGTTTGGCGTAAGCGATGACACCGTTCGGCGGTGGGCGGACTCCGGGCAGTTGACCGCGATCCGCGACGCGGGTGGTCGCAAGGCCGTGGACGGGGTGGAGCTGGCGGCGTTCGCCAAGTCGCAGGCGCACGCCACGCCCGACCCGTCGATGGTGGACCGATCCGCCCGGAACCGCTTCGTTGGACTGGTCACCGAGGTGATCACCGATCAGGTGATGGCACAGGTCGAGTTGCAATGCGGGCCACACCGGGTGGTCTCGTTGATGAGCAGCGAAGCAGTAAGAGAATTGGGGCTCGTGCCGGGGGTGCTTGCGGTGGCTGTCGTCAAGTCGACCCAGGTCATGGTCGAGACCCCAGGAGGACGTGCATGAAGCGTGTCATGATGATCGTGCTGGTCGCCGGGCTGGCGCTCGTAGGGTGCGGTGGTGGTCCGCAGGCCGGTCAGCAGGCAGGCCAGCAGCGGGTGCCGGTCACGGTGCTTGCGGCGGCCTCTCTCACCGACGTCTTCAACAAGTTGAAGCCCCAGTTCGAGGCCGCCCATCCCGACGCTGACCTGCGGTTCAGTTTCGGTGGTTCCTCCGATCTGGCCCAGCAGATCGTCAATGGAGCGCCCGCGGACGTGTTCGCGTCGGCCAATGAGGCGCAGATGAAGGTCGTCCAGGACAAGGGGAAGGTCGTCGGCACACCGGAGCCGTTCGTCACCAACGTGCTCACCATCGTCGTGCCCCCGGGCAATCCGAAGAACATCCATTCCTTCGCTGATCTGGCCAAGCCTGGTGTCACCGAGGTGGTGTGCGCTCCGCAGGTGCCCTGTGGCGCGGCCACCGTAAAGATCGAGAAGGCCACCAACGTCAAACTCAGCCCGGCCAGCGAGGAGCAGGACGTGCTCTCGGTGCTGTCCAAGGTCGAGGCCAAAGTCGCCGACGCCGGGCTGGTCTACGTCACCGACGCTCGCACTGCTCAGGGGAAGGTCCAGGAGATCAACTTCCCGGAGGCGAGTAAGGCCGTCAACACCTATCCGATCGCCGCGATCAAGAATGCCCCGCATCCGCAGCTCGCGGACGCATTCGTGACCTTCATCCACAGCTCCGCAGCGCAGCAGCAATTCGCGAACGCCGGGTTCGGCGCTGCTTGACCTACGCCGGGCCCACCCGCGACCCCGCGTGACTCAGACCAGGGATCCGCACACCGTGCGTACCGGGCCGAAGACCCGCTTGCGGGGTCGAGCCTCGGCATTACCCGGCGTGCTGTGGCTACCTGCAGTGGCGGCCCTCGGTCTGATCGTCCTGCCGGTGATCGGCCTGGTCGTGCGAGCGCCGTGGACCCGGTTCGGCACGCTGATCAGCAGCCAGTCGGCGCTGGCCGCGCTGGAGCTGTCGCTGCGCACCGCGGCGGTGTCCACCGTGCTGTGCATCGTGCTCGGCGGGCCACTGGCCGTGGTGCTGGCGCGTGGCGCGGTCCCAGGACTGCGGCTGCTGCGCTCGGTGGTCCTGCTGCCCCTCGTGCTGCCTCCGGTGGTCGGCGGCCTCGCGTTGCTGTACCTGCTCGGAGTCAGCGGGTTCGCCGGCTACGCGCTGGATGTGGCGTTCGGTGTGCGCGTCCCGTTCACCACCACGGCGGTGGTCCTGGCGCAAACCTTCGTGGCGATGCCGTTTCTGGTGGTGAGCCTCGAGGGCGCGCTGCGTACCGGGGGAGACCGCTACGAGTCGATCGCGGCCACCCTCGGCGCGCGACCCTGGACGGTGTTCCGGCGGATCACCGTGCCCCTGGTGCTACCCGGACTCGGCTCCGGCACCGTGCTCAGCTTCGCTCGATGCCTGGGGGAGTTCGGGGCCACCATCGCCTTCGCCGGCAGCTTGCAAGGCGTGACCAGAACGCTACCGCTGGAGGTCTACCTGCAGCGCGAAGTCGACGCCGACGGAGCGATAGCGCTGTCGCTGCTGCTCGTCGCGGTGGCCATCGTGGTGATCGTGGTCGGCCGGCCGCGCTCGGTAGAAGGGCTGCGGTGAGGGATCGTGCTGCACGCCGAGGTGGTCGTGCGACGTGGCGAGTTCACCCTGGACGTGGCGGTGCAGGTGGCGCCCGGTGAGGTGGTCGCGATCCTGGGACGCAATGGGTCGGGCAAGTCCACTCTGCTCTCCGCGGTCGCCGGACTGCTGCGGCCGGACCGCGGGCGCGTCGTCCTCGGTGGCCGGGTACTCACCGACACCTCCGCCGGGGTGGTGCTGCCGCCCTACCAGCGGCGCATCGGGTTGCTAGCCCAGGAACCGCTGCTGTTCCCGCACCTGTCGGTGCTGGACAACGTCGCGTTCGGTCCACTGGCAACCGGTGCCGCCCGCCGAGACGCCCGGCAGGCGGCATTGCGGCACCTCACCGAGGTCGACGCGGCTCAGTTCGCCGACCGGCGCCCCGGCAGGCTGTCCGGCGGGCAGGCGCAGCGTGTCGCGCTGGCCCGAGCGCTGGCTTCACAACCCGATCTCCTGCTGCTGGATGAACCGCTGTCCGCGGTGGACGTGGAGTTCGCTCCCGCGCTGCGATCGCTGCTGCAAACCGTGCTGGCCGAACGGGTCGCCCTCATCGTCACCCACCAGGTGATCGACGCGTTGATGCTCGCCGATCGGGTGGTGGTGCTCGATGGTGGCCGCGTGGTGGAGCAGGGCCCGACGCGGGAGGTGCTCACCCGGCCGCGGAGCACCTTCGCCGCGCGGCTGGCCGGGCTGAACCTGGTCACCGGTACCGCCACGGCGTCCGGATTGCTGGCCGGTGACGGTACCGAGCTATCCGGCTCGAACGGATTGCCGGCCGTGGGTAGCGCGGCCGTCGCGGTGTTCACGCCGGCCGCGGTGGCGGTTTACGTCGATCCGCCGAAGGGCAGCCCTCGCAACGTAATCCATGACCGGGTGGAAGTCGTCGAGCCCAACGGCACCCTCGTCCGGATCCGCGGAGTCGGCGGGCTCGCCGCGGACATCACCCCCGCTGCCGCCATCGAGCTGGGCCTGCACACCGGCGCCGGCGTCTGGTTCGTGATCAAAGCGGCCGAGATCGCCATCTACCCGCGACACGCCTGACCCCGTGTGCCCACCCTTCGCGATACCGTGCATGGGTGGTGTGGAAGGCCTCCTACGTGTCAGGCGTGTCGAGCGTTCCGTTGCTGGGGGACACGATCGCGGACAACTTCGATCAGGCAGCCACCTGCTGGCCCGACCGGGACGCACTGATCGACTGCGCAAGCCGGCGCCGCTGGACGTATGCGCAGCTGCAGGCGGAAATCGACGCGCTGGCGCAGGGACTGCTGGGCGCCGGGATCGGCAAGGGGGACCGGGTCGGCATCTGGGCGCCGAACTGCGCGCAGTGGCTGCTCACCCAGTACGCCACCGCGAAGATCGGCGCGATCCTGGTCACCATCAACCCGGCATACCGGACCAGCGAACTGGAGTATGTGCTCAACCAAGCCGGCGTCCGGCTGCTGATCGCGGCGACGTCGTTCAAGACCGCCGACTACGCCGCGATGATCGCGCAAGTGCGGCCGAGCTGCCCAGCGTTGCAACGCGTAGTGCTGATCGGTTCCCCCGACTGGGACGCGCTACCGGTGCACGACGCCGACCCGGCGGCGCTGGCCGCTACCCAACTATCCCCGGACGACCCGATCAACATCCAGTACACCTCGGGCACCACCGGGTTTCCCAAGGGCGCCACGCTGTCGCACCACAACATCCTCAACAACGGCTACTTCGTCGGTGAGCTGTGCGGCTACACCGAGAAAGATCGCATCTGCGTGCCGGTGCCGCTGTACCACTGCTTCGGCATGGTGATGGGCAACCTGGCCGCCACCTCGCACGGGGCGGCACTGGTGTACCCAGCGCCATCGTTCGAGCCTGCGGCGACCCTGTCCGCCGTCGCGCAGCAGCGGTGCACCTCGCTGTACGGGGTGCCCACCATGTTCATCGCCATGCTCGCCGCCGCGGACTTCGAGTCCTACGACCTGTCCTCGCTGCGAACCGGGATCATGGCGGGCTCGCCGTGCCCGGTGGAGGTGATGAAGCAGGTGGTCGACCGGATGGGCATGACCGAGGTGACCATCTGCTACGGCATGACCGAGACCTCACCGGTATCCACCCAGACCCGGGCCGACGACACCTTGGAGCGGCGAGTGTCCACCGTCGGCCGGGTGCACCCGCACCTCGAAGTGAAGATCATCGACCCGGACACCGGGCTGACGGTGCCGCGGGGGACTCCCGGCGAGCTGTGCACCCGCGGGTACTCGGTCATGCTGGGCTACTGGGAACAGCCTGAGCAGACCGCCGAGGTGATCGACCGGGCCCGCTGGATGCACACCGGCGACATCGCAGTGATGGATGTCGAGGGCTACCTCAACATCACCGGGCGGATCAAGGATCTGGTCATCCGCGGCGGTGAGAACATCTACCCGCGGGAAATCGAGGAGTTCCTCTACACCCACCCGGATATCGTGGATGCGCAGGTGGTCGGGGTGCCCGACGCACGATACGGCGAGGAGCTGTGCGCCTGGGTGCGGCTGCGACCGGGTGCGCCCGAACTCACCGCCGAAACGCTGCGCGACTACGCCGCCGGCAAGCTCGCACATTACAAGATCCCCCGGTACGTGCACCTGGTGGAGGAATTCCCGATGACCGTCACCGGCAAGGCCCGGAAGGTGGAGATGCGGGAGCGCTCGGTGCAGCTACTCGGGCTGGCCCACCTCGCCGCTCGTAAGTACGCCTAAGGCGGATCTATGTCGCTGGAACAGTCCCAAAAGCGGCGGGACGTCGTAAGCTGGAGGGTACGCGTCCCGGGTGCGTTCGGGGCGCGTTCGTCTTGCTGGTCGTGCACCTCCGGCAGGCGGTACTCCACGAGGGAACGGTGAGGTCAGTGCCGACCGGCAAGGTCAAGTGGTACGACGCGGGCAAGGGCTTCGGATTCGTCACCCAGGATGGAGGTGCCGACGTCTACGTGCGGTCCACCGCGCTCCCGTCCGGAGTGACCGATCTGAAGTCCGGTCAGCGGGTCGAGTTCGGCGTGGCCGACGGGCGGCGCGGCCCGCAGGCGCTGTCGGTGCGACTGCTGGAGTCACCACCGTCGGTGGCCGAGGCGCGGCGCCGGCCCGCCGAGGAGCTGCACGGCATGATCGACGACATGATCAGGCTGCTGGAATCGCGCGTTCAGCCTGACTTAAGGCGCGGCCGCTACCCCGACCGCCGCACCACCAAACGCATCGGCGAGGTGGTGCGCGCCGTGGCCCACGAGCTCGATCCCTGACCGGCACGTTGGTAGCTCTGCGCAGACCACGAACCCCCGTCCGTAACATCTGAAACGGCGGCCAACTCCGCCATTGTCCATGCCTCTTGACATGGTGGCCGCACGAGCCGAACCGATCGAGCCCTGGCTGAGTCATGTCGGTGGTGCGCCCGATGCGTCAGGGCTTCTGCGCGAGCATCGACGGTACCCGTCGGCACGCGTTCAGGACCACTGTTACCGCGTAGCTCCTTTGTCGTTGCAGCGATAGCGATGAGTGCTCGGCGCTCGAGGGGGCTTCTGTTGATCACATGTGGGGGACGGCGCTGGATGCGCACGCTAGGCGTGGTAGCGGGGGCGCTGCTTTGGCTCGTCACCGCGGTGCCAGCGCTCGCCGGGCAGGACGCCGGCTCAAGGCGGGAGTGCCGTGACGTACAGGTGCCGGTGGCGTTGGCGCAGGGTCAGCTGGCCGATCAGCGCATCTACGGCAAGCTGTGCACGCCATCCGGGCGCTCGCCGGACACAATCCAGCTCCTGGTGCACGGTGGCTTCTACACCGGCCTCTACTGGGAGTTTCCCGACCCGAGAGGCGGCACAGACCGCTACAACTACGCTGCCGCGGCGAACCGAGCCGGGTTCGCCACGCTGACCATCGACCGGATCGGCTCCGGGCGCTCTTCCCATCCGCTGTCGACGAAGATCACTCTCCAGAGCAACGTGTTCACGGTGCACCGGGTCGTGCAGGCCATCCGCCGTGGTGAGATCACCGCGCCCGGCGGCAGGCCGTTTCGGAAGGTGGTCTACGTCGGGCACTCCTACAGCACCCCGGTGGGCTGGAATCTGGCCACCGACTATCGCGCAGACATCGACGCAGCGGTGTTCACCTCGTCTGGTCATATCACGACCGTGACGGGACAGCTACTGGGATTGCCGGGCAGCTACCCGGCCCCGCTGGACCCGAAGTTCGCTGGGGGCGGCCTCGACCCCGGGTACCTGACTACGCTGCCGGGCACCCGGGACGAGTTTCTCTACAAGCCCGCGGAATTTGACCCCACCGTGGTCGCCTTCGACGAGAAGACAAAGTCGACGACGACCGCCACCGAGCTGGTCACCCTGCTCGCGAGCGTTGAGCGGCCGCTGGATGTCCGGGTGCCGACGCTGCTGGTCGCCGGTGAGCTCGACAGCCAGCTCTGCAAGGAGAATTTCGACGCGGTGCCCTCAGCAACCGGAGGCGGAGCCGGTGCGGTCGGTGCTCTCGTCGCGCCCTTTGAGGACACCACGGTGAACGTGGCGTTCATCCGGCTGGGTGGCTCCGACTGCAGCTCCCCCGAGGCGTTGATCTCCGACGAGCGTCCCTACCTGGGTTCCCACATTCCGTCGGTGGACGCGTTCATCCTGCCTCGCGGGCCCCATGATCTGAACCAGGCGCTCAACGCGCAGGAGTACTTCACTGCGGTCAACGACTGGATCGCCACGAAGCTCGGCCGCTGACGGTTCGTAAGCGCATCAGTTTGAACTGGCGGACCATGTGGTCGGGCTGGTCAAGCCTTGGCGGTGTACGAACTGCTACCGACAGCCGCGTGAGCGGCTGTCGGTAGCGCGGACACTTCAGGCGGTACCGAACCCGGGGATCAAGGATCCGCCGCGGCGGGTCAGCGCACCTTGCGCCAGGCCCAGCGCCAGCACCACGGACACCGACGCGAAGCCGATCCAGTACGTCGGGGGCAGCAGCACACCCAAGGTGCCGCCGACCACCCAGGCCGTTTGCAGCACGGTCTCGGACCGGCCGAACGCCGAGGCCCGCGATTCCTCCGGGACGGCGCGCTGGATCACCGCGTCCAGACAGACCTTGGCCACCGCGCTGCCGGTTGCCGCGACCAGCGCGGTGACCGCCGCGACCGCGATGCCGCCCACCAGCGCGGCGAGGACCGCCATGGTCAAACCAGCGGCTACGCATCCGAGGATGGTCTGATCGGGCCTTCCGAAGTGGATCCGCGCACCGACCGCGTTGCCCAGGAAGCTGCCGGCGCCGGCCGCCGCGCCCACGATGCCGAGCAGCACCACCTGCCAGCCGGGCGACCCCTCGGTCTGGGCCTTCACCACGAATGCCACGAACAGCGTGAGGAACCCGGTCAACACCCGCGCGGTCCCGTTGCCCCACAGCGCGACCACCACCTGGCGACCCATCGGCTGGCGGCGCCGCGCCGCCCCACGCACATCGATGGCCCCGGTGCGCAGCGAGGCAGGCACCTCTCCCTCGGTGACCTCCACCCACGACGGGATCCGCAAGCACAGCGCCACCCCCGCCAAGCAGATCACCGCGGTGAACAGCAACGCTCCGGGCGATCCGGTCAGCGCAGCAACCCCAGCCGCCACCGCCCCGGACACCGCCGCGGCGCCCAGCCCGAACGCGGTGAGCCGCGAGTTCGTCTTCACCAGCGTGATCTCCGCAGGAAGCACCCGTGGGATCACGGCTGCCTGCAGCACGCCGTAGGACTTGGCCAGCACCATGAAGCCCAGCGCCGCCGGATACAGCAGCCAGTCGTGCACGTGGGCTGCCATCACGATCAGTAGGAACGCGCGCCCGGCGAACGACAGCGCCATCGCCACCCGCCGGCCGTGCTGCAGCCGGTCCAGCAGCGGGCCGATCACCGGAGCGACCACCGCGAACGGTGCCACTGTGATGAGCAGGTACAGCGCCACATTGGCCCTGCTCTGCGCGGTGGCCGCGGCGAAGAACAGCGTATTGGCCAGCGCGACGGCGATGGCGGCGTTGGCCGCGTAGTCCATCATCGCCGCGTAGGTCAACGAGGACAGACCCGAGCGTCCCGCGCCGTCGGCCGTGGCAGCTCGCTGAAAGCGCCGCACGCCGCCACCGACCAGCTGCCTGCTCCGCCAGGCCGCCACCCGGGTGACGGTGATCTTGCGCGGTGGAGGTGGCCCGTTCGGTGCCGGTGGGGGATCGGAGCGGTCTGTGTGCGGATCCCGGTCGCTCCACGAATCGTGC
>DATFDO010000247.1:0-2724 GCA_035252045.1 Pseudonocardiaceae bacterium
TCGAGCCCGCCACCGTTGTTGGCCGCTGCCGCCTCGGCATGAGCGCTGTAGGCGGCCACCAGTGGGCCCTCGGCCTGGCCGGCCAACTGGCGCAACCGGCCGGCCGCTTCGCCCGCCCGCCCCAGCCGGACCACGGCATGCAGTGCTTGAGCCTCTACCGCGCGCTGACCCATACCGCCGGCAACCGTCGCCGCCCGCAGCGCGCGATCGATCGCCTGGGCAGTGCGATCCTCGGCAGCCGCCTGCCAGGCCTCAGCCAGCAGCCACTCCGGTTCGAACACCGCGCAGTGATGCCCGACTTCGCTGCCGTCCAGCAACCGCCGGGACAGCGCCGCATCGCCCAGCTGGGCATGGGTTTGGGCCAGCAGCGCGATGCACAGTTGCTTGAACCCGCCCGGATCGCACTGCCCCAGCCCGGCCACCGCCTCCGCGAGCCAGCGGATGGCGGTGCGCGGACGTCCGCCGGCCAATGCCGAGCATCCGACGTGCGCCGCAGCCAGCGCATCCCCGGCCCACTGCGGCTGGGTCATACACCACTCATGCAACTCGGTGGCTCGCGCCACCGCGTCGGGCACGCGCCCAGCGAGCAACAGCGCCGACACCTCCGCATGTGCCAGCACTTGCCGGCACGACGCCATTTCCGGCTCGGTCGTGCACCGCGCCAGGGCTGCCCAACCCGCTTCCACGGCCGACAACGCCTCGGTGCTACGGCCCTGTACGGCCAACCCGGCTGCGGTGGCGCTGGCCGCCCACACCGCCGCCTCCGCACTGACGCCCTCCAGCGCCAGGATCTCGCCGCCGGACTCGGCGGCCTGCTGCGGACGCCCCGCGAAGAACGCAAGCACGCCGTGCACCGCGCTGATCCGCCTGCGCACTTCGGTGTCAGCGGCATCGGCGGCGGCTTTGTGCAGCATCGCCTCGGCCTTGGCCACCTGGCGGACGCCGAAGAACAGATTCAGCGCGCGCACCACGGCCAGCCGTGACCGGTCCTCCGCTGAGGTGGCGAATGGGGCCGTCGCCGCTGCCACCTCTTCGGCCTCGTCGTATGCGCCCTGCCAGCGCACCGCCTCCACCAACGCCAAGTGCGCCTGCACCCCGTCCCGGCCCTCGCTGCCATCGATAGCCGCCTGCGCCAGGCGGGCGGCGTTTTCGTGGTCGAGCAAGGCGTTCGCGTGCACCGCAGCGTCGGCCAGCAGGCTGGCGTGTGCCCCAGGTTGATCGCTGTCCAGCAGCAGCATGCCGGCGCGGAGTAGGTCATCCTGCCGTTTCCACGGCAGGTGAGTGTTGGCCAGCCTGCGGCGCAATTGGCAGGCGTTGGCTTCCGGCAGCTGATCCCGCACCACGGTGGCATAGATTGGATGGGCCAACCGGACCTCAGCCCGCCAGCCACTGTTGACCACCGTCACCAAGCCGCGGCGCTCCAGCACGGCAACGACTTCAGGGTTGATCAGACTGGCTACCCGACCCAAGCCCAGCGGCTCGTCGGTGGCCAGCAATTCCAGAGCGGTCCTCTCGTCAGAACCCAGTCCACCCAACTGAGCCTGGACTATTTCCCGGAGCCGAGGAGTGGGCTCCATCCGCCCTTCCCAGCGCCACACGCCATCGCGCATCCGCAGCGAACCGGTCTCGCATCCGCCCTCCACCAGCTCACGCAGGAACAGGGCGTTTCCCCGGGTGGCGCGCCACAACCGTTCGATCGTGCGGCTGTCGACCACCCCGCCGAGCACACCGGTCACCAACCGGTTCATCGCCGCCCGCGGCAGCTGCGCCAGCTCCAACCGGTCGGCCAAGCCGTTCTTCCACAGAGTCACCACTGGATCGGGCGCAGGTTCCCCGGTCCGCACGGTCAGCACCACGCAGGCGGTGCGCGTCAGGGCCAGCTGATGGAGCAGCGTGACCGACAACTCATCGAGCAGATGCGCGTCGTCGACACCGATGACCAAGCGGTGACCCTTGCCCTGCTCGGCAATCGCAGCTCCGGCGCGCTGCAGCAAGGTCAATGGCTCCGACACCGTTTCCACCGCCGGCACCAGATGCGCCACCGCACCCAACGGAATGGCTGCCGCCGCGTTGGTCCCTGCCGCCCACCGGGTTACCCGACCACCACGCTTTGCCACCGCCAGCGCTTCACGCGCAAGTCGCGTCTTGCCGACTCCTGCCGGGCCGGCGATGACGACACTGCGTGATTCCCCACCAGTTAAACGCTCAGCGATAAACTGCAACTCTGAGTCACGCCCAGTGAGCGTCCACGAATCTGTTCTCATCGTGTACCCGACCAACGCGCTCTGTACCCGGCGCTGGTCGGAGGCATAGTTGACGGCATGGCGTGTTCAGCCGGCCGCCACGGCCCCCCTTGACACATTGGCTACGCCCCCCCGCGTCGCGCCAATACCCCTCGCCGCCAGCATAAGCTAACTGTGAGGAGATAGCCATGGGCGACTTCTCCTTAGACGGTGAATACTACTGTGAGTAGGATCGAGCTATCCCCACTCGGTAACAGCCTGTATCCATCTGGTGACATACTGTTTTCAATTTTCAAACGTCACGGGAATGCCAGTCACGATCCACCAGTCGTTAATTACTCAAAGTCACTATCCGGAATCCGGCACGACTGTGGCTGCCCCTGACGTCTGGGAGCGGGTGATCTCCGGCGTGCCGAGGTAGCGCAGCATCGACGCTCCGGTCGCCTGAACCGCCAGCGTCTCGCTGACCGTGACGACAGCG
>DATFDO010000248.1:0-7450 GCA_035252045.1 Pseudonocardiaceae bacterium
GGCCGTCGCGCTGGACTACCTGGCGCTGCGCGATCCCCAGCTCGGTCCCGCTCCGCAGCACGGACCGGCCCGGCTGCTGGTGGCCGCCACCGTCGGGGGCACCCGGTTGATCGACAACGTCTGCGTGCAGATGGGAGGCTCATGATGTTCCGGACCATGCTGAAGTCCAAGATCCACCGGGCTACTGTCACGCACGCGGAACTGCATTATGTGGGATCGGTGACGGTGGACGAGGACCTGATGGACGCCGCCGACCTCCTGGCCGGCGAGCGGGTCGCGATCGTCGACGTCACCAACGGAGCTCGGCTGGAGACCTACGTCATCCCGGGTGCCCGGTCCAGCGGCGTGGTCGGGATCAACGGCGCAGCCGCGCATCTGGTGACGCCCGGCGATCTGGTGATCCTCATCGCCTACGGCACGATGGACGATGCGGAGTCCCGGCACTACCGGCCCCGGGTGGTCTTCGTCGACGCCGACAACCGGATCGTGCACGAAGGCAGTGCGCTTGACACGGCGGGGGCAGCCGAGTGCTGCTCACCGTAGACATCGGCAACACCAACATCGTCCTCGGTTTGTTCGACGGCCCTCGGGCAGGCGCCGCCCAGGATGCGACCCTGCTGCATGACTGGCGGATGCGTACCGACGCCAGGATGACCGCCGACGAGATGGCGTTGACCTTCCGTGGCCTGCTCGGCGAATACTCCGGCAAGATCACCGGGGTGGCCGCGCTGTCCACCGTCCCCGCGGTGCTGCGCGAGCTGCGGGTGATGGTGGACCGGTACTGGCCGCAGCTGCCCCGGGTCATCGTGGAGCCGGGGGTGCGCACCGGGGTGCCGCTGGTGTGCGACAACCCGCGCGAGGTCGGCGCGGACCGCATCGTCAACACGCTGGCCGCGTATACCCTCTACGGCGGTCCGGCGATCGTGGTCGACTTCGGCACCTCCACGAATTTCGACGTGGTCAGCGCGCGCGGGGAGTTCCTCGGCGGGGCGCTGGCGCCGGGCATTGAGATCTCTATCGATGCGCTCGCGACCAAGGCCGCTCAGCTGGTCAAGGTGCAGCTCATCCGGCCCCGCTCGGTGATCGGCAAGAACACCGTGGAGGCACTGCAATCCGGCTTGCTGTACGGCTTCGCCGGGCAGGTCGACGGGCTGGTTCGGAGGATCGCCGCAGAGCTGGCGCCGGGAGCCGAGCGCGACGTGGTGGTGGTCGCCACCGGCGGGCTCGCGCCGCTGCTCATCGCCGAATCGCACACCATCACCCACCACGCCCCGCACTTGACGCTGCGCGGCCTGCGCATGGTCTTCACCCGCAACATCACCACCTAACCCCTGCCCCGGCGTGTCGCGTCCCCCTGCTCGGTGTGTCGCGTCCTGGTGCGCGGGCGCTAGGCACGGCGGACGGTGCGCAGCACCAGCGTCTGCATCGGGAGCTCGAAGCTGCCATCGCGGGTGCTGGGATGCATTTCGAGGAACCGGCGGATCACCGCAAAGGTAGTGGCCCGTTGCCCGGGTGGGGTGGTCACGGCCCATGAATGGGTCGACACGGTATCCAGCAGTGAGTCGATGGTGCGCGGCCAGCGCCAGCGAAATTCGCACAGTTGCGGGTCGCGAAACCCCGGGTGCTCCGGCAGGTCGGCGAATCCACGTCCGACCATGCCGACCGATCGCTGCGCCTGGGCCGCCGCAGTCAGCTCGGCCACCCAGTCCACTGAGTCGTCCTCGGTATTGCCCAGCGCGGCCAGCACGCCGCCTGGTCGTAGTACGCGGGCGATCTCGCCGAGCGCCCGGTCGGGATCGAACCAGTGAAACGCCTGCCCGACGAGGACGGCGTGCAGCGCGCCATCGCCGGCCGGGATCTCCTCCGCAGTGCCGACGCGGACCGTGACCGCGGGTAGTAGCCGGGACAGCTGCGCGCGCATGCGGTCGTCGGGTTCGACGGCCAGTACTGCGGCCACGGGCATGCCGCACCGCAGCATCGCCTCGGTGAGCTTTCCAGTGCCCGCAGCAAGATCGAGCACCCGCGCATTGTCCGGTAGCGAGCCCAGCGCCCACGCCACTGCCTGGTCCGGGTAATCCGGCCGGTGTTCGGCGTAGCTGGCTGCCACGGATCCAAAACAGCGCGCCCGCCGGGCATGCATCTCATCCACGGATAGACGGTACCGGCGCAGCGCGACGGTTACCGCAGTTCACGAGGTTGCTCACCGTGACCACAATTAGGTCGACCGGAAAGCCGGGGCGATGCCGGCGATCACATGGCTGTGACCGGCAGTTATCTGCCCCAGTGTCGAGAATGCCTAAGACGGCAAAAACGTTACGTCCGCTTCCGGCCGCACACCGAGGAACTGGGCAAGGAAACCCGACGCACAGTGATGCGTTCGATCGGGCACTTGCCGTGCATCCGACTGGCTAGTCGGTAAAGCTGGTAGAAGAGTCGTTCAAGCACAGACACCTCGCCAGACCCGCAGCGTCGCAGGTCTGGTCGCAATTAGGATCTCTCCATCCTATCCGTTGAGTCGGTCACTGCCTACTCGGCAGCT
This sequence comes from Pseudonocardiaceae bacterium, assembly GCA_035252045.1. Taxonomy (GTDB): domain Bacteria; phylum Actinomycetota; class Actinomycetes; order Mycobacteriales; family Pseudonocardiaceae. The sequence continues at coordinate 2,540 of DATFDO010000248.1, forward strand.
GGTTGAACCGACAGTGCAACGAGTACGTTTCGAGGCGTAAGTCGCGCTCACCGCGGCCGGCGATGACGAGGTGATCCCACCGGCGGAGGACTTGACGACTGCGATGGCGTATGGAATGCCACGAGTGGCGGCATCGGAATGGGGATCGAGCGCCTGCTCATGGCGCTCACCGGTTCGTGTATCCGAGCCATCTGCGTTTCCGCTGGTACGACCACAATGGGTGGGTTGATTTCGCATTCTGTACGGAAATGGGCTAACCTGCTCGTTGTCGTTGTGGAGTCGTCGTGCGATGGCTCCCTCCACTACGTCCCTGAGGGAGGACGACGCGCATGGCGCAGAAGGTCACCGTAACCTTGGTCGATGACCTCGACGGAGGTACTGCCGAAGAGACCGTTGAGTTTGGTATCGACGGCGTGGCTTACGAGATTGATCTGTCGGCGGGTAACGCGGGGAAGCTGCGTGACTCGCTGGCTGACTATGTCAGCAACGCTCGGAAGGCGGGCGGGCGCCGCAAGGCCGCAGGTCCGGCCCGCCGCGCGAGTAGTGGTGGTCGGGCATCGGTAGACCGTGAGCAGAACGCGGCGATCCGCGAGTGGGCCCGTAAGAACGGTTTCAACGTCTCAGACCGGGGCCGTATCCCGGCTGAGGTATTGGATGCTTACCACAAGGGAAACTGAAGGCCAGTAGGCGCCGGTGCCGTCCGGGGAGGACGGCACCGGCGTGTTGTACATGGATCAGTCACCATGGTCGGCGCGACCAGGAATGAGCGCATCAGCCATCGGCGCTTGGGTTCGCTTAAGAACGCGTACACCATAGACGAAGGTGAGTGCACCACCGAGATAGCCGCCGGCTAACAACAATATCCAGGAGATGACGCCGAGGACCAGCGCCGACGAGATGATCTTGCCGTCGGTGTATCCGGCTAACTGCAACCTGAACGTCCCGGCGAACATGCCGGTGGCGCTGGACATCAGCGTCAGGTGCCACCAGCCCAGGGTTCGCGCGGGCGCATCCGCGGGGATACCGAACAGATCCACGAAGCCGGTAATGATCGTCGGGATGGCGGCAATAAGGCCGATGCCGATCGTGATCACCGAAGCGGTGGCCATCGCGGCCTGCTGAAATCCGGCCGCGCCGGCCACGAGCATCGCAACGCCAGCGGTGTAGGCACCGATACCGACATCGGTCAACGGCGCATGCGCGGGCTTGCCTGCAAAACCTTTCATCAGGCTCACCATTTCAACGCCTCCCTGGACCCGAAGGATGAACACTCCACGGGCCGTGTTACCCGCATCACAGTAATCGTGCCGGGCCGGCTCCCGGTTCATGTGCTTGCGGCAGCTAAGCTCGATGGTGTGTCCCGCCAGCCGCCACTGGCGTTGCTGGTGGGACGCGTATCAGCAAAGCGCCACCATCGATGCGCATTCGTAAGGCACAAACTGCGCCGATGGGATCGCCATCGAGTTGAGCCTGCTGAGCCGACTCTGCGCTGATGATGACGGTGTGGCCCTGCCAGTGCTGCACTATCCGGTGACCCTGGCGGCGGCGGGTAACCACTCGGGCAGTCACCGCCAGCCATCCACGGATGCTTCTCGGCCCGATGGACACGACATCCAGCAACCCGTCATCGACCCGAGCCGCGGGTAGCAACACCAGCCCGCCGACAAGCCTGCCGCAGTTTCCCACTACTACCGTGCGAACTCGACGGGACGGTTCAGCCCGGCCATCCACGGCAAGGGTGATCGGCGCCCTTGGTGCACTCAGCGCGCGAAATCCGGAGACGAAATACGCCAGCGGGCCCCACCGCGCCTTCAACTCATGCGGGGCGCCGGCCATGATTGCCGCATCGAAGCCTATCCCGGCCATCACCAGGAATACCTGTTCCTCACCCTGATTGTCGATGAGTACGCGTCCGACGTCGATTGCACGGTTGGTCCCGGACAATGCGATCCGGGTGGCTTTGGCCATGTCTGAGGTCGCTATCGCCAGGTTGCGCGCCAGCAGATTCGCAGTGCCGGTGGGCAGCAAACCCATCGCGGTGCCCGATCCGGCGAGGACTTGCGCGACGTTGCGCACCGTGCCGTCTCCCCCGCACGCGAGCACCACGTCGGCACCGGCAGACAGTGCCATTCGGGTCTGGCCACGACCCGGATCCTCGATGGTGGTCTCGAGCCACAGCGGTGGTGCCCACCCCAACTCTTCGCAGATTCGGATAATGCGGATCCGCAGCGCCGTCGGGTCGGCGAGGTTACTCGGGTTGACCACCACTGCCGGCAAACGGCGGCCGGCGGCAGAGTCACTCGCCGGCTCGGGTTGCACAGATCTGAAGATAAAGGCTATGCGCAGTTCATGCCTGGTCGAGCGTGCCGTAGATGTGCGCCCGCTCGGCGGCGGCGAGCCGCGGGCAGCTGGCGCATGGCCGCTCGATGCCGGGTACTGCGTAGAGGAAGCAGCAGGAACCGCGCCGGCGGGTCCAGTGCGTGCGCCCGCGATCGTCGGTCAGTTCGCAGATTGTCGACGCCGAGGTCAGGGGCTTGTAGGGCGGCTTATGGGAGAGATCGTGGGCGGGCGTGTCACCGGAACCAAGCACTAAACGCGCGTCTGAGGCACCGGCCTGCGGTGACCCGAAGGCGCGCCCGGCGAGCAGCAACCCACTATCCAGCACATCGGTCACGGTTGCCCATTTGGTGCGGCGCCCGAAACGCACCTGGCTGCCGTAGACGAACAGGAAGCGGCTGGCGTGCGCGATCACTTGATCACGCAACACCGTGGCCAACGCCGTCTCATCGGGGACCGGTACGGCGTCGGGATGCCCGGCGTCGGGATCCCCCGGTAGGCACCAGAACCGCCCAGGGCGCAGTGCCACCTCCCGCAGCACCGCACAACCGAGCCGGAAACGCAGCTGCGGCGGCGCCAGCGTGGGCACCCGCCGGGCGGAGTGAAACAGCAGCGCGCCGAGATAGCTGGGAACGATCAGATACCACTGCAGTACATAGCCGCCGGTGGTCTTCTCCGGGACCGCAGCCTGCGTCGGCACCGCGTGCTGCTCGGCCAGCCATCGGGCGACCTTCGCCCGCCACCGGGTGAAAAAGTCGGGATCAGACAGCGCCTGGTCGCACTCGATCCAATCCGCGGTCAGGGGATCAGGCGGCAACCGGGAATCATCGAGGACCCGGAAGGACAGGAGTTTGACTGCCCGGTCCACCGCCGCCACCGACGCGGCGAGTGGATGCGTGCGGACTGGGCCCACCGTTGCTGACTGCTTGGGGGGCGCCGCCGCATGCAGCACAGCCACTCCTTTTTCGCTTCCGGTTTAACGCAGGGTTGCCTTACCTAATGTCGAGCAAACCTAGCAGTCGGAATACCCCAGCGCACTGGGGGGTACACCCGGACCACCCGACAGAGTTGAGTTTCACCCACAGCGGACAGTTATGCCACTTCGGAATCCTGACCAGCGGGAGAGCGTTGGACCAAGAGTTTGGGTAGCAGTTCAGCAGCGAGCAAGGCCGTCTGGCAGCTACAGTGACGGCACGGACTGTGTGACCCAGTACCGGTCGCGCGGGGTAGCGCGGCAGTCAGGAGTGCACAATGTTTGAAAGGTTCACCGACCGCGCGCGGCGGGTGGTTGTGCTGGCCCAAGAAGAGGCCAGGATGCTCAACCACAACTACATCGGCACCGAGCACATCCTGCTGGGTCTGATCCACGAGGGTGAGGGTGTCGCGGCCAAGGCCCTCGAATCGCTGGGGATCGCCCTGGAGGGGGTGCGCCAGCAGGTCGAGGAGATCATCGGCCAGGGCCAGCAGGCTCCGTCGGGGCACATCCCGTTCACGCCACGAGCCAAGAAGGTGCTGGAGCTGTCCCTGCGCGAGGCGCTGCAGCTCGGGCACAACTACATCGGCACCGAGCACATCCTGCTCGGCCTCATCCGGGAGGGCGAGGGCGTGGCCGCGCAGGTCCTCGTCAAGCTGGGTGCCGACCTCAACCGGGTCCGCCAGCAGGTGCTGCAGCTGCTGTCGGGCTACCAGGGCAAGGAGCCCGCGGAGTCCGGCTCCGGACGCGGCGAGGGCACCCCGTCGTCGTCGCTGGTGCTCGACCAGTTCGGGCGTAACCTCACCGCCAGCGCCCGGGAGGGCAAGCTGGACCCGGTGATCGGGCGCGGCAAGGAGATCGAGCGGGTCATGCAGGTGCTGTCCCGCCGGACCAAGAACAACCCGGTGCTCATCGGCGAGGCCGGCGTCGGCAAGACCGCCGTCGTCGAAGGCCTGGCGCAGAACATCGTCAAGGGCGAGGTGCCCGAGACACTCAAGGACAAGCAGCTCTACACCCTGGACCTGGGCTCGCTGGTGGCCGGTTCGCGGTACCGCGGTGACTTCGAGGAACGCCTGAAGAAGGTGCTCAAGGAGATCCGCACCCGCGGGGACATCATCTTGTTCATCGACGAGATGCATACCCTGGTCGGGGCCGGTGCCGCCGAGGGCGCGATCGACGCCGCGTCGATCCTCAAGCCGATGCTGGCCCGCGGCGAGCTGCAAACCATCGGCGCCACCACGCTGGACGAGTACCGCAAGTACGTGGAGAAGGATCCCGCGCTGGAACGCCGGTTCCAGCCGATCCAGGTCCAAGAGCCGACCATCGACCACACCATCGAGATCCTCAAGGGCCTGCGGGACCGTTACGAGGCGCACCACCGGGTATCCATCACCGACAGCGCACTGGTGTCAGCCGCCACGCTGGCCGACCGCTACATCAACGACCGGTTCCTGCCGGACAAGGCGATCGACCTGATCGACGAGGCGGGCGCCCGGATGCGGATCGGCCGGATGACCGCTCCGCCGGACCTGCGCGACTTCGACGAGAAGATCGCCGCGGTGCGCCGGGACAAGGAATCGGCGATCGACGCTCAGGACTTC
>DATFDO010000249.1:0-4042 GCA_035252045.1 Pseudonocardiaceae bacterium
GCAACTCTGAGGTGGATTGTTCGCCGCAGGCGGTACGGGCATGCCACCCTCAGGGCGGCAGGAACATCCGGCGGGTTTGTTTCTCGCATTCGATATGTGCAGCGCGCGCACCTCCGCGGTCAGGTCATCGGCATCAGCCGCCGGCGGCTGCACAGTCGAAGGCAACAGTGTCTCCGGTGACCAGGGGGACGTCGCCGTCATGGCCGATCACCTCGCCGTTGAGCGTCGTGATCAGTCGGCTGTGCAATGCAAGACCCACCTCGGCTGCCGCACCGGCGAGCGTGGCGGCGCGGATGGTGCGCCGCCCGCTGTGATCCTTGGCGCCGCTGCGCGCCACGGTGATCTGCGGGGCAAGCCGCCGCCGGGCAGCGTGGTACTCGGCCGGGGCATTGACGTTGACTAGCGAATCCAGCGCCGGGTCGGCGGTGGCCAGCACCGGGTCTGCGAGCAATGTGGCCTCGTCCACGCGTCGCGTGGCGCACTGGCCAAACAGGAGGTTCAGGCGCAGCTCACCAGCTGCCAGCAGTCCCGCGACCCGGGACGCGATGGTGGTCCGGTAAGCCGCGGCCAGCGGCTGCGGGTAGCCGTGGGCGACCGGAAGTACGACGTCGATGTCGTCGGTGAGCGCGGTCAACACCCGGCGGACGAACGCGGGATGCAGAAACGGTAGGTCGGTGGAGCAGATGAACGCCGTGTGCGTTCGGCCGGCCAGCGCGGCCAAGCCGGCGGCGATGCCCTGCAGGGGTCCCCGCCCTTGCTCGGCGTCGTCCACCACGTGCACATGCGGTGGGATCTCGGGAAGTGGTTGACCTGGGCTGCGAACGACCAGCAGCGGCCCTTCGAGCGAGCGGTCGAGTACGCCGAGAGTACGGCGAAGCAAGGTGGATCCGTGCCATTCCAGTTCGGCTTTCGCCGTGCCCATGCGCGAGGAGCGGCCGCCTACCAACACCACGCCGGCCGACCGGAGCAGCCCAGCCACGCTGCCGATGGTAATCCGGCGCGCGTGCGTGCACTCCGGTTTCCGGCCACGGTCACAGACGTGTCCGAGCTGGGTTCGCGGCGCGGAGGAACGGCTGCAGGTGTTTGTCCCGCCAGAGTTGCTCGCAGGCGGCGTAGCCGCTCGGCGTGATGCTGAACGGCGGTCCAGTCCAGCCGCATTCACAGCGGGGCACGTATGCCACATAGCAGCCGTCAAGGTAGGCCTGCGCGTCGCTCCATACATCGGCGAGCGCACCGTCGGTCTTCCGGCCGGCGACTACGCAGTGATGCTCGTCGCTGTCTTCGCCGACCTCGCCAGCCCGGTGGAGGAGCACGGCACAAGAATCCTGCGTTTGGCTGAACGGAAGATGAACACAGCGCGCTCGAATGGGTAGATTTCAGTGATCCTCCGTGGCCCGCGCCTTCTCGCCGTCAGGGCTGCCGAGATCGTGACTACGCCGGCTTTTTGCTGTGGTTTGTTCTGATCGGGCCGGTTTTCTCGGCCCGGGTGATGCCGGCTGATCCGCACGGCCCTGTTGAGCAGCGCTCACCGGGCGACCCGGGGAGGGGTTGCTGCGCTGATGTACTCGCGGGCTCTGGACCGCCGACTGTTCGGGTTGGGCGCCAGGTTGCGCAGCGTCGGGTCCGGTATTCGATTCGACCGCTCGATCTTCCACCGGTTGCTTTTTATGCGGCGACGCCGGCTTGTCCGGATGCTTCAGGGCCGCCGGTTCTGAGGACCTGTCCGGGTAGTGCGGCTCAACGGGTTGCGCAGGACCGCCCGGGTGGGGCTGCGACAACCCATCGGGGCCAGGTCTGCCTGGGTGCGGTGACTCATGAGAGCGGTCGGGCTTGTCCGGATACGGCGGCAGGGCCAGCCGTGCAGGTTCGCCCTGCCACGGCTGCGGATCCAGGTGAGCGCCAACGACGGGTGGCACTGACTGATAGGGCCTGGGCAGTTCACGTTGGGTCACGAGAATGCGTCGGGGTCGGAAAGCGGGCCACGGCGTACCCCGATAAATCGGCGGCACCTTCAGTTCGACCATGGGCGTCAGCGGGTTGCCGCAAGCGCATCGAACCCGGGCAATTCCCTTGGCGTCCACCAGAACCGCAGTGCCCTTTTGCAGGACTGATTGAACCGCAAGCCCGGCACCGTTGGCGAACTGATAATTGGTGACTCGCAGGTCGTCGGCAAGCAGACGCGGCGTCAGTTCGTGCAGGTAAAATGGGATTTGCTGGATCTCGACTCGGGTGCCACCGCTCCAACTCAGCGCGCGATCCGAGTTCAGCGCGTGCACCCAGGCTTGACTCGCTTGCGGATTGCTGGCTAGGTAGGACACAAGCTTGTCCGGGTCGCAGGCCACCCGGTTGTCCGTGCTGGCCGTCGTCTGAAAGGAGGTAGCGCCACTGCCTTGGTTCCCACCCATGGTCGCGGGTGGAACCGCCAGCGGAAGAAACGGATGTGCACCGGCGCTGCCGCCCGCTTCGAGAAAGATTTGACCATCCGTTTGAGAGTGCTGCTGGCGGATCACGAGGATGGTCATCAACGCTACCGCGAGCGCAGCGGCGACCAGCAAGGCCAACAAGATGCGGTGCGTGTACAACGACCGAATATTCACTGTGCGGCTCTCCTGATAGATGCGGCGCGCCGAAGAGCCGAACCACGGGAGATGGTGGGCGCGTTTATCGACATAATCCAAGAAAGGATCAGCGGGAGGTGAGGACTCCCTTGATGGGTACGGTCCCCGACCGGTGAGCTAGCGTAGATCGGCGTGCACCTGTAGTCAAGGGGTGATCGGCCAACTACGTAGCGTTCGCAATGTGGGCCGGTGCAGCCTGCTCCCGGTCACGTACCGTCCCAGGTTCGCACGGCCAGCTCACCGTTGGTGATCTCCACGTAGCTGGCGTCCGAGAGCCAGTTGCCCGAGTTCATGTAGACGCCTTCGGGCAGCGTGACCATTTCAGCTAAATGCGTGTGACCGAAGACGACCGCGTCGAAACCTCGGCGAAGGATCATGCTCGCCGCCTCGTGGTACGGCGACCCGAGCAACGTGGTGTGCCGGGTGCCGCCGGCCGTGCCCGCCCGGTCCACCCGCCGGCGGCGTGCCTCCTGCAGCCGCCGCTCCGCATGGGCCCACAGCTGGTAGGTGTCGGGCACGGCGAACAGGGCGTAGCGGGCCAGATGGGTTGCTATTCCGTAGAGCGTAGGGCTTCGGACGAAGAACGGGTCGTAGAGGTGGCCGTGCTCGATACGGATGCGCCGATTCCCGGAGCGAAGGTTGAGAAACGGCGACAGATCACACAGCGACCACTCCTCAAGGAAATGCTCTAGGACGATGTCATGGTTGCCGACGACGTAATAGATGTTGCGCCCGTCGGCCCGCAGCGTTTTGAGCCGGTTGATAACCGGGATGGCATCAGCGGCCAGCCGGCTGAAGCTCGTCTGGAGGATGTCGAAGCCGTCGCCGTTGATGCAGACGCTGGCGCCGGTGTCCCGGATGTGGTCGAGGAATGCCACGAGCCGGGTTCGGGCGCTGGAGGCGGGGTTGCCCAGATGCAGGTCAGAAACGATGACGAGATGTTCCTCGGCAGCTTCAATCTTCACGCCCGGGCTCCTGCTCGTCGGGTTCGAGGGCGATGAGCCTGGCCTGAGCGGCCCGCAGGCGGGAACTCAGGTGGTTGAGCATTTCTAGGGCGAATGTCGGGTCGCGCCGCAGCCGGAACAGGAGCCCGCCACGGCTCAGAACGAGCAGCCGGGTCTCACCCACGGCTCGAGCGGTGGCCTCCCGGGGAAGCGATTCGAGCAGCGACATCTCGCCGAAGAAGTCACCCCTGCCGAGGGTGGCAAGGATGACCTCCCCGTGCGCCTTACGCTTGCTGATCCGGACCTGCCCCGACTGGACGATGAACATGTCGTGACCGACATCGCCTTCCCGGACGATGTCGGCGCCGTCGGCGACGACGAGTTCCGCTTCACCGGTGGCGCGGCGGCCAGCCTGGTTGGCGCGCCCGCCGGGCGGTTTCATCCGCTGCGGATCCATCGGCTCGCACCGTACGGCGGGCA
>DATFDO010000250.1:0-17791 GCA_035252045.1 Pseudonocardiaceae bacterium
ACGGTGCTGGAGCTGGGCGGCAGCGACGCGTTCATCGTCATGCCGTCGGCGGACCTTGCCGATGCCGTCGGCAACGCGGTCGTGTCCCGGACCCTCAACAACGGGCAGTCCTGCATCAACGCGAAGCGCTTCATCGTCCACCAGGACATCGCCGACGAGTTCGCCCGCCGGATGGTCGAGAAGATGGAGGCACTTGCCGTCGGAGATCCCACCGATCCCGGCACCGACATGGGTCCGCTGTCCTCGGGCGACGCGGTGAAGATCATCGATCAGCAGGTGCGCGACACCGTCGCGGCCGGTGCCCGGCTGCTGACCGGCGGCAAGCCGCTGGACCGGCCGGGCTTCTATTACCCGCCCACCGTGCTGACCGACATCCCGGACGGTTCTCCCGGCGCCCGAGAGGAGTTCTTCGGGCCGGTCGCTTTGCTGTGGGCGGTTCCCGATATCGATGCGGCCGTCCGGATCGCCAACGACTCCGCGTTCGGCCTCGGCGGCAGCGCCTGGACCCGCGATCCCGGCGAGCAGCAGCGGTTCATCACCGAGGTGGCCACGGGCATGATGTACATCAACAAGTTCACCGAATCCACTCCTGCCGTGCCCTTCGGCGGGGTCAAGAACTCCGGCTACGGCCGCGAACTCGGCCACTTCGGGCCGCGCTCGTTCGTCAACGCCAAGACGGTCTGGATCGCCGGCGACGAACAATCCGGCGCCCCAGTCGAGTAGGCACCGCCGCTGGTGTGCCGGCGGGTTCACCGACTGCGGAAATGGCGTCGACGAGCTTGTGACTGTGTTAGCACAGCTAGTGGAAGACAATCACGCACGATGGTGCCTGATGGTCTCGCCCTATGCGTGCTGGATGACCTGATCACACCCGAAGGGCAGATCGGATCGAACCCTTCGAAGCCGATGTGCAAGCCGCGCCGGCAGGCTACCGGGATCGCCGCTGATCGCCGGCGCGCTCGGGGTACGAGGATTCCCTGCGCTCATCCTCGCGCATCGCAGTGACCTCATCCTGGCGGTGGCCGCGGTGGAAGGTCTCCCACGCTTGGTCGTACTGGCTGATCTGCCGTTGGGCGGCGTCGGCCTGAACCTGTTGCTCCTGCTCCGGTGTCGCGGTGCCCGCGGCGACGGCCTCCTCGGCATCGTCCAGCTCGGGCTCATCGCGCAGCGTGGGCCGGCCGTCGCGCGGCCGGCGGTACGGATTGCCGGGAGGTTTGGCGCCGGTAAGCCGGCCGTAGGCGCCGATCCCGAGTAACACCACGCCGACGACGAGGCTGAAGAAGACGTTGGGCAGCCCGAACGACAAGACATTCGCCGGCGTCTGGATGATCGCCAGGTGCACCAGCCCGGAAAGCAGGAACAGCACCCCGATCGAGGCGGTGACCGTCGAGGCCGTGCGCCCGCCGCGCACCGCCGAGCCCAGCAGCACGGCGCCCACCACGAGCGAGATTATTGACAGGGCACCGTTGGTGGACAGGCCGAAAATCCGCCCGCTGGTGGACAAGAAGGACAGCTCGTGGACGAATCCCAGAATGGCGAACACCCACAGGAAGCCGCCCAGCGCGGCAGCCCCACCCCGATGCACCCGGTCGATCCGGACCGCGGTTGCCGAGCGCGTCATCACCAGCACTCCTTTCCTCTGCGCTCATCCCGCTGACCCCGATACCAGCGGTGCAAGCACAGGCGGCCGTTTGTCGTCGCGTGCTTTGGGTTACCCGGACCGGCCGCTTGGCAATCGTGTCCGGTCACGGTGCGGCTGACAGCACGGGCACCACACTGTGCCCCGGTCGCGATCCTGGTGTGCATTCGCCGGAATCCGTCGTCATCCACCAGCTCTGGCACAGATCGTCCGAATGCCCGCGATCAACTCATGCGGCCACCTGAGGACGGCCCACTGGATCCGGCCCAGATGACAGCCAGCGCAAAAACGCTACCGTGGGGGTATGAGACAAGGAGGGCAACAAGGACGGACCGTGGTCCCCGCGCTGGTAGGCCTGGCAGCTGCGGTGGCTCATGATGTAGCGCTGGACGCCCGCCTGCTCGCCGTCGACCAGGATCCCGGTCACTCGCCGACCGTGGCGGGTGTCGTAGCGGCACAGGAACCCGCGGCCGGCAGCCAGGTCGCCGCCGGCCATCGGGTCCGGATCTGGGTGCAGACCAACCCTGGCGGCGATGGCGGCGGAGGCGGTGGCCTGGCGACGCCCAGTGGACCGACACCGCTGACTCCGGCCGGCGCCAAGTAACCCGGGCCGGGCATCGCCACACCCCGGGCGCATGCCGCGGAATCGATGTTTGCGCCGTACAATTCACGACAGCACAGGGACGTGCGCGGATACCGCCCGCTGCATGTGCTAGCCGGTGTGGAGGTAGGTCGTGAACCTCGGACGGACGAAGAGCATCGAGCAGTCCATCGCCGACACCGAGGAGCCGATCCATCAGCTCCGCAAGCGGCTCGGCCCCGTTGAGCTCACCCTGTTCGGGGTCGGCGTGATCATCGGCACGGGCATCTTCGTGCTTACCGGCAAGGCCGCCGGGGTCCAAGCAGGTCCGGCAGTGGCGCTGTCGTTTGTCTTCGCAGCTATCGCCTGCGCGCTCGCCGCCCTGTGCTATGCGGAGTTCGCCAGCACAATGCCGGTGGCCGGCTCGGCGTACACCTTCTCCTACGCCACTCTCGGCGAGTTCGTGGCGTGGATCATTGGCTGGGACCTCATCCTCGAGCTGGCCCTCGGTGCCAGCACGGTAGCGGTCGGTTGGTCGTCCTATTTCGCTGATGTGATGAAATCGGCTGGCATCACCATTCCAGATTGGGCATATGGTGGTGCGCACAACATCGTCGCGGCCGCGATCGTGCTCATCCTCACCGCGGTGATCTGTCTCGGAATCAAGATCTCTTCCCAGGTCAACGTGGCGATAGTAGCCGTCAAGATCGGCATCGTGCTGTTCGTCATCGTCGCCGGATGCTTCTACCTCAAAGCCGCGAACTATTCGCCGTTCATCCCGCCGTCCGGATCCCCGGCTGCCGGCGGCGCGCAAAGCACCCCGTCCCTGCTCCAGGATCTTGGTTTCGCCCCGGGTTCGTTCGGTATCAGTGGTATTTTCACCGGTGCCGCGCTGGTGTTCTTCGCGTTCATCGGATTCGACATCGTCGCGACCGCCGCGGAGGAGACCAAAAAGCCACAGCGGGATATGCCCATCGGCATCCTCGCCTCTCTCGGCATCTGCACAGCGCTTTATGTCGCGGTGTCCCTCGTGGTCACCGGGATGGTGAAGTACACCGACATCAAGGTCAACGCGCCGCTGGCTGAGGCGTTTCGCTCGGTCGGCAAACCGGGCTTTGCGACCGTCATCTCGGTAGGAGCACTGCTCGGGCTTACCACCGTGATGCTGATCCTGATGCTGGGCCAGAGCCGAGTCTTCTTCGCGATGAGCCGCGACCGGTTGCTGCCGCCGGCGTTCGCGGCGGTCAGCCCGCGGTTCGGCACCCCGGCCCGGACGTCGATCGCGACGGGTCTCGTCGTCGCGCTGCTGTCCACGTTCGTGCCACTCACCGAGCTCGCCGAGCTGGTGAACATCGGCACGCTGTTCGCCTTCCTACTCGTCGCTATCGGGGTAGTGGTCCTGCGCCGCACCCGTCCGGACCTGCCACGGGCGTTCCGCTGCCCAGGCGTGCCCCTGGTGCCGATCCTCGCGGTAGTCGCCTCGCTCTATCTGATGCTCAACCTGCCGGGCGCAACCTGGATCCGGTTCGTCGTCTGGATGGTCATCGGATTCGTCGTCTACTTCGCCTACGGCGTCAGGCACAGCAGGCTTGCCACGGACCGTGACTACTCCACCGGCACACTGGCTATGCGGAAGACCGGATAGCCCTTGCTCTCCAGACTGCCGGATGGGGGCGGGGATCAGGGCTGGAAGCGGTAGCCCATCCCGGGTTCGGTGATCAGGTGGCGGGGGTGGGAGGCGTCAGGTTCGAGTTTGCGGCGCAGCTGGGCGAGGTAGACGCGCAGGTAGTGGGTTTCATTGCGGTAGTGCGGACCCCAAATTTCGGCAAGCAGTTGGCGCTGGGTGACGAGTCTGCCGTGGTGGCGGGCCAGCAGTTCGAGGATGCCCCACTCGGTGGGAGTGAGGTGGACGACCACACCGTCGCGGGTGACCTGCTTGCCGGCCAGATCGATATCCAGCGCCCCGGCATGCACGACGGGCTCGCCTGCGACCGCATGCGTGGTAGCGCGGCGAACCGCGGCGCGCAGCCGGGCCAGCAGCTCGTCCATGCCGAAGGGTTTGGTGACGTAGTCGTCGGCGCCGGCGTCGAGCGCCTCGACCTTGTCCCCGGAGTCGGTGCGGGCGGACAGCACGATGATGGGGGTGGTGCTCCAGCCGCGCAGCCCGGTGATCACGTCGGCGCCGTCCAGATCGGGAAGCCCGAGGTCGAGCACGATGACGTCCGGGTGATCGTGAGCTGCGACGTGCAGCGCCCTGGTGCCGTCGGGCGCAGTCAGCACGGTGTAGCCGCGGGCGGCTAGGTTGATCTTCAAGGCTCGCAGGATCTGGGGGTCGTCGTCGACGACGAGCACGCGGGTCACCGGACGGCCTGGTTACCGCGGTGGACCGTCTTCGGTGCGGTAGGCAAGCAGATCGCGAGGGTCAATCCACCGCCGGGAGTGTCCTCGACGGTCAGCGAGCCGCCCATCGCGTCAGTGAACCCGTGGGCGACGCTGAGCCCGAGCCCGATGCCGCTGGTGGTGTCACGGTCGCCCAACCGCTGGAATGGGGTGAACATGCTGGCCGCCGAGCCCGGCGGGATGCCGGGTCCGTGGTCGACCACCCGCAGCTCGACATGGTCGGCATGCGCGCTGGCGCGGATCGCGACCGGTGCACCCGCGCCGTGGCGTAGCGCGTTGTCGACGATGTTGGCGACGACGCGTTCCAGCAGCCCGGCGTCGGCGAGCACGTGCGGCAGCGACTCGTCGATGTCCACCTCGACCGTGGTCTGATTGCCGGCTCGGCCGGCGGAGCGGGCACCGTCGAGCCCGGACAGTGCGCGCAGCACCACCTCGTCATAGCCGACCGGCTGCAACGCCGGGGTGATGGCCCCGGTGGCCAGCCGGGAGGAGTCGAGCAGGTTGTCCACCAGCGCGTGCAGCCGGTCGGTGGATTCCTCGACGGTGGCCAGCAGCTCGCTCCAGTCGGCTGCCGACAGCGCCAGCTCGGGGTCGCGCAGGCTGCCGATGGCGGCCTTGATCGAAGTCAGCGGGGTGCGCAGGTCATGGCCAACGGCGGACAGCAACGCGGTGCGCAGTGCCGCCGCGTGCGCCTGGCGCTGTGCCTGCGCGGCCTCGGCGGCCATCCGTTGCTGGCGCAGCGCCAGCAGCGCCTGGCCGGCGGCGGCTTCCAGGATCAGCTGGTCGGCTGCGGTCACGGCGCTGCCGGCCAGGGCGAGCCGGACATCATCGGTCACGGCGATGTCGATATCGGCCTGCTCCGGGCGCAGGCACGGGTTCGCTCCGGTGGCGGCGGCCAGCTGCCACCGGCCGTCGTGGCGTTCCAGCAGGGCTACCGAGGTGAGCGCGAAGCTTTCCCGGATATCGTCCAGCAGCCTGGGCAGCGGGTTGGGATCGGTGAGCACGGTCCGGGCGTAGGAGGCCAGCAGGGATGCTTCGGTGCGGGCCTGGGCAGCCTGTTCGGCTCGCCGGGCTGCGCGATCGACCACCATCGCGACCAGGACCGCAACCAGCAGCATCAACACCAGCGTGATCACGTTGGCTCGGTCGGCGATGGTCAGGGTGTGCACGGGCGGGGTGAGGAAGAAGTTCAGCAGTAACCCACCGAGCAACGCAGCAATCAGCGCCGGTCCCAACCCACCGACCAGCGCCACGGTCACCACCGCGAGCAGGAACATTACGACGTCGGTGGCCAGGCCGAACAAGTGCGTCCCGGTCACCCCGATCGCGGTGGCCGCCGCGGGGAGCAGCGCCGCGCCGGCCCAACCCAGCCGCTTGCGCGCGGGCGGCAACGCGCCCCGAGGGGCGATGACCCGGAGGTCGCTGCCGGCCTGTTCATGGGTCACCAGGTGCACGTCGATAGATCCCGATCGCTGCACCACGGTGGCGCCGATGCCCGCCTTATACAGCCGGGCCAGCCGCGAGCGCCGGGAGGTGCCCAGTACCAGCTGGGTGGCGTTGACGCCGCGGGCGAAGTCCAGCAGCGCGGTGGGGATGTCGTCGCCGACCACGGTGTGAAAACCGGCGCCCATCCCCTCGGCGAGCGTGCGGCAGCGCGCCAGCACGGCCGGGTCCGCACCGAGGCGCCCGTCGCCGCGCAGGACGTGTAACACCCGCAGCTCGGCGCCGGCACGAGCGGCAATCCTCCGGGCCCGGCGCACCAGCGTCTCGCTCTCCGGGCCGCCGGTGATGGCCACTACCACGCGTTCCCTGACCTCCCAGATATCGGTGACGTCCTGCTCGCTGCGGTACCGGCGCAGCGCCACGTCGACCTGATCGGCCAACCACAGCAGTGCCAGCTCGCGCAGCGCGGTCAGGTGAGCTGGTCGGAAGTAGTTGGCCAGCGCGGCGTCGACTTTTTCCGGGCGGTAGATGTTGCCGTGCGCCATCCGGCGCCGCAGCGCCTCGGGGGTGATGTCGACCAGCTCGATCTGCTCGGCGCTGCGCACCACCTCGTCGGGCACCGTTTCGCGCTGGGCGACACCGGTGATCCGCTCGATCACTTCGTGTAGCGACTCCAGATGCTCGACGTTCACCGTGGACAGCACCGTGATCCCCGCGGCGAGCAGCTCCTCGACGTCCTGCCACCGTTTGGCGTGCCGGGCACCGGGGGAGTTGGTGTGCGCCAGCTCGTCGACGACCACCACCGCTGGGCGGCGCGCCAGCACCGCGTCGACGTCCATCTCGGTAACCCCACCGGTCAGGCACTGGGGCACCACCTCCAGGCCATCGAGAAGCTCCTCGGTCTTGGGCCGGCCGTAGGTTTCGACGAAGCCGACGACCACGTCGGTGCCACGCCCGGAGCGCCGCCGGGCCTCGCTGAGGGCGGCGTAGGTCTTGCCCACCCCGGGCGCGGCTCCCAGATAGAGCCGCAAAGCACCCCGGACGTGGCGTTCGGTGCTACCGCGCGGGTTGGCGCTCAAGGCTCAACTCGCTTCCGAGCCATCCCTGCCCGGTTACGCCGAGAAGGTAGGGGACGTTGATCACGACGACCCCAGGGGTGAACAGCAACCGCGCCTTGATCCGCAGCGCGCTCTGGTTATGCAGCAAGTTCTGCCACCACCGTCTCGTGACGTACTCGGGGATATACACCGCGATCACCGCGCTCGGCTTGTCGCGGCGCAACCGCTGGATGTAGTCGGTCAGCGGGCGCAGCAGGTCGCGGTAGGGCGCTTCCAGCACCTTGAGCGGCACCGGGATACCCCGCCGCTGCCAGGCATCGGCCAGCTCCCGGGTCTCCTGCTCATCGGTGGCCATCGTGACCGCCTCCAAGACATCCGGGCGGTTGGCCCGAGCGAAGGCCAGCGCCCGCAGCGCGGGCTTGTGCAGCCGGGAGACCAGCACCACAGCGTGCACGCTGGCCGGCAGCGTCGGCGGCGTCTGCTCCGGTGCCACCTCGGCGGTAATCCGAGCGTAGTACCGGTTGATGGCCCGCATCAGGAAATACAGCACGATCATCGCGGCTACCGCGAGCCAGGCACCATGCTCGATCTTGGTGGCGAACACCACCACCAGCACGACCGCGGTGCACAGCGCGCCGACGAGGTTAATCGCCTGGGATCGACGGATCGTGCGTCTGCGGTTGCGGTCGCTGCCCCCAGCGAGCTCGCGGCTCCAGTGCCGGACCATGCCGCATTGGCTGAGGGTAAAGCTGGTGAACACCCCGATGATGTAGAGCTGGATCAGCTTGTCGATGTCGGCGTCGAACCCGATGATCAATGCGGCGGCGCAGGCGGCGAGCAGCAGGATGCCGTTGGAGAACACCAGCCGGTCGCCCCGGTTGTGCAGTTGCCGGGGCAGGTAGCGGTGTTGGCCCAGGATGGACGCGAGCACCGGGAAGCCGTTGAACGCGGTGTTCGCGGCCAGCACGAGGATGCCCGCAGTGGCCGCTTGATAGAGGTAGAACAGCACCGAGCCGCCGCCGAACACCGATGCAGCGATCTGGGAGATCACCGACGGATTGCCGTCAGGATTCGCCCGAGCGTCCAAGGCGACCGCGAGCACGGTGATCCCGCCGAACATGGTGATCGCGACAACCCCCATCACGGTCAGGGTGATCGCAGCGTTGCGGCCCTTCGGTTTGCGAAACGCCGGCACTCCATTGCTGATCGCCTCGACCCCGGTCAACGCGGTACATCCCGACGAGAACGCTCGCAGCAGTAGGAACGCTGCGAGCAGTCCGCCCGTCGTCGCGGTCTGCGCAACCGGAGCCGACGCGGTCTCAGCCGGCGGCAGGCCGCCGCTGAGACTTCGCACGGCCGCAACGCTGAACATCAGGAAGGTCAGGCCAATGAACGAATAGGTGGGCAGCGCAAACGCCCGCCCGGACTCCTTCGTCCCACGCAGGTTCGCCAGCGTGAGCACCACCACAAACGTCACTGACAGCGCCACCGCGTGCGGCACCAACGACCGGATCGCTGAGGTGATGGCGACCACCCCGGACACGATCGACACCGCCACGGTCATCACGTAGTCGACCAGCAGCGCGCTGGCCGCGACCAGCGACGCGGTTTCGCCGAGGTTTTCCCTGCTGACCACGAACGCGCCGCCACCGTCGGGGTAGGCGTAGCAAGTCTGGCGGTAGGAGGCGACTACCACCACCAGGAGGACCACCACTGCCAGCGCCACCCACGGGGTAAGCGCCAAAGCCGCCAGCCCGCCGGCGGCGAGCACCAGCACGATCTGCTCGGTGGCGTAGGCGACAGACGAGAACGGGTCGCTGCAGAACACCGGTAGTGCCAGCCACTTCGGTAGCAGCGTCTCGCCTAGTCGAGCGCTGCGCCGCGGCCGGCCCACCAGAAGTCGCTTGAGCACAGCCCCGAGCCTGACAGTCCCGCGCCGCCGCAGCACCGATCTTGACGCATTCTTAGCGCTCCCGAACCAGCAGCTGGGCAACTAGGGTCACGGTGAGGCGCCGGATGTGCTGACTGGAGGTCCGTGATGGTCGTCGGGTTGCTGTGGATGGGGGGAATACTCATTGCGATGGGGTGGTTCGCTATCGGCTGGATCGCCCGCGGCCACGAAAACCGCAAGTACGCTGAAAGCCGTCTGCGGCACCTCGCCGATCAAGCAATAGAGGAGCAGTGGGAATTCGTGGAGGCCCGCGCTCGGTGGGAAGCTGCGCGGCCGCCCCGGGAGTCGCCAACGGTGGTAAACGTATTTATGGCGTCGCCGAGTGTCCCTGCCATGAGACCGTCGGTGATCGACGGTGAGGTCGTCGCTGTAGTGCCGGGCGGCAGACCCCGAGCGATTGAGGCCAGGCCGCGGCCCGTACGGCTGGGCTGAGGGGCCTGCCTCGCCGCAAGATCGCTGAAAGTGAGCGACAACCGTGCGTAGCTGCAGCGGAGGCGCTCACTCCCAGCGACCAATCGCCGGTGACTACGCGCGCGCGGATGCCTGACCCGCGCTGAGGGCGCCACCTCCTACGAGCAGAGTTACCAGACCCACCACCACGTCCAGGATGTTGTCCCCGTTGATTCCTGGCGGGATGGACAGCAGCGACCAGTAACCCATGAATCCCATCACGCCGACCAGTAATAAGATGCCACCGAACGCGATGTTCATACCCTGATTGCCGGCTGGCGTCAGCGCAAACGCCCCGATCAGCCAAAACACCCCGAGGATGATGTATATGGTGTTGTGGAATCCGTTCGTCTGGAATAGCCCCAGGATGTAATGATCCGACATCTCCGTGTAGTTCGCCATTCCCGTCAGGAAGAACCCGAGAATCCCCAGAACTATTACAACAATACCGAGGAGCAGGGAATAACTCTGGTCAATCGTCCTGTGCCCTGACTTGCTATGGAGCTTGATACCAAATTTTTCCTCCGGGCCTACAATGGCCATATCCGTTTCCTCCCACATCGCGACTCTGCGCCATCGGCCGCCGGCCCGGCACGCCCGCAGGCTTGGCCGCCGAGCTGGTGATCAGATGCCGCACGGGTGAACATCAGACTTGCAATGCCGATCGGTACGGTGATCACAGCTGATGAAACGCAGGCCGTAGGTCGACCCTGCGCCGGCCGGCTACCAACCACCGTCATCACTGCCTCCCCACCGCAAATATGACCAGATAAGCTTGGTGCTATTGGGTGACCCTGTCAACGCGGCGGGCAGGCGTGATAACAGCGAGTTCGCACCGACGACCGCCGGATTGAAGTGAGCCGATGGATACTGCGGCCACATCCGCGCCCGGTCGGGATCATCTACCCGCTGCGGCCGTCCTGACAGCGGCGGGTAGGTGCGTCGACTTGACCGACTAGCGCGGGATGTGCGGCTAGCGACTGATGCCGCGCCGAGCGTAGGCGCCCGCGGCGATGGACACTCCGATCGCAGCGACGATGATTTGGAGGATGATCGCAACCCACGGTATGCCGCCGTTGGCGTTGCGGTAGCCGAAGGCCACTGCGATGTATCCGCCGATGAACGACGCGATGATGCCGATGACGATGGTGAGCCAGATCGGGATCGCCTGCTTACCGGGCACTACTAAACGCCCAAGCGCACCGATGATGAGACCCACGATGATCGCCGAAATGATCCCGCCGATGTGCATGTCCTACCTCCACGGTGCTAGGCGTTAAGCGTCGGGATACCCCGCTACTGCCTGTTTACGCCTGTGCAGGCTGGGCGGCTACGGCATGCCGGATCTGGCCCCGCTGGTATCGACGGCTTTCCCTGCACAATCGGAGCAGATCTGCTCGAGGTCGGGGGGTTGGCCGGGCAGCGCTAACCGGAGGCCCCGCCAGCCGATCGGCAACGGCATGAACTCCATACCGCACAGGGCGTGCACGCTGCGGGTGGTGGCGCAGTACCGGCCGCGATGGGTGTCGTTATCGCCCATGCTGCGCACATACCACTCAGCGGTATCCGGCCCGTCGTTGACGACGACCACCTCCAGACGATCGGGGTACCCACGCAGCCGGGCGTTGCCGGCTAGCAGCCCTCGAACTCGCCGTCCTTGGCGCCGGCCAGGAAGGCGGCCATCTCACCGCGGCTGAAGATCAACGCTGGGCCATCCGGCTCGCGAGAATTGCGCATTGCAATTTTGTCACTGTTAAGTGCTGCGACCTCGACACAGTTACCGAGGCATCCGCTGTGCCTGCTCTTGCGCCACCGGACACCAGCAAGAGTGGCGGCGGTCATGCGGAGGTGGACCTGCTGCGACATGGCTGGCCATCTTCCCATAGATGCATCTGCACGTGCATCGGATGGTAGGCCACGCATCTGCCCGTGTCAATGCACGTGCAGATGCGTGAAGTCGCCCTCAGGGCATAGATTACGGGCTGGACGTGCGCCCGTAGGTGAGTAGGTGTGGCCTGACCTAGATCTCGGCGCGGGCCTTGGCGAGCAGTTGCCGGGTGTGATCGGGGGTGTATGCGTCCACGGTCAGCCGGTCGAACGCTCTGCTGTACAGCTCGGTCTCGGACCGCTTGTCTAGATACAGCGCACCGCAGAGGTGCTCGAGGTAGACCACATCGGGCAGTTCCCGCTCAGCAAAGCGCAGCATGGTGAACGAGCCCTCCGCGGCAAATCCGCTGAACTGATAGGGCACCAGCTGCAGGGTGACGGTGCGCCATGAGGTGAGTTCGAGGAGATGCTCGATCTGGGCCAGCATCAGCGCCCGGCCGCCAATCGGCCGGTGCAATACGTATTCATCGATGACCGCCCACAGCGTGGGTGTATCTGGTCTGGTGAGCAACGCTTGACGCCGCAGCCGCACGGCGACCTGCTGGTCCGCGCGTTCGCCGGCCAACGTCGCCCATCCGCGAGTCACGATCGCCCTGGCATAGTCCTCGGTTTGCATCAGGCCCGGGATGAACTGTTGTTCCCAGACCTGGATCCGCGAGGCCGACTCCTCCAGCCCGAGGTAGTCCTGAAACCAGTCCTGTACCTGATCGTTGTAGCGGTGCCACCAGCCCGGTTGGTTGGACTGCCGAACCAGTTCGAGGAATGCCTCGCGCCGCTCGGGGTCTGCCACTCCGTACATCGTGAGCAGGTCGGTGACGTCCCGCTCCTTGAAGCTGACCCTGCCCAACTCGAGGCGACTGATCTTCGACTCGGAGGCGCGGATGGCGTGACCTGCTTCCGCGCGCGAGATCTCGGCTGCCATCCGCAGCCGACGCAGCCGCGCCCCCAACACGATGCGCCGGGCTGTCGGGCTACCACTGGGCGCACCACGACCATCCGATGCTTCAGTATCACCTGGGGCCACGTTGTACCTCCGGTGTATCGCGCCCGACTACTGAACGTACCTCGCGGAGGAGCATCGTCCAAGCTGCACCCAATGGTTTACTGCACGGGTCCGCGCTTCTACGCTCGGCTGCGTCCCGTCCCACGCTGCAACTCTTGTGAGGCTCTTGATGCCCGGTACCGACGCCCGGCTGTCGGACGATGCCGTACCAGCCTACATCGACCCGACCAAGGCGAGTATCGCCCGGGTTTACGATGCATTTCTCAATGGTAAGGATAATTACGAGATCGACCGCGAGGTTTTTCGGCGGGTACAGCATGTTGCGCCGGAGTGCGCCCTGCTTGCATGGGATAACCGGCAGTTCCTGATCCGGGTGACTCGTTTCATCGCCGGCGAGACCGGTATCACCCAGTTCCTCGACTGTGGGTCCGGGCTGCCCACGGCAGAAAATACTCACCAAGTCGCCCAGCGGATACAGCCGGACGCCCGCGTGGTGTACGTCGACAACGACCCAACGGTGATCACGCACGGCCGCGCACTGCTGGCGGACAACAATCAGACATTCTTCAGTGCGGCGGACATCTTCAATCCACGCGACGTCATCAACGATGAGGTCGTCCGCAAGCAGCTTGACTTCTCCAAGCCGATCGCGTTATTCCACCTGGGGACGCTGCATCATTACGACGGTACGCGCAGCCCGCAGAGCATCATGGCTGAATACATCGACGCCCTGCCGTCGGGCTCCTACGTGGCGATCAGCCACTTTTTTGATCCCGAGACCACCAGCGAGCTGAGCACGCTCGCCCGCAGGATGGAGCAGGTCTTCATCCACAGCCCGATGGGCAGCGGGTGGTTTCGCACCCGCGCCGAAATCGAGGGCATGTTCCCCGGGCTGGAATTGATCGAGCCTGGGCTCGTCCGGTGCGCCGACTGGTGGCCCGACGGCCCACGGATCAAGCCATTGGATCCCGTGCAGTACACCATCGTCGGAGCGGTCGGCCGCAAACCCTGAACGGTCCGTGGGTTGCGCTGCGCGCTGTCTGAGCACAGCCGGCGGCTGGTCGTCAAGGTGCGCGCCGAACCCTCGGCGATCGAGCCGGCACGGGGCTCGGCGATTCAACCTGACGTCAAAATTGACAGCTACTGGAGCCCACGCTAGCTTCTGCATGTGCACGTGCAGGTGCACCCAAATCCAAGGTGGGCGTTCGGTGATGTCAGAGCCGGGTCAGCTCGTCAAGTGCCCGATGCGTCACTCGCGTGACCCCCGCGGTCCAGCATGGATCTCCAGTCGGGACAAGATGGCTGCCTTCCTGGCAGGGGCCTAGGATGGCCAGTTCGACGACTACGCCGGCTGAAGCGGGTTCGGAGAAGACGGACCGGCGGGGGGAACCAGGCGCCGGTGCGGCAATGGTGGCAGACCAGCCCATGCTGCTGATCCGTCACCGGACTGGCGTGGTCAGCCAGGCCAACCGCACCGTGCACCTGGTTCCGATGTCGGCAGACTGCGGGATGGGCGTGGTCGCTGCCCTCTGCGGGGACCTGCTGTGCCACGAGGATGCGGAAGTTGTCGAACCCGGCCAGGGTGTCCCGTGCCAGGTCTGCTTGGTGAGCCAGGCCAGCGCTATGACTGATGGGACGGATGGCGCCGTGCCGGCGCAGGCGGGCGCCGGGCTTCCGGATGGGCCTGCCTATCAGGCATGGGGCTGGCCGGTGTTCGTCCACCGTGGCCTGATACAGCTGCGGCTGAACTGCGATGCGTCGGCCATCGCGATTCCGGTACCGCTGTCCGCGGAAGTGACGCAGGTCCTGACCGCCAGGCTCTGTGCACCGGCGGTATTGGCCCACCCGTACGCGCCCGAACATCACATAGTCCTCGCCGGGGAACGATTCGGTGCCCCGCTGCCCTGGCCGTCGGGCGTCTATGAGGTCACCGGCGCGGTCATGCTGCCGCCCACCAAGACGCTGTCTGGGCGGATCACCTGGGTACGACCGCCCAGCAAGGATTCATTGCGATTGTCCCGGGAGATCGACCTCTTCGGTGCGCTGCGCACCGTGCTCAGCCACTAGCCGGCGGATCACCGCCTTTCTGCTTTCGCCATCGAGTGCAGTCGTCGTAGCCCGCAGGATATTTAATAAACGAATTCCCCTTATCGGGGGTTCATCTGCCAATGCGACTGCACAGGTTCAGAGGGCACGCAGCCGGGCGCCCCAGCGGGTCGTGACGGTCTCCCCGGGTGCCAACCGGCGGACACCGTCCCCCGATTGAAACGCGTTCGGTGGGCAGGTCATCGGCTCCGTACCCAGACCCCGACGGCGCCGATGTGGGTCCAGCGTGTCACCGGTGAACAGCTCAACGATCGGATAGCTGCCGTCCACCCAGAGCTCGGCGCGCTGCCCGTCGGCTCCGTCCAGCCGCACCCACGCCCGGCCGGCGCCGTCCCGGACCAGGTCGGTGAAGGCGAAATCGATGCGCTGCTCGCCCAGCCGGCGACCCTGCGAAAAGTCGTAGCAGCCACCGGCTACCGGATCGGTCCCGGTCGGCAGCTGGCGCTGCGGGTCGGTGACAATCCGATTCCCGGCCGCAAAGGTCAGCACGGCGTCGTCGATCAACCCGCCTCCTGGCGACAGGTAGGGATGCTGGCCACAGCCATACGGGCAGGTCTGCTCACCCCGGTTGGTCGCCGTGGTCGTGACGGTCAAGCCGTCGTCGCCGAGGACGTAGTCCACTGCCACCTCGAGCAAGAACGGATACCCGGTCAGCGGGTAGAGCCAGGTGCCCATGGTGACCCGGTTGCCGTCGTGCCGCAGTGCCTCCCAGCAACGCCAGCGCAGCAATCCATGGATCGCGTTGCCCTTGTCCGGCTCGGTGATCGCTACCTGGTAGTCCACCCCGTCGAACCGGTAGCGACCGTCGGCCAACCGGTTAGGCCAGGGGACCAGCACCGTGCCATGCGCACCATCGCACATGGCATCGCGCGGGTATGGGTCCAACACCGCCCGGTCGCCAACCCGGTACTGCCGCACCCCGCCGCCGACCTCCACCACTACGGCGACGTGATCGCCATGCCGAATCGGGTACTGCCGCCCTGATGGTGGGATGCTCATTCGACCTCGCCTGGCACCGGTGACCTTCGAGTGGGTACACCTGCGCCGCCGTCGCCAAACATCCCTTCTCCAGGGACGCTCGGTCGATAGTACTTGCATCGGTACACGACGTTTAGGTAGCGATAGAACTACACATTCGTGCATTTGCTCTTGCCGGGGCACGCACAGTTCTGGGACGGTGGCTAATCGATATGCCGATGAAGCCCCCTCGCCTCGAGGCGCAGGGGAGGCTACATCGTGGTTGTCCCCATTAAGGCCACTCATGGTGAGGCGTGACATGGTTGGAGCGCGAGCTGTGCTCGTCACCATCGCGGTAGGTCAAGCCGCCCGCCTCAGCGCAGCGCTGGCACCTGAAGATCGCGCGCGCAGCACGGCCGGCGCCGGATACGGCGGACACGGATGACCACGCACACGTGCCGGCGGCACATCGGGAACGTGTGGGATGGCAGATGACAGGCCCGGTCGATGCTGGAAGAAATGCGTGAGGTGATCCGATGCCGTTGACCCCCGCCGACATTCGCAACGTCGCGTTCAGCAAGCCACCGATTGGCAAACGGGGTTACTCCGAGGAAGAGGTGGACGCCTTCCTCGACCTCGTGGGTGGCGAGCTGACCCGGTTGCTCGATCAGATCAACGATCTCAACCGCCAGCTCGACCAGCGCGATCGGCAGCTTCGCGCTGCGACCGCAGAACCAGCACGTCCGGTGGCCACCGTACGGCCGCCGATCCAACAGCAGACACCCTCGATCCGCGACCACGACACCCAGGCCGCCAAGGTGCTGGGGATGGCCCAGCAGATCGCTGACCGGCTGACCGGCGACGCCAAGGCGGAGGCGAACGGGATCTTGACCGAGGCCCGGAGCAAGTCCGAACAACTGCTGTCCGATGCGCGGATGAAGGCTGACAGGATGGTCAACGAGGCCAGGAGCCGGGCCCAGACCATGATCGATAGCGCGCACGGCAAAGCCTCGGAACTGGAACGGCAATCCCAGGACAAGGCCACGGCCCTCGAGCGCGACGCGGCACGTAAGCATGCCGAGATCATCGGTTCGATCAGCCAGGAGAAGATCGTCCTGGAGAAGAAGGTCGACGAGCTGCGCACCTTCGAAACCGAGTACCGCACGCGCGTGAAGACCTACCTCGAGTCACAGCTGCGCGAGCTGGAACTGCGCGCCTTCGCTGCGCCGGCAGACACCGCCGCCAGGCAGCAGGAATACACCGCCGCCAGCTTCAGCCCGCCCGCTGGGGCCGGCGCCCACCGGGCGGATCCACAGTACGGCAGCGGGGTGGCAGAGGTGGCGAGAATTCCAGCCCCCCGCAACGGCTCATTCAACGGGGAGCCCATCGACGAGGCAGGCGTGAACGGCATGCGCTGGGAACCCGCGGTGTGACGCCGCAACGCGTGGTTTCTTGACCGCCGGATCGGGTAAGCGGCGCCCTCAGCGCCGGACCATCCCGCCAGCCGTCGCGTGCGCAGCGGCGCGCTGAGGTCGCCGACTTACTCTCGCGTTGCGAAACGCCGGACACCCGCTCAAGGTCAACTATCCTCCATACGTGGACGAGGGGCCGTCAAACGGGTGATATGGCCCGTTATACCGGTGGAGTAAGCTGATCATCTACAAGTAAGGGGCACACCACTTCTACGGGGTGAATTCGCGCGGATTGCATTGCGGGTTGCGGGTTGTCAGCATCACCATCACGCCGGATCCACTCCTGTCGCAATGACGCGGGCGCTTTGGCGTGCTCCCATCGTATCACGGCACGGGGGACGGGATACAATGAATATAGAAGCGGCGCGCAAGATGAATCCGCCTGCGGTGGACAGCGTACCCATACCGGCGCCGAGACAGGAACTGCAGATCAATACTTCGGTGGTGCATTCTGCCCGGTTCTGGAACTATTTGCTGGGTGGGCGGGACAACTATGCAGTCGATCGGGCGGCCGCGGATCAGATCCTGCTACTCATCCCGAGCCTGCGCGATACTGTTCGCGCCGAGCGCAGGTTTTTGATCCGTGCAGTTCGATACCTGGCGGGCGAGGCTGGAATTCGTCAGTTCCTGGACATCGGCACCGGCCTGCCCACGGCCTGCAACACGCACGAGGTCGCGCAGATAGTCGCACCGGAGTCACGCATCGTGTACGTCGACAATGATCCGCTGATCATGGCGCACGCGCGCGCCTTGCTGACCAGCACTGCCGAAGGCGCCACCGATTACGTGCACGGAGACCTTCGCGAACCGGACATAATTCTGGCCGAAGCCGCCCGGATGCTGGA
>DATFDO010000251.1:0-3892 GCA_035252045.1 Pseudonocardiaceae bacterium
CACAGCTGCGCGACACGCGGTGCATGAGCGCGCGACATGCCGAGGAGGAGGCGGGCGGAGGACTCGGAGAACAGGGCGGTGAAGGGGTCGAGGTTGGCGGGGAGCTCGAGTTGGGCGCCGACGTTGGAGAGTAGGCAGGCCTCCACCAGCGCCTGCGCCAGGCCGCCGTCGGACAGGTCGTGCGCCGCGCTGACCAGGCCCTCGTGGGAGGCGGCGGCCAGCACCTGCGCGATCGCCTGCTCGCGGGCCAGATCCACCGCGGGCGGGCGGCCACCGAGATGCCCGTGCACCTCGTGCGCCCACTCGCTGCCGCCGAACTCGTCACGGGTCTCGCCGAGCAGCCACACCTCGTCACCGACGCTGCCCAACCCGGTGGGGATCCGGCGGCGCACATCGTCGATCACGCCGAGCACCCCGATCACCGGGGTGGGCAGGATCGCGGTGTCCCCGGTCTGGTTGTAGAAGCTGACGTTGCCGCCGGTAACCGGGATGCCCAGCGCAGCGCAGCCGTCGGCCAGCCCGCGCACGGCCTGCTCGAACTGCCACATCACCCCCGGGTCAGTCGGCGCGCCGAAGTTGAGGCAGTTGGTCACGGCCAGCGGGGTGGCGCCGGTGACCGCCACGTTCCGATACGCCTCGGCCAACGCCAGCTGGGTGCCGGCGTAGGGGTCCAGCGCGCAGTACCGGCCGTTGCAGTCGGTGGCCACCGCCACCCCGCGCTGGGTGGACTCGTCGATGCGCACCACGCCGGCGTCGCTGGGCTGGGCGAGCACGGTGCCGCCGCGCACGTAGCGGTCGTACTGGTCGGTGACCCAGGCCCGCGAGCACAGCCCGGGGCTGGCCGCCATCCGCAGCACCGTGGCGCGGATACTGTCCAACGTGGACGGCCGGGCCAGGGTATCCGGAGTGGACGACTGGAGGGCGTTCTGAGTGGACGGGCGCTGCACCGGGCGGTGGTACACCGGACCCTCATGCGCCACGGTGCGCGGCGGCGCGTCCACCACGGTGTCGCCGTGGTGGCGGATCACCAGGAGGTCACCCTCGGTGACCTCGCCAATCACTGTCGCGGTGACCTCCCACTTCGCGCAGACCGCAAGGAAGGCGTCCACATCGGACGGGCGCACCACCGCGCACATCCGCTCCTGGGACTCGCTGCACAGGATCTCGGCCGGAGTCATCCCCGACGCCCGCAGCGGCACCGCGTCGAGTTCCACCTGCATGCCACCGTCACCGGCGCTGGCCAGCTCGCTGGTCGCGCACGCCAGCCCCGCGCCACCCAGGTCCTGGATGCCGACCACCAGGCCCGCGGCGAACAACTCCAGGCAGCATTCGATCAGTACCTTCTCGGCGAACGGGTCGCCGACCTGGACGCTGGGCAGCTTCTTGCGGCCAGCACTGTGATCCCCTGAATTGGCAGTGAAGCTCTCGCTGGCCAGCACCGAGACGCCGCCGATGCCGTCGCGACCGGTGCGCGCGCCGAACAGGACAATCTTGTTGCCGGCACCGCTGGCGTGTGCCCGGTGCAGATCGTCAACCCGCAGGACACCCACGCACAGCGCGTTGACCAGTGGGTTGCCCGCGTAGGACGGGTCGAAGGCGACCTCACCACCGATGTTGGGCAGGCCGAGACAGTTGCCGTAGCCACCGATCCCGGCGACCACGCCGGGCAGCACCCGCGCGGTATCCGGCGCGTCCGCGGGGCCGAAGCGCAGCGAGTCCAGCACGGCGATCGGCCGGGCGCCCATCGCCATGATGTCGCGTACGATCCCGCCGACCCCGGTCGCCGCGCCCTGGTAGGGCTCCACATAGGACGGATGGTTGTGCGACTCGATCTTGAATGTGACCGCCCAGCCGTCGCCGACCTCGACCACACCGGCGTTCTCGCCGATCCCGGCGAGCATCCGGCGCCGCATGGCCTCGGTGGTGGTCTCACCGAAATAGCGCAGGTGCACCTTGGAGGACTTGTAAGAGCAGTGCTCGCTCCACATCACCGAGTACATCGCCAGCTCGGTGTCGGTCGGCGCCCGCCCGAGAATGTCGCGGATCCGCGCGTACTCGTCGTCGGCCAGACCCAGTTCCCGGTACGGCTGCTCAGGGGTCACCACACCTCCGAGGGTATGCGGCGCTAGAGACTCCGCCGACATGGCCGAGCCATTCCCGGAGATCCCGGCCGGTGGCTGGACCGTCGATGACCTCGATGCATTTCCGGACAGCCACTACCGCCACGAGCTCACAGATGGCGCGCGCACCGCACCAACAACCGCGTCGACAGCGGAACGAAAGACGTCAAGGCCGTCGCTGGAGGGGCCGGTGAGCGCATCGATGGCGTGCTCGGGATGCGGCATCAAGCCGACCACCCCCCCATCCGCCGATGCGATGCCGGCGATGTCGTTGAGCGCACCATTGGGGTTGGCGCCCGCGTACCGGAATACCACCCGACCATCGGCCTCGAGCATCGCCAATGTGGCGGCGTCGGCCACATACCGGCCTTCGATGGACTTCAGCGGCACGACGATCTCCGCACCGGCGGCATACCGGCCCGTCCACGCGGTCGCGTTGCTCTCCACGCGTAACCGCTGGTCGCGGCACACGAAGTGCAGCCCTGAGTTGCGCACCAGCGCCCCGGGCAGCAGACCTGCCTCACACAGGATCTGGAAGCCGTTGCAGATACCCAGCACCGGCATGCCGCGGCCGGCGGCGTCGCGCACCGCTCGCAACACCGGTTGGTGCGCCGCAATCGCACCAGCCCGCAGGTAGTCGCCGTAGGAGAACCCACCGGGCACGATCACCGCGTCGACGCCGTGCAGGTCGTCGTCGGCATGCCAGAGGCCGACCGGCTCGGCACCGGCACAGCGCACAGCGCGGGCCGCGTCGACATCGTCGAGTGTGCCGGGAAATGTGATGACGCCGATCCGGCAGCTGATCATAGCCGACGCACCGTCCAGTCCTCGATCACCGGGTTGGCGAGCAGCTCACCCGCGATCCGATGCAGTGTGTCGGCGTCGACATCGTCATCGACGTCGAGCTCAAAATGCTTGCCCTGGCGCACATCGCGTACCCCGCGCACCCCCAGCCGAGGCAACGCGCGCACGATCGCCTGCCCCTGCGGATCGAGAATTTCGGCTTTCGGGACTACGTCGACGACCACTCGTGGCACGTATCGAGGCTACCCGGGCCGCATCGGCGCGTGGCACGCTGGCGACCGTGCAGATCTTTCACCTTGGGCAGTCTTGCGTCCTGGTTGAAACCGGAGCTGCCCGGTTACTGCTGGATCCGGGGATTTACTCCACTGGCTTCGACGAGCTGACCGATCTGGATGCGATCCTGGTGACCCACCAGCACCCCGACCACCTCGACCTCGAGCGGCTACCCGCACTGCTGGCCGTGAACCCCGGCGCCGAGCTGGTTGTCGACGCCGGTTCCGCACCGATGCTGGCCGAGGCCGGCATCGGGCACTGGGTAGCCGGCGCCGGGCAGCGGCTGGAGCTGGGCGGCACCGCCGTTGACGTCATCGGCGGCGATCATGGCGTCATCCACCCGGACGTTCCCGCGGTACCGAACAACGGCTACCTGATCGATGGTGATGCCGGCACTGTCCTCCATCCAGGGGATGCGCTGGAGCTACCTGCTCGCCCGGTGGATCTGCTGTTGCTACCGACCGTCGCGCCGTGGCTGAAGGTCTCCGAGGCGGTGGACTACCTGCGCGCCGTCGGGCCGGCCCTCGCCGTGCCGATCCATCAGGCCATCCTGGCCAAGCCTGAGAAGTACTACGGGTGGTTCCGCGAGCTCTCCCCGGCCGGCACGGACATCCAGATCGCCGTCCACGGCGAGGCACTCAAACTCTGATCAGCCGACGACAACAGCCTCGAAAACACTCGCGGGGCGCCGGCCT
>DATFDO010000252.1:0-2820 GCA_035252045.1 Pseudonocardiaceae bacterium
ACGTTGATCTCCGCGCAGAACACCACGATCGCCGACAGCAGGTACAGGTACGCCAGCAACCCGAGCACCAACCCGAAGACGCCGTAGAGCTGCGAGGCGTCACGCAGTTCGTAGTCGACGAAAAACGCGCCGCCGATCTGCAGCGCGTGCACTGCCACCCCGGCGCAGACCGCCCCGGGTACCAGGTGTGCCAGCCGGATCTCCTGGGCGGTCAGGACGCGGAACGCGATGAGGAAGGCCCCCACGTTGGCCGCAATCGCGACGACGATCGCGGCGACGCGCGTCCAGGCGCCGCCGTAGCCGAGGCTGGCGGTTACCGGGCCGACAGCGGACAGCGCGGTGGTGATCAAGACGAAGACGCTGAGCAGAACGAACAGCAACAGGCCGCGTAGCCGGGAGAACACCGGATCGGGACGCGCATAGCGCGGCACGGCCCACACCTGGTTCAGCGCCGTCTGGATGGCCACCGACACGCCCAGGCCGCCGTACACCGCGCCGGCGATGCCCAAAATCACGCCCAGCCGGCTGCCGTGGATCGAGCCGACGTTCTGCTGCAGTTGCGCACCGATGATCGGGAACTGCTGCAACGCCGAACCGAGCAATGCCTGCTGCAAAGCGGCGTTGTCTTCCAGCGTGAAGCCCAAAAGGCTGACCAGCAACAGCAGCAGCGGAAACAGCGAGACGAACCCGTAATAAGTGATCAGCGCGGCGAGGTACCCACCCTGATCGTCGACGAACTTGTAGATCACCCCCAACGGGAAACCCAGCCAGGTGTGACGCCGCTGGAAGTGGTCCAGTCGAGCCGTTACACCCATTTCCCCGTCCTCGCGATCTGGGCAATCTGTACCCCGTGTCGCGCGGCGCTAATCCAGGGCCGCTGAGTGCTCAGCGCCAGAACAGCAATTCCCTGAATCCGTCGGCCGCGGCCGACGGATCGCCACCGAGCGCGGCGAACACCGCGAAGCCGGCGCCGAACAGTGCGTTGCCCGCCGCAGGCACGCCGAAGATCAGTACTAGTAACAGCAACGGGGCGTACCAGCCGAAGTTGGCGGCCAGCCGCCGAGCTGATGCGGGCAGATACGGTTCCACGACACCGAATCCGTCCAGCCCCGGTACCGGCAGGATGTTCAGAACGAACGCAAGTACCTGCACCAGCGCCAGGCACGACAAGCCCGCCGCCAGCCCCTCGGTCGGATCGCTGACGGCCACTGCCGCGGTGAGTGCGACGCCCAGCGCGAGATTGGTCAGCGGACCGGCCAGCGCCACCGCCGAGGCAATCGTTCGGGACCGCAGAGCCCCTCGATTGATCCACACTGCGCCGCCGGGCAACGGGATACCCCCCAGCGCCAGCAGCACTAGGGGCAGCACCAAGGACATCACCGGATCGGTGTAGCGGCGCAGATCCAGCGTGAGATAACCCTTGGCGCGTACCGAGAGGTCGCCACCCTGGTAGGCGGTCACCGCGTGCCCGAACTCATGCAGGCACAAGGCGAGCGCCCAGCCGCCCAGGACCAGCAGCACGATACCGGCGGTGCGGGCCGTGCCGGTGCCGGCTGCGGCAAGCGCGCCACCGCAGATGGTGGCCAGCAGCAGCAACAGGAAAAGCGGGCTGGGAGCCAGACCGGAGGCACGCACGGGGCCACTGTCGCGCACCAGGCGGCTGGCCCCGCTGCCGGGTCGGTCAGTTCAGACCACGTTGCGCGGCGTGTCAATTGCGACACGCTGAGTATGCGACCTCCACCGCCGCTACGCCCTTGCATCCCCGATGACAGGGGTGTAATCACAGACTTGTTATTCTCCGGCCTCAGCCCGGGGGAGGCCCAGATCCGGGAAGACCCAGCTTGGCGAAGACCCAGGTTGGCGAAGACCGAGCTCGACGGAAACGCAGACCGGGGAGGAACTCTATGGCGAGGAGGGTGGACCGCCATGGATGAGATGGACATCAGCTGGCCCGCGGCTAGGGGGGTCGAGCACCAGATCAACTGGAACCTGCTGACCGGGCTCGATCAGCCCGACTGGCAGGAGCGGGCGCTGTGTGCTCAAACAGATCCGGAAGCGTTCTTCCCGGAGAAGGGGGGGTCAACGAGGGAGGCGAAGCGGATCTGTGCGGGCTGCGAGGTCCGCGCCGAATGCCTGGAATATGCCTTGACCTTTGACGAGCGGTTCGGGATCTGGGGCGGTCTGTCGGAGCGGGAGCGCCGCCGGCTCAAACGCGGCGCGGTCTGAGACAGCGCCCGGTTCTGGGGCCGCCCGGTATTAGGGGCGGTCGCGTGGGGACGTTAGCGTGTGCCACCCCTCCATCGGGGACGGCAACGGAGTTGGATAGGGAGGAGTCGGTGTGTCGCGCAGTGCTGGGACGCCCACCGGTGACGACAGTGCCCGCTCCGCGCGGGGCTCGCGTACGTCCAGCGCCGTAACGGCACCCGCACCTACAGCGTCCAGTCCGGTGGTCGAGCAGGAGTCGGCGCCTGGCGTCATCGCGTCCGATGGCCTGGCCACAGAGGATGCCGGCGTATCCGGGGCACGTCCGCGCCGACGACCTTCGCCGCTGCCCAGACATTCCGCTGCCGACCCGTTGCCGGCGGCAACCGATGGCATTCTCCCGTTGGACGATGTGGGGATCGGTGCCCGGATCCGGCGGTTCTTGCTCGCTCCACCCGCGCTGCTGACCATGGCGATGACCCTGCTCGGGCTGTTGGTGAATCGTCACCGCTTGGCGCTGGATCTGGCGGGCGGTCGGCTGCTGCCGATGGAAAGTCTGGGGCAGACCTGGTCGTCTTACCTGGCTTCGTGGCACCCGGTCGGTGGTGGCAGCGGGGC
>DATFDO010000253.1:0-7813 GCA_035252045.1 Pseudonocardiaceae bacterium
TCCGCGGTGCAAGTTGTGCAGGCACGCTCGGCGCGTCGGCGGCCGACGTCGCTTGGTCCGGTGCGGCCGGGGCAGCGCCGTCCGCTGGCGGCGTGGGATGCGAACCTTCTGGCGGGATTGGCGCGGGCCCAACCTCCACGACGCCGGGCGCCGGCGTGCTCACCTGCTCCGGCGCGGCGGAGACAGCTGCCGATCCCCGGGCCCGAGACCGGGACCGACGACCGTTCACCGCGCCGGAATCCCTGGCCCCCGGCGATGGCCCTGACGGCGAGCCGGTGGCCGCCGGCGGGTTGCGGACGCTCACCGGCTCTGCGGACACCACCACGCCGCGGCCTTTGCAATGCTCACAGAGACTGGAGTACGCCTCCAACAGCCCAGTCCCGACCTTCTTGCGGGTCATCTGGACCAAGCCCAGCGAGGTAACCTCGGCAACCTGATGGCGGGTGCGATCCCGGCCCAGGCATTCGGTCAGCCGGCGTAGCACCAAGTCCCGGTTGGACTCGAGCACCATGTCGATGAAATCGATGACGATGATCCCGCCGATGTCACGCAGTCGAAGCTGCCGGATGATCTCCTCAGCAGCCTCGAGGTTGTTACGGGTGACGGTCTCTTCGAGGTTGCCCCCGGACCCGGTGAACTTGCCGGTGTTGACGTCGATCACGGTCATCGCCTCGGTGCGGTCGATGATCAGGTAGCCACCGGAAGGTAGCCAGACCTTGCGATCGAGCGCCTTGGTGAGCTGCTCGTCGATCCGGAACTCGGAGAACACGTCGGCTGTACCGGTGTACCTGCGCACCCTGGGCATGAGATCAGGGGCAACGTGGCGGACGTAGCCCTCGACGGTGTCCCATGCGTCGTCGCCCTGGACCACCAGCTCCCGGAAATCCTCGGTAAACAGGTCCCGAACCACCTTGACCAGCAGATCGGGTTCCTCGTACAGCAGTTCCGGGGCGGTGGCTTTACTCCCGGATCCGCTGGAAGCGTCTGGGGAAGTGCCCGACTTGCTGAGGATGACCTCCCACTGCGCCTGCAACCGACGCACGTCGCGGGATAGCTCGTCCTCGCTGACTCCTTCCGACGCGGTCCTGATGATCACGCCAGCATCGTCGGGCACGATTCGTTTGAGCACCTCCTTGAGGCGCTTACGTTCCGTATCGGGCAGCTTGCGGCTGATCCCGGTGGCCCGACCACCTGGCACGTACACCAAAAACCGTCCGGGCAGGCTGATTTGAGTGGTCAACCGGGCGCCCTTGTGGCCAACTGGGTCCTTCGTAACCTGCACCACCACGCAGTCACCGCTGGACAGCGCCTGCTCAATGCGGCGCGCCTTGCCCTCCAACCCGGCCGCATCCCAGTCCACCTCACCGGCGTAGAGCACCGCGTTTCGGCCGCGGCCGATGTCCACGAACGCGGCCTCCATGGAGGGCAGCACGTTCTGCACCCGGCCGAGATAGACGTTGCCCACCAGCGAGCCGGAACCGGACATGGTCACGAAATGCTCCACGAGGATGTCGTCCTCGAGCACCGCGATCTGGGTGCGTTCCGATCGCTCGCGCACGACCATGGTCCGCTCGACAGCCTCGCGCCGGGCGAGGAACTCCGACTCGGACAGGATCGCTACCCGCCGCCTACCGGCTTCCCGGCCGTCACGCCGCCGCTGGCGCTTGGCTTCCAAGCGGGTGGAACCGCGGATGGACTGCACCTCGTCTTCGACCAGCGGCGCGGCCTTGCTATCCCGGACATGCACCACGGTGTCAGGTGGGTCGTCCTCACCGATGAGGGCGTCCTCATCGGTGCCGTCGCGCCGGCGTCTGCGGCGGCGGCGACGACGCACCGTGCCCTCTGCGGGCTCGTCTACCGGACCACTGTCGGGGACACGGCCCTCGGTGGCCTCATCGGAATCGGACCCGTCAGGATCGTCCTGCTCAACGCCTGGACCCGGCTCGCTGGCGTCGTCGACGTCCCCGCCGGCCTTACCACGGCCACGCCCCCGCCGGCCACGCCTCCGGCGACGCCGAGTGCTGCCCTCGGCATCCACTTCGTCGACTCCAGTCTCGTCTGGGTCGGCATCGCCCTCGTGATCGCCATCGATCTCGAACTGCTCGACCGACGGTTGGGGAGCCGGCGGCAGGAAAACCGGTGCAGCCGAATTGAAGACCGGCCGCGCCGCACCCAGCAGCGGTGACAGGGGCGCCTCCGGCGCAACCTGCTCGGCTACCTCGTCGATCTCCGTCAGATCCGGGCCGGGCTCCGGTAGCAACGTCTGCAGCGCTCGCAGGGCAGTCTCGCGGTCGATGCTGGACTGCGCGCTGCGTACGGCCACACCGAGCTCGCCGAGGGCGGCCATGACCTCCTTGCTACTCACCGCCAGGAGTTTCGCCAGAGCGTGCACCCGTAACTTATCCGGCAGCGATGCTGCAAGATCAGCCCCGTCGGGCGAGGTGGTCGTGGGTGCGGCTGCCCGCCCGCCGATGCCTCCGGCGGGCGCTGTCGTGTTCGTCATCCAACTCCTCCAGCCCCCGGGCGCGTCCCATTTCTGGGACGCGGCCGCGCAGGGACCCTGTGCGTCATCCGCCGCCGAGTTCGGCGGTGGCAATCCTGTCCGTCACCGGCAGCTCCGCGGTCCTTCAGCGGTCCACCGGCATGTCCGCGACGTCGTGCCGATCCGGCTCATCGTCAGACTCCATCAAAGCCGTCCGGGCGGTTGCCCGGTCCGCCATCAGCGGATCGACGAGACCCCCGTCGTCGTCAAGCCAGCCTTGCGCAGTCCGGATCGCTTTCGCGAGCGCCGACGACGGAAGTCCGGCGACGGCACCGAGCGCGCTCAGCACATCGTCGGGTCGCACTGCAGGGCTGACCTGTCGTACGACCGCAAGAAGTATCCCACACCGGTCGAGCGGATCGGGCACAGGCAGCACGGTCGGACAATCTTCGACGTCCAGGGAGATGATCGCGGCCCGAGCGTCGATCGACCGGCGGCCGTCCTTGGTGACGCGCTCGACCAGCACCTCTGGGACAGCGAGCAGTGCCTGCGCGGCCTGCCGGAGTTGCGGTGCGGTGACCCCACGAACTTCGATGCGCCAAGCACTAGCCGTCATCCGTTCGGCGAGTCCGCCGGGACCGGCCGGCACGCCCTCGAGGACGGCGAGCCCGTCAGGCAGCGCCGCGTCGAGCTTGGCGACGACCACCTCGGGATCGAGCCGGTCGGTGAACTGGATCTCGACATACTCCGCTTCGCTGGCCGCCCCGGTGGGTGCCGCACCCATCCAGGACACCTTCGGATGCGGGCTGTAGCCCTGGGAGTACGCCACCGGCAAGCCGGAGCGCCGCAATGCCCGCTCGAAGGCTCGGGCGACGTCCCGGTGCGAAGCGAACCGCAGCTTCCCCCGCTTGGCGTAACGCAAACGGATCTTCATTTGGAAGCTCCTCACGTCGTAACAGGGTTCTAGCACTGGACCCAGCCACGAGACCCCCTGCATGTCTCCCACCCGGGGGTCACTAGGGTCACCACGACCTTGTCGCGGGCGAACGCCCCGTCCACCCGGAGGTTACGGGTATTGCTCCGCCTCCCGCGGGTTGCTGCGATCGTCGCAACCCTGCTCATGCTGGTCGGCCTGCCTTCCTCGGCAGTCGGGCATGCCCCGGGGTGCACATCGAGTGGCCGGTTGCTGCGTTATGTGGTGCTGTTCGACGCCGGGACACCTGAACAGTCGGCGCGGCAAGCGGTCCACTCCGCATGTGGCACCAGCACCGCCTACTACCCGCAGATCGGTGTGGGCGTCGCCATCTCCGCCGAGCCGGAATTCGCGGACCGGTTCGGCTTGGCTCGGGCCTACAGCGCGCAAGCTGAGGCAGTGGGCACCCCCGCGGAGGCGGAACTGGCCAGCCCGGTGATGCCGCCCACCGCCGCGCGGCTGCCCGCAGCGGCTCCGCAGCTGCGGGCCGACCGATCGGCCGAGCAGTGGGACATGGAAATGATCCATGCACCGAAAGCCAGATCGATCAACCCGGGCCGTCCGCAGGTGCTGGTCGGGGTGCTGGACTCCGGAGTGGACGCGACACACCCCGATCTGGCCGCCGCGGTCGATCCGACCCGGTCGGCAGGCTGCCTGACCGGCAAGCCCGATCCGTCCCCGGCCGCATGGCGCCCGACCACGTCGACGCACGGTACGCACGTGGCCGGTGTCATCGCAGCGGCTGACGACGGCCACGGCATCACAGGAGTGGCGCCCGGGGTCAGGGTGGCCTCGGTGAAAGTGGTTGACGACGGCGGCTTCATCTACCCGGAGTACGCCGTGTGTGGCTTCATGTGGGCGGCGCAGCAGCACATGCGCATCGCCAACAACAGTTATTCACTGGATCCCTGGCTGTTGACCTGCTCCAACCTTCCCGGGCAAGCGGTCGCCTATGAGGCTGTGCAGCGAGCGGTGCTGTATGCGACGGCCCATGGCGTGCTCAGCATTGCCGCTGCCGGAAATGAGCGAACCAACCTGGCAGACCCCCAGCAGGACGTGCGCAGTCCCGACAATGCGCCCAACCCGCGGCCACGCCCGGTGGACGCCCATTGCAGCGTGCTGCCCGCTGAGCTGCCCGGTGTGGTCGCGGTGTCGGCGGTGGGAGCGCAGCGCGTCAAGTCCGGGTACAGCTCCTACGGGCTGGGCGTGATCGCCGTGACGGCTCCTGGCGGGGACCGCGCCCAGCGTTC
The DNA here is from genome assembly GCA_035252045.1 of Pseudonocardiaceae bacterium. Classification (GTDB taxonomy): domain Bacteria; phylum Actinomycetota; class Actinomycetes; order Mycobacteriales; family Pseudonocardiaceae. Next base: position 4,706 of record DATFDO010000253.1, read on the forward strand.
GAGGGACCATCCCAGCGGGTGCGTGCTGTCTACCGTTCCCGGCGGGTACGGCTACGCCTGCGGTACCTCGATGGCCGCACCGCATGTCTCCGGAGTGGCCGCGCTGCTCGCTTCGGTCCGGCCCGAGGCCGACCCGCATGAGCTGGCGAGCCTGCTGCGCGAAGAGGCCGATCCGCTGCCATTCCCGGCGTTCTACGGCGCCGGCCTGGTGGATGCCCTGCACGCCGTCAGCGTGCGGTCAGTGCGCGGCAGGATTGATCGGTAGCAGTCGGCGGCCGCTGGGTCCGACCTGGATGTCGGTGCCCATCGACGGGCAGACTCCACAGTCGAAGCACGGCGTCCACCGGCAGTCGTCCTGCTCACGCTCACTCAGCGCGTCCTGCCAGTCGTCCCAGAGCCAGTCGGCATCCAGGCCGGAGTCGAGGTGGTCCCAGGGCAGCACCTCATCGCGATCACGTTCGCGGGTGGTGAACCACTCCAGTGACACGCCCAGCGGGTGGAGCTCTGCTGCGCACGCCTGGACCCACCGGTCATAGCTGAAGTATTCGTTCCAGCCGTCGAACCGGCCGCCGTCGCGCCAGACGCGTTCGATCACCCGGCCGACCCGCCGGTCCCCCCGAGACAGCAGCCCTTCGATCAGCGACGGCTTGCCGTCGTGATAGCGCATGCCCACGTTGCGGCCGATCCGGCGGTCGCTGTTGATCTCCGCGCGAAGTTTGCGCAGCCGGCTGTCGACGACATCGGGATGTTCTTGCGCAGCCCACTGGAAGGGAGTATGCGGCTTGGGGATGAAGGCACCGATAGAGATCGTGCACCGGATGTCCTTGCTCCCGCTGGCTTCCCGGCCGGCCCGGATCACCCGATGCGCCATGTGGGCGATCTGGAGGACGTCGTCGTCGGTCTCGGTGGGTAGCCCACACATGAAATACAACTTCACCTGCCGCCAGCCCGCGGCGAACGCGGTGGCGACGGTGCGGATGAGATCGTCCTCGGACACCATCTTGTTGATCACACGTCGGATCCGCTCGGAACCGCCCTCCGGGGCGAACGTGAGGCCGGATCGGCGGCCGTTGCGGGAGATCTCATTGGCGAGGTCGACGTTGAACGCGTCCACCCGGGTTGACGGCAGGCTCAGACCCGTTCCGGTGTTTTCGTAGCGGTCGGCCAAGCCCTTGGTGATCTCGCGGATCTCGGAGTGGTCGGCGCTGGACAGCGACAGCAGCCCCACCTCGCTGAAGCCGCTGGTCTTCAGACCCTGCTCAACCATCTCACCGATGCCCTGGATCGATCGTTCCCGCACCGGACGGGTGATCATCCCGGCCTGGCAGAACCGGCAGCCGCGGGTGCAGCCGCGGAAGATCTCCACGCTCATCCGCTCGTGCACGCTTTCCGCAATCGGCACCAGTGGCTGCTTGGGGTAGGGCCACTCGTCGAGGTCCATGGTGGTGCGTTTGGCCACCCGCTGGGGGGCTCGTTGATCGTTGGGGACGGTGTGGGCGATCTGGCCGTTGGGCAGGTAACTGACGTCATAGCAGCCCGGCACATACACGCCGTCGATCTCAGCCAGCCTGCCCAGCAATTCCTGGCGCCCGCCCGGGCGTCCCTGGTCTTTCCAGCCCCGGACCATTGCAGTGATCTCGAGGACCGCCTCTTCGCCGTCTCCCAGCACTGCGGCGTCGGTGAAGTCGGCGATCGGCTCTGGATTGAACGCGGCGTGGCCGCCGGCGATGACGATCGGGTGGCCGTCGATGCGCTGCGCTGCATGCAGCGGGATCCCGGCGAGGTCCAGTGCGGTGAGCAGGTTGGTGTAGCCGAGCTCGGTGGCGAAAGACACCCCGAGCAGATCGAAGTCGCCGACCGGCCGGTGGGAATCGACGGTGAACTGCGGGATGCCGTGCGCACGCATCAGCCTCTCGAGATCCGGCCACACCGCGTAAGTGCGCTCGGCCAGTACGTCAGGCTGCTCGTTGAGTACCTCGTAGAGGATCATGATGCCCTGATTGGGGATACCGACCTCATAGGCGTCCGGATACATCAGCGCCCAGCGCACCGCGGTGGTGTCCCAATCCTTCACCGTGGCGTTGAGCTCACCGCCGACGTACTGCACCGGCTTGGAGACCCGGGGCAGCAGAACTTCGAGCTGGTCGAACACCGACGCGCCTGGCATACCACCCACCCTAGTTGGCCGCCCTTCAAGTACCGCCAACCCGGCTTGGCGGCGTCTCAAACCGCCGCCGACCCGGCTGGCGCGAGGTCAGAACGCGCGCCGGCGCAAGGCGCGCCGCACGATGTCAGCCACCCCGTCCGCCGCGGAGAACCGGGGGCAACCGCCCAGGGTTGGCAACGTTTATAGACGCCTCAGCCCGGGTTGGCAGTACTTGAACAGCCACCTACCGGAGGAGGAGGAGGGTCAGGCGGCGGGAGGCTGCGGCGAGTCCTAGCGCCGCCATGCCCACGAAGTAGGCTACATGTCCGAGCGCGGACCAGCCGATGACGCCGGTGGTCAGGCCGCGCAGCAGCGCCGCTGCGTGGTAGAGCGGGAAGGCCTGCACCAGCCACTGCAGCGCCGGCGGGTACACCGACAGCGGGAAGAAGGTCGCGGAGAATAAGAACATCGGCACAACGGCCAGCTGCACTAGATCGAAATCCTGCCAGGACCGCATGAAGGTGGTGACCGCGATTCCGGTCGACGCAAACGCGAAAGCGACGCACAACGCAGCAGGCAACGCCAGCAATGCCCACGGCGAGAAGACCAACCCGGCGGCGAGCATCACTGCGAGGAAGCCCGCCGAGTACATCCCGCCCCGAAGCAACGCCCAGCCGATCTCCCCCAGCGCGATATCCACCGGCCCTAGTGGGGTCGCGAGCATCGCGTCGTAAAGCTTGGCGTATTTCAGTTTGATGAAGAAGCTGAACGTCGCGTCGTACACGGCTCCGTTCATCGCCGATGCCGCCAGTAATCCCGGTGCGATGAACGCCGCGTAGCCCAGCTGCTGGCCGCCCGGCCCGGAGACGGTGCCGACCAGGCTGCCCAGTCCCTGACCCATCGCCACCAGGTAGAACAGCGGTTCGAAGAATCCCGACACGATGGCCAACCACACGCTTCGC
>DATFDO010000254.1:0-4497 GCA_035252045.1 Pseudonocardiaceae bacterium
AGGCCGAGCCGGTAGGGATGCCGCTGCTGATTGGCAGAGCGATCGCGCTGGCGCTGTTGCTGGCGGCGACGGGGCTGTCGGTGGTCAAACCGTGGGGCAAGACGCCATTCAGCAGAAGTAGCGGTACAGCAGCGCGCCAGCCTTCTTCGTCACCTCGTCCGGTACCGAGTCGCCGGTGAGCAGCTCGGTGAGCCCACCGAGCATGGCGCCCGCCTGCGAGTCGCTGCGAGCGTGCTCGCCCCCGGCACGCAGGGTCACGATCCTCCGTTCCTCGGTGGCCCACTTGCGCTTGTAGGAGATCAGCCCCGGCTGATCGAGGTCGGACAGCCCCCAGTCGACCAGCCGGGCCCCGCGCTGGATACCCCAGCGGATGCCGGCCCAGAAGATCGCATCATTCGGTCGCTTTGCGAGGTGCTCGTGGCGGGAGGCCCCGAATTTGTAGTACAGCGTGTCCGCCCAGGTCAGGAACACCGCGCCGGCGATCACTTCGTCTCCGGCGTAAGCGAGCATGGTGACGATGGCGTCGTTCGTGGCGAAAGCGGCCCAGATACGGTCGAAGAGCTCGATGGGCTGGGCCAGCAGCTTGTACTTGCGCTTGCGCAGCAGGACGTGCAACTCGTGGAAGCGCCCCACGGCCTCCCGATCGGTGCGCGCTTCGACTCGGACGCCTTCCCGCTCAGAGATGATGATGTTGCGACGGGCATGCTGGGACAGCCGGCGCCGGATCTCCTCGATGTCAGAGTCGAGCGGCGTCCCGTGCCACGCCGCTGCACCGACCTGGCTGAAGCGTGGGTCGGTGACGGCAACCGCGGTGTCAAAGCAGCGCAGCGTGAGCGGCGCGGCGCTGGTAATGACCCCATCCGCGAGGGCTTTCCAGTCCGCGGGGTCTTCGGTCAGCGGCTCGGCCCGGTCGGAAAACGGCAAGCTGGACAAGCGATCACCGCGGATATCGCTGATCGGCACCCACGCCAGCCCGGCCCGGGGCGTGCCGTCCCAGTCGAGCCGGACAGTGGCGGTTGGTGTGAACCCGTACGTGCCGCACACCGCATCAATCCACAACGGCGACGTGAACACACTCCCATGCGTGCCCAACGCCAGCTGCCGCCACCGCGGATCACTACGAGGATCAACAACCACACTATCCGGTTCCGGGACGCTCACGGCGCCGACGCTACCTTCTCCCTTCCGCGTGTCGCGCCTTCCCGTACTCCGTGTCGCGCTCCCACACACGTTCTGCTGCTCCGGTCGCAGTGAGATATATCGGACAGCGCGTCGCAGGAGTAGGGTAAATGTGACTAAGCGGGTTCGGTTCGTCGCACTGAGTGCTCGAGGGTGAGGGGTAACGCAGTATGACCACGCTGTTTGTCGCCACCACAGGTGGGCACTTGACGCAGCTCGACAGCCTGGCGAGCCGGATCCAGCCCGATGGGGACGCAGTGTGGGTCACTCACGCGAACGAGCAGAGCCGGTCGATGCTGGCGGACCGGGACGTGGAGTTCGTGCCCTACGTCGGGGTGCGCAGCGTGCCCGATGTGCTGCGGTGCATCCCCCACGCGCGCCGCTTGCTGGCAAGCCGGAAGCTGACCAGGGCGGTGTCGACCGGATCCGGGATCGCGCTGGGATACCTGCCCTACCTGGCCGCCCGCGGCGTGGAGTGCCACTACATCGAAAGCGCGACGCGGGTGAGCGGACCGTCGGTGACCGGGCGGGTTCTGCAATGGGTACCCGGAGTCCGTACCTACACCCAGTACCAGAGCTGGGCAGATCAGCGCTGGCAGTATGCCGGCAGCGTGTTCGACGGCTATGAGTCCGTCGCGTTGGCACGGGAACCCGATGCGGTGCTGCAGGTGGTAGTCACGGTGGGAGCGGCCACGCAGTACCCGTTCCGCCGGTTGTTCGACCACCTCGTACCGCTGCTGGCACCCGAAGGTGAACTGGCGCGGGTGACCGGTCTCCAGGTGGAAGTGCTGTGGCAGACCGCGGATACCCCGGTGGATGATCTTCCTATCCAGGCCACCCCAGCGTTACCGGCCGCCGAGCTGGGCGCCGCGCTCGCCAAGGCAGACGTCGTGATCAGCCACGCTGGCACCGGTTCCGCGCTGGCTGCGCTCGACGCTGGGCGCTATCCGATCCTGGCCGTCCGGGACCCGGCTCGCGGTGAGCAGGTGGATGATCACCAACAGCAGCTGGCCACTGAGCTCACCCGGCGACGCCTGGCAATGCACCGCGACGCGCAAGCCATCACAGTCGGCGACATGGTCGAGGTCCTGGGTATGTCTGTGCGCCGCGCTGCGTCGCCTGCACCCTTTGACCTTCGCCGTCAGAGGTAGTGCAGAACCTAGAGGCGCGGTCCAGACCTTCAGATCGCAGGGTGTTAGATCTACGTGACCCCAGGCCCGGACAACGTCGGCCTGGCGTCTTGGCGCCCCGGATTGGTCCTGGCGCGCGCTCCGCGGATCGGTGACGATGGGCAATTACGCGGTTGACCTTCCGGTCGCGCGCTGGAATTTTATGCGTCTTGGGTGCGGTGTGTTCGAGTGGTTCTTGGCAAACTTTAATTTCCAGGTCCAGATCAGTAGAGATTTCGAAGGTATCGGTTCTTCGCGCGGCTGTATGTGCCACTTCTTCAAGATCTTGTCCACAGTGACATTGCTTCGCTCCAGTTCAGAGCCACCGACGACCAGTGCTTGGTGGCCACATCCGCAACAACGCTCCTCGCTCGTGGTGGCTGAGCCCGCCGAACCGGGGCGCGCTCACGATAGGTGAACACGTCGAGCCGCGCCGCGGCACCCGCCCCGTTAGCTGCCGGCTGGCGCGATCCGGAGGACCTTGTCGTCATCGCCGTTGCTGGTGGTGACATACAGCGCGCCGTCGTGTCCAGCGCGCACGGCGCGCAGCCGGCCGTAGTCGCCATCGAGTGCCGGCAGCCGGCCCACGTCGGTGACTGTCCCGTCCGGTCCCACTCGCATCAGCAACAGCTTGGCGCCCTTTAAAGCGGCGACCGCGAGCAGACCCTGCATGTCGCCCCACTGCGCACCACTAATAAAAGCGGAACCGCAGATCGCTTCTGTCTCGCCCCCTGAGCTCCACACCGCGGGGACTGCGTCGGGGAAGCGGTGCAGGTCGGTCATCGGCACGCTCTCGTCGTAGCTTTTCTCAGTGCCACCACGCGACGGATCCCAGCCGTAGTTGGCTCCCGCCCGTAGGATGTTGATCTCGTCATTGACGTCTGGACCGTGCTCCGCGGCGAACAGCCGGCCAGTGCTCGGCTGCACCGTCACTCCTTGCACATTGCGGTTGCCGTAGGTGAACACGAGTCGTTCCGGGGCGTTGGGGGAGCCGGCGAAGGGGTTGCCGGGCGCGGGGGCGCCGGTGCCGAGGTCGATGCGCAGCACCTTGCCACCGAGCCGGGTGCGGTCCTGCGGCACCGCGGCCATCGCGGAGTCGCCGGTGCCGACGTAAAGATATCCGTCCGGACCCAGGGTGGGCCGGCACCCTGAGTGCCTACCGGAGGGATTCAGAGTCAGACCGGCGAGCAGCGGATCAGCCACCCGGCGGGCGCGCCCACCATCAGAGGACAGTTCCCAGGTGACAAGCCGGACGTCCACCGGCCGGCCACCCTCCTGATGAGTCTGGCACGTGGTGAACCGGCGACTATCCGCGAAGTCAGGATGCACCACCAGCCCCATCAGGCCGCCCTCACCGGCGACGTACACGTCATCGAGGTCGGCCGCGACTTCGCTGACCCGAGCGCCGGGCCGGGTCGACGACAGCAGCTTGAGCCGCGCCGGGCGCTCGGTAATCAGTGCCGCGCCGCCGGGCAGGAAGCCGATATCCCACACGTGTTCCAGCCCTGCGGCCACCACATCGACCCGGATCTCCGGCCCGGGGGGTATGAAGGCAGCTCCCCGGCCGTCGATCGAGCAGCCGATGACCAGCCCCAACGCCACCAGCAGCGAGGCCAGACGGGCCATCAGGCCGGGTCGATCACGGGACGCAGACCCGCGGCACGGGCGACGCTCACTGCCTCCAAGCGGCTGCGCACGCCCAGCTTGGTGAGGATGCTGCGCACGTGCGTGCGCACCGTGCTGGTCGACACCACCGACTCCACCGCAATCTGGCTGACCGGTACGCCATCCACCATCCGCAACAGCACCTCGCGCTCGCGGTGGCTGAGCACATCGAGCCGGGCACTGCAGTCGCGGGCGCGTTGCACATCGTCGCGCAGCTCCCGCAACACCGCACCGAGCTGATCCGGGGGATAGAAGGCATAACCGAGGGGCACGCCGCGCAGTACCTCCAGTAGCTGTTCCAGCGAGCTTTCCTTGGACACCCACGCCGCCGCGCCGGCCCGGGCCGCGGCCACGGCATGCGCGCTGTCGTGGCTGGCGGTCAGCACCACCAGTTGCGCCGGTGGCCAGGCGGCGCGAAGCTTGCGCAGCAACCCGCCGGTCGCCCCGGCCGCCGGCCCGATCTCGGTGGTGATGACATCCGGAC
>DATFDO010000255.1:0-9094 GCA_035252045.1 Pseudonocardiaceae bacterium
ATGAGCGGTTCGGCCAGTCCCCGCAAAACCTGCGACAGGATCACGCCGGCATTGCCCCGGGCCCCCATCAAGGCGCCGCGGGCCAGCATCGCAACTGTGCTGCCCGGCGTGGCGTCCTGATCGTCGCGGTGATTCTGAACCACCGCATCGAGTCCGGCCCGCATCGTGGCCAGCAAGTTCGAGCCAGTGTCCTGATCGGGCACCGGGAAGACGTTGAGCGCGTCGATTTCATCACGGTGCGCCGCCAAGGTGTCACAACACGTGACGGCCCAGCGGCGGACGGCCGCCCCGTCCAGCGACTGCAACACCGCGGCTTCTCACCGCCTTCATCGGGGCCCGGGTTGCGGCTAAAGGTCGAAGATTACCCAATCGGCAACCCGGCCGGTCGCGCAATCGTCCCCGGTGCGCCTCGCTATGCGCCGTCGGCTATTCTTACTTAGGTCGCCCGAACACGGGCGTGCCACCCAGGGTGACAAACCCAGCGCGACAACCCAGGGAGTGTGTGTGACGTGGCTGCCGTGTGCGACGTCTGCGGCAAGGGACCGGGCTTCGGCATGTCGGTCTCGCACTCGCACCGGCGGACTCATCGCCGGTGGGACCCGAACATCCAGACCGTCCGGGCCGAACTCAACCCGGGTCAACGTCGGCGCCTGAACGTCTGCACCTCCTGCCTCAAGGCCGGTAAGGTCGCCCGCGCCTGACCGTCATGCCGTCATGCTGCTGGGGCCGTCATGCTGCTAGGGCAGTGCCCAGTCGACGGGATCGGCGCTCAGGTCTGCGAGCATGGCGTTGGCGCGGCTGAAGGGGCGCGAGCCGAAGAATCCGCGGTCAGCCGACATCGGTGACGGGTGTGCCGACTCGACGCGCGGCACATCGGTCAGCATAAGGCGCAGCGTGCAGGCGTCTCGACCCCACAAAATGGCCACCAGCGGTTGCGCGGGACGTGCCACCAGCGCTCGGATGGCCTGCTCGGTGACCTCCTCCCAGCCCTTGCCGCGGTGTGAGCCCGGGCGTCCGGGCTCCACCGTGAGCACTCTGTTGAGCAATAGCACGCCGCGCTGCGCCCATGGACTGAGATCACCGGTGGATGGGGTGCGCAGACCGAGGTCGTCGCTGTACTCCCGGAAGATGTTGACCAGACTGCGCGGCAGCGGCCGCACGCCAGGTTCGACGGAGAACGACAGGCCTACCGCATGGCCCGGTGTCGGGTAGGGATCCTGGCCGACGATGAGGACCCGCACGTCGTCGAACGGCTGAGTGAACGCCCGCAGGATGTTGGCCCCAGCTGGCAGGTACCGCCGCCCGGCGGCGATCTCGGCTCGAAGGAAATCCCCGGCCGCGGCAATCCGATCCGCCACCGGAGCCAGCGCATCAGCCCAACCTGTCTCCACGATTTCTCGAACTGGCGCGGCCACCGCGGCACTCTAGCGGTCGCACCTTTCAACACCGCAGTCTGGATGCAGACCGCGGCCGGGGGTCATGACTGGAAATGTGTCCAGCCTGCGCGGCCGGGGTAAGGGCGGCCGTCGACGGTGACACCCTTGCCCGCACGCGCTCGGCCGAGCCGGGTCCAGCCGGGGGGCAGCGCCACGGCGGCGGGGAAGCACGCCAGCAGGCCGTGGTCCTCGCCGCCGGTGAGCGCCCAGTGCCGCGCGTCGGCACCCAGCGCGGCGGCCACTTCGGCCAGCTCGGCGGCCACCGGCAGCGCCGCTGAATCGATCTCGATGGCGACGCCGGACGCCGTGGCGAGATGGCCGGCATCAGCGCGCAGCCCATCCGAGATGTCGATCATCGCGGTGGCACCCACCGCGGCGGCCTGCGGCCCGGCGGCGTACGGAGGCTGCGGCACCTGGTGGGCGCCGACGATATCGGGGGGCGACCGCAAGCCCAGGTGCAGGCTGGCAAGGCCGGCGGCAGCCCAGCCCAGCCGGCCGCACATCGCGAGCACGTCGCCGGCTCGGGCCCCGCCTCGGGTTACCGGCGCCCGGCCGCGCAGATCACCCAGCGCGGTCACCGACATGACAATCTCAGCGGCGCTGACCATGTCGCCCCCGATGATGCCGGCACCGACCCGCCCGGCCTCTTGCCACATCCCCGCCGCCAAAGCCTCCACCGTGGACACCGGAGTCTGCCCCGGCACGGCGAGCCCGACGACCAACGCGGTGGGCACCGCGCCCATGGCAGCGACGTCGGCCAGATTGGCCGCCACCGCTTTGCGTCCCACCTGATGCGGGGTGGACCAGTCCAGCCGGAAATGCACGCCCTCAACCAGTACATCGGTGGTCACCACGACTCGGGCATCTGCAGCGGCCACCACCGCCGCGTCGTCGCCGGGACCGAGCAGGGTGCCAGGCGGCAGCGCCCGGCCCGCAGTGATCCGGGCGATCAGACCGAATTCTCCCAGCTCGGCTACCGAAGGCAAGGCAGACGGCGGCGATCGTGGCGCATTATCAGCGGCTGCACACATCCCTCACACCCCCGATCCAGGCGGTAGGTTTCGTTTCCTATCCCTCTTTGTCAACCCCACATGAAGGCCCCACATAATCCGACGAGATGGAAGGCCAGAACCGTGGTTCAGGCATACATCCTCATCCAGACCGAGGTGGGCAAGGCTGCCGCGGTGGCCGCGGAGGTGTCGAACCTGCCCGGCGTGGCGAGCGCGGAGGACGTCACCGGTCCCTATGACGTGATCGTGCGGGCAGAGGCCACCGACGTAGACCAGCTCGGTCAGCTGGTGGTGGCCAGAGTGCAGAACGTCCAGGGCATCACTCGCACGCTGACCTGTCCCGTCGTCCACCTGTCCTGACGATCGGTCGACGATGTTGCCAGGCAGCACCGCGCGGCCCGCCGGTTCTCCACGTTGGCCGCTGGCGATCGCACTAATTCTGGTGGCAGCACTGGTGGTGGGTGTGCTCATCGCCGCCTCGCTGGTGCGCAACCAACCTCTCGGGCCGCTGTGGCTGGCCACGGTACCGGCACCGGCAGCCGGATCCGCGGACTGCGCCCGGCTGCTCGTCGCACTACCCGAGCGGCTCGATGGCGGCGCACTCGGCGCCTTGGACCGCCGGCAGCTCAGAGCACCGGCACCGGTGGGCGCGGCGGGCTGGGGTGAGCCCCCGGTGGTGCTGCGGTGCGGGCTCGACCGGCCCGAGGAGCTCACCGCCTCATCACGGCTGCTGGACGTCTCGGGAGTGCAGTTTCTCGACATACCCAGCGCCGGTACGAGCACCTGGGTATCCGTCGATCGACCGGTCTATGTCACGGTGGCCTTGCCACCGAACAGCGGTAGCGGGCCACTCCAGCAGCTCGCCGCCGTGATCGCGCGCGCATTGCCGCAACGTGGCCTGGACATCCCCGCTGACATCCCGCCCCGCTGAGATTCCGCGCTGCGGAGATTTCGCACGGCGCTACAGCCGGTACAAACCGTCCAGCACGCGTTCCAGCAGCGCGAGGTCCGGCGCATCTCCCCAACCCGTGGGATTGCGGTGAACGTGCACCAGGCCGGTGTCGATCATGTCGGCAAGCAGGACCCGGGCCACTCCCAGTGGCAGCGAAAGCAGCGCCGCGACCTCCGCAACCGAGCGCATATCGGTGCACAGCTGGGCAATCGCGGCGTGCTCCGCGGAACAGATCGACGTCAGGTCTCGACCTTTATCGCTGGTGGAGACCAGCGTTTCGACGGCGAGATCCTGCACCGGCCGGGTGCGCCCTTGAGTCCAGCTGTAGGGCCGGACGACGAACCGGAAGTCATCGGGCCCATCCTCGTCGACTGCCCATTCGTCGGCTGAGTCGACCATCGCGGTGGGACGGGTGGGCTCGGTCATCTTATCCACAACGGGGCTGTCGTCGGCGTCGTCGTCAGGTTGAGCGTGACGAGCGCGATACTGCCCGCGGACTGGACCCAGCGTCACCTCGCCGACCTCGTCGATCAAAGCCGTGTCCTGCTCACTGGCGGGATTATCGGCGCCGCTACTTCCGAATGACCGGAACAATCGCGATACCTCCATCCCGACATCAACCACTGCCACCACCGTCACCCATCGCAGGGCGCACGAGCACCAGACGCCCGGGCTGCTTCTCCGTGCCTAACTAGCTCGCCCTGATGAAGTCGCTGGAGTTCACCCGTTTGATCCAGCGCGTCGCGTGCGGCGGCTCAGCGCAATCCGGTACCGCGGGCGATCGCAGTGTCTATCAATATCGAGAGCAGGGCCGGATACTCCACACCGGTCACCGCCCACATCCGGGGGAACATGGAGATCGGCGTGAAGCCGGGCATGGTGTTGATCTCATTGACGGTCAGCGAACCGTCGGGACCCACGAAGAAGTCCACCCGAGCAAGGCCCTGACAGTCCAGTGACCGGAACGCGGCAACGGCCATCTGCTGCAGCTCGGCGGTGATGGCGTCGTCCAGTTTGGCGGGTATGTCGAATTCGCAGGCGTCATCGAGATACTTGGCGGCGAAGTCGTACCAACCCGCCGAATCCTCCGTCACCATCCGGATTTCTGCTGGTAGCGACGCCTCGATCCGCCCATCGGGAAACTCCAGCACCCCACATTCCACCTCGCGGCCTATCACAGCCGCCTCGACCAGCACCTTGGGATCGACGGCGCGGGCGGTGGCGATCGCCGCGGGGAGCGCAGACCAGTCCACCAGCTTGGTGATACCCATCGACGAACCAGCTCGGGCCGGCTTGACGAAGACCGGCAGCCCCAGCCGATCGCGTTGCGCCGCGGTGAGGGTGGCGTCTGCACCACGCAACACGACTGTGTCGGTGACCGGCAAGCCGTCGGCGCGCAGCACCTTGCGGGCGAAGTCCTTGTCCATGCCCGCTGCGCTGGCCAGCACCCCGGAGCCGACGTAGGGCAGATCCGCGAGTTCCAGCAATCCCTGGATCGTGCCGTCCTCACCGAATGCCCCGTGCAGCATCGGGAACACGACATCGACTCCGGAGAGCACCTCACCGGGCGCCTCGCCCGCGATGCGTACCAATTCCTTACGGGTCGGATCACCAGGCAGGGTCAGCGCCGCGCCGGTGGCGTCCACGGCAGGCAGCCTGCGGTCCCGGATCGCCAGCTCGGCCGGCGTGTCACTACCCAGTACCCACGCGCCCGCCGGACTGATGCCCACCGGGATAACATCGAATCGCGTGCGGTCCAAGTGGGTCAGCACGCTTCCCGCCGACACGCAGGAGATCGCGTGTTCGCTGCTGCGGCCACCGAAGACGACCGCCACTCGCAGCTTGCGCCCCGTCATGGCGGCACCCTACTCCCGGGTCCACCGCCGCCCGACATGGAGATATATTCGGGCTCAGCGGCAGGGGATGTGGGGCAGGCCGTGGTCGCGCCAGCCGCGGAAACCGCCGATGACGTCGGTGGCGTTGCGCAAGCCGAGGGTGTGCAGGGCGGCCGCGGCCAGGCTGGAGGTGTAGCCCTCCGAGCAAAGCACGATGACCTGCAGGTCATAGCCAGTGACCTCCGGCAGCCGGGAAGCACACTCGGGGTCGAAGCGCCACTCCAGGTGGTTACGCTCGACGACCAGAGCGCCGGGCACCTCGCCCTCCGCAGCGCGTTGCCAGCCAGGCCGGATGTCCACCAGCACAGCCCCACCGGCCAGGGCGTCTTGGGCCTGCGCCGGCGTCAGGCGCCGCAGCCCGGAGCGGGCCTGCGCCAGCATCTGGTCGACACTGAGCGCCCCGGGTGGCCGGATCACCAATCCACCCCGGCCTGTTCCACCGCGACATGGCATAACTGCGGTGGCTCCAGCCGGTAGCGATTCATCACCGTGAGCCCCGGCGTGTAGATGTGGACGCTCACCGCGGGAACAGTGCCGGTGTTGGTCACCTGGTGGACGTAACGCGGACCGAAGACCCGGCAGCGCCCTGCCTCCAACGTCCGGGTGACTTCGACCGGTGGCCGCCCGGGCTTGGCTGCGACGACCCGTTCGGTCAGCGTCCCCGCCGCGACCGCGAAGGCACCCGACGCCGGGCCGTGATCGTGCAGGTCGGTGCCCTGGCCGGGGAGCCAGGACAGTAGCCACACCTCGTGGTGTGGGTTTCGTTCGAGTAGCCGGTACCAGCGGGTGTCGGTGCGGTAGTCGACCAGCGGGCGCCACCGCTCGGGGTGAGCGGCCAGCGACATCGCCAGGCTGGTCGGGCTTCCTGGACGGACCATGTCGGCAGCGGGGACGGTGAGATAAGGCACGGCGTGCACAGCGGGCTCCTCGCAAGATCGGTGAGCCGACCGCGCAGAAATCACCGCCCGGGCAGGGCAGCCGTCAGAGATACGCGGTCAGCAGGCAGAGTCACTAAGACTGGGGGCTCACCGCGCGGGACAGAGCGCACTCGCCACCCGGCGCAGATCCACCGGGGACCGCCGGACAACGACCAGAGTGCTGCTCACGAGGATGATCAAACCAGCCGGTGGGGTATCCCGTCAAGGTCTGGGCACCCGCATGATCACGCTTAGTGTGCACTGCACGACATATCTTGTCGCCGCAGGCCCTGCCCCAGTCACTCCGGTTTGTGGGCGCGGCCGAGCAGCTCGGCCGCCATCTGCCGGGGTGACTGGCCGTCGTAGCAGACCCGGCGCACCCCGTCGGTGATGGGCACCTCAACGCCGCAGCGGGTGGCCAGCTCCTGAATCGACAAGCTGGACTTCACGCCTTCGGCCACCTGGCCGTGGGTCGCTTGTTGGGCTTGTTCCACGGTGTCGCCCGCGCCCAGCCGGTAGCCGAAGGAACGATTACGCGATAGCGGTGACGAGCAGGTGGCCACCAGGTCGCCGAGGCCGGCCAGGCCCGCGAAGGTCATCGGATCGGCCCCCAGCGCGGCGCCGAGCCGTCCCATCTCAGCCAGTCCCCGGGTGATCAGGGTGGCCAGCGTGTTGTCCCCGTAACCCAATCCGGCAGCCACCCCGCAGGCCAGCGCGATGACGTTCTTGCATGCGCCGCCGAGTTCGCATCCGATCACGTCGGTGTTGGTATAGGGCCGGAAATAACGGGTCCCGCAGGCGCGCTGCACGGCCACCGCCCGGTCGTGATCGACGCACGCCACGACGCTCGCAGTGGGCTGTTCGGCCGCGATCTCTCGCGCCAGGTTCGGGCCGGACACCACGACGACGTGATCGGGTGTCACCGCTGTGACATCGATCACCACCTCGCTCATGCGCTTGAGGCTGGTCAGTTCGACGCCCTTGGCCAGGCTGATGAGGGTGGCCTCTGGCGGCATCGACTGGTGCCAATCACCCAGGTTGTCGCGCAGCGTCTGGCTGGGCACGGCGAACACGACGGTGTCCACGCCGTCGAGCGCCTCCTTGGCGCACGCCGTGGCCCGCAGGGACGCCGGCAGCATCACCCCCGGCAGGTAATCCGGGTTGCCATGCCGGCACCGGACCGCGTCGGCCACTTCCGCCCGGCGGGCCCAGAGCACCACATCCCGGCCGGCGTCGGCGAGCACTTTGGCGAAGGTGGTACCCCATGAGCCCGCACCCATCACCGCGATGCGCTGCACTGCGACACTCATGACGGGCGCTCCCGAGGCTGTTCGGGTTGCCGGGGATCGAAGATGACGGTGGGAGCCGGCTGCGCGCGTACCTCGACGAGCAGCCGGCGAATGCCGTCCATCACCCGGTCAGTGGCCTGCCGGAGCGCAACACCGTCCATGGGCTGGCGCCGGAACTCCGACAGGTCCACCGGAGCACCGGCTCGCACGATCACCTCGGTTCGCGGTAGCGGGCGAAACCGCCGGCCGTAGTGGTCGTAAACCCGGTGCGTGCCCCAATGCACAACCGGCACCACCGGCACATCGGCGTGCAGGGCCAGCCGGGCGACCCCCGTGTGCGCCACCATCGGCCAGTGATCCGGGTCGCGGGTGATGGTGCCCTCCGGATAGATCAACACAGCCTTGCCCTCAGCGAGCGCATCCTCGGCGTGCCGTAGGCTCTCACCCGCTTCGGTGCTGCCGCGGCGCACCGGGATCTGGCCTGCTGCGGTCATCACCCGGCCGGCCACCGGTAGCTTGAACAGGTCCTGCTTGGCCAGAAACCGCGGGATCCGGCCTTTGCGGTGCACGAACACCGCGGTGTACAGCGGGTCCAGGTAAGAGATGTGGTTGCACGCCACGAGCACCGGCCCGATCTCGGGGATGTGCTCGAGACCCTCGAACCGCCGCCGCGCCAGGAGACGGCTGAGCGGGTAGAACACCACGATGCACAACCCGATGGAAAGCCCGGCCTTTTCCCGCGCCACGCCGTCCTCCTCGCGCTGAGTTCGTGCTGGCAGCCCTGAGCTGGGCCCGTCAGCCGAGTCTTCCCTGCTACCGAAGGGTGGGTCCAGTGGTCGCCGGCACGGGATCATGTGGTGATGCCTGTGGACGTGCTGGTCGCGATCAAACCGCTTGCCTGCGCCAAAACCCGGTTGCGGGGCGCGGCCGATCGCGGTCGCGGTGACCCGGCTGCCCATGCCCGGTTGGTCGTCGCCATGGTTCGAGACACCATCGCGGCCGCAACCGCCGCGACGCTGGTGCGCCGGGCAGTCGCGGTCTGTTCCGACGGGTTGGTGTGCCACGTGCTGGCGGTGGATGGAGTCGACACCGTCGCCGACGAACCGGCCGGCGGCCTCAACTCAGCCCTGCGGTATGGCGAGGCCGTGTTGCGCAATGCGGACCCGGCCACGGCAGTCGCGGCCATGCCCGCCGACCTGCCCGCATTGCGCTCCCATGAGCTGGATCACGCGCTGCGTGACGCGCTGGCGACCGGCGGCCGGGCGTTCTGCGCTGATCAGGCCGGCACCGGAACGACTCTGCTGCTGGCCCAACCGGGACACGCGCTGGCGCCCCGTTTCGGGCCCTGCTCGGCGATCGCACATCAGGCTGGCGGCGCCCGGGAGATGGCCGGCCGCTGGCCGGGTCTGCGCTGCGATGTCGATACCGCGGCCGATCTGGCCCGGGCCCGTGAGCTGGGGCTGGGTCGGTACACGCGAGCCGCGCTGCACATCGGCCATGCGTGGATTCACCCCCCGGAGAATCCATTCTTTACCCCTGCGACGTAATTTGACCCGGACCTGAGCCGAATACGAGACAATGACCGGGTGAGCCAG
>DATFDO010000256.1:0-7191 GCA_035252045.1 Pseudonocardiaceae bacterium
AGCCTTCCAGGTAACACAGCCGGACGCCGCCATCGGCCGCGATCGCCTCCAGTTCGCGGGCAAACACTGCTTGCGCGCGAGACGAGACCCGGTACAGCAGGGTGATCTGGCCCGGCGCGGCCGTCAGCTCGTCGAGCAGCGCCCGCAGCGGGGTGATGCCCACTCCGGCGGCGGCGAGCAGCACCCGCGGACGCGTGCGGCGCGCGCCGGTGAGCGCACCGTAGGGGCCCTCGATGAGCACCCGGGTGCCGGGGCGCAGCCGGGCCAGCCGGCCGCTTCCGTCGACGTCCTTGACCGTGATCCGCAGCCAATCGGGGCGCGGTGCCGCGGACAGCGAGTACGGGTGCGCGCGGCTGGCGCCGGGCCCGTCGAGGAAGCGCCAGTTGCAGAACTGCCCCGCCCTGGCCGGCAGCCGGTGCAGGTTGCGCCCGGTGAAATACACCGACACCACCCCCGGTGCCTCCACCACCACCGCCGACACCCGCAGCTGGTGATACAGCGTGCGCCACACCGGCAGGCCGAGCCGGCACACCAGCACCGCGCCGAGGGTCAGCAGGTAGGCGCTCCACCAGTACGTCCGGGCTAGCGGAGAACCGGTGAACTCGGTGCCGTTCCACAGCTGGTGCGGCAACGCCAGGCCGACGCCGAGGTAGGCGTACAGGTGGATGAGGTGCCACGACTCGTAGCGCAGCCGGCGCCGGGCGGCTCGGACCGACAGCGCGACCACGGCCACCAGGACCGCCGTGCCTGCCCCGGCCAGCAGCATTCCCGGTGCGGTGGTGATCAGCTGCCACGCCTCGTCCGGCGCGCCATTGCCGTCGGCGGCGGCGTAGCCGAGCGTGATCAGCACGACATGGGTGATCATCAGCGAGAACGAGGTGAAGCCGGCGGTGCGATGCCGGCGGGCCAGCACGTCCTGCCCGAAGCTGCGCTCCACCCACGGAATCCGGGCCATCAGCAGTACCTGGAGCAGGAGTAGGTCGGCGGCCAGCAGGCCGGCCAGGCGACCCAGCGAGGTCAACGGTGCAGTACCCATGTCCGGCAGGCCGCCACCGGCCACCCACAATCCGGCGGCGACGATCAGCGAGCCGGCCGCCAGCCCGATCGCCAGCTGCGCCCACCATGCCCGGGGTGGCGGTGGTGGGACGAGCCTGGTGCCGGCGCCTGAAAGCGGCCGGGCGAGAGGGCTGGCTGGTGCGGTCACGATGGTCACTGTCGCCGACCACCTTGGAGGCAGGCTGCCAGTTTCCTCCGAGTTAGCTGTGAATGATCGCCGGGGCTGGACCGCGGCTTTCCCAGGTACTTCACAGCCAACGTCCAGCAGCGTGGGAGGCTCGCCATCCACACTGATGCTCAGGAGGTGGTGCGCGTGGCCGCAGCAGCGAGCGCCCCAGCAAACCCGGAGGCCCGGCTACTCGTCGTCGATGACGAGCCCAACATCGTCGAGTTGCTTTCTGCCAGCTTGCGCTTCGTCGGCTTCGAGGTGGCCACCGCCACCGACGGCGTAGACGCGATGCAGCAGGCCCGGCGACGGCGGCCCGACCTGCTGGTCCTCGACGTGATGATGCCCGGCATGGACGGCTTCGACATGGTGCGCCGGCTGCGCGGCGAGGGCTTGCAGATGCCCGTGCTGTTCCTCACCGCGCGGGACGCCACCGCCGACCGGATCACCGGCCTGACGCTGGGCGGGGACGACTACGTGACCAAACCGTTCAGCCTTGAAGAGGTGATCGCCCGGATCAGGGCGATCCTGCGTCGGGCCGGCTCGGCGGTTGACAAGGCCACCGCGCAGCTGTGCTTCGCCGACATCGAGCTCGACGACGACACTCACGAGGTGCGCAAGGCCGGCGAGCTGGTCGAGCTGTCGCCGACCGAGTTCAAGCTGCTGCACTACTTCATGCGCAATCCCGGACGGGTGCTGTCCAAGACCCAGATCCTCGAGCACGTATGGAACTACGACTTCAACGGTGACACCGGTGTGATCGAGTCCTACGTCTCCTACCTGCGGCGCAAGCTCGACACCGGTGAGCCGCGGCTGCTGCACACCGTGCGCGGGGTCGGCTACGTACTGCGCGTGCCGCGCACGTGACCCCAGAGACGACATGATCATGACCGCAGCGCGCTGGTGGGCCGCGACGCCGCTGTGGGTGCGATTGGTCGCCGCGGTGCTTGCGCTGGTCGCGCTGGCGCTGGGGGCCGCTGGGGTGACGACGGTGACCGCGCTGCACCGCTCGCTGCTCGATCAGGTGGACGGCCAGTTGCGCGCTGCGGGTGAGCCGCTCATGCACGGGTTGCGCCACGGCGCTGGGCTGCCACCGCTGGGTCCGGACGGTGAACGGGGCGGACCGGGCCGGTTCCGGCTGCCCAGCATGTTCTCCCTGGCCGTTACCGATGAGACCGGCACTGTCGTCGGGGCGCTGGAGTCGCCGCTGCGGACCGGCCAGCCAGGGCCTGCCCTGCCGCAGTGGACCCCTGCGCAGGCCATGGCCCAGCACGGGCACGCGGTGACCGTGCCCGCGACCGGCGGCGACGGGCAGTGGCGGCTGCTGGCCCTCCCACTGCCGGACGACTCCGGCACCTTGCTGGTGTCGACCAGCCTGGCCAGCGTGGACGCCACCCTGGACCGGCTGACGTTCCTCGAGCTGGTCATCGGTGGGGTGGTGCTGGGGGCGTTGGGCGGCGTCGGCTACCTCGTGGTGCGCAGCAGCCTGCGGCCGCTGGCCGAGGTGAAGGACACCGCGGAGGCGATCGCGGCGGGAGACCTGACCCGGCGGGTGCCCGAGCACCCGCCGCGCACCGAGGTCGGGCAGCTGTCCGGTGCACTCAACGGGATGCTCGCCCAGATCGAATCGGCTTTCCGCACCCAGCAGGCCTCCGAGGCGGCCGCCCGTCACTCGGAAGAGCGGATGCGGCGTTTCGTCGCCGACGCCAGCCACGAGTTGCGGACTCCCCTGACCTCGATCCGGGGATTCGCCGAGCTGTACCGGCAGGGCGCGGCCGCCGATGTGCCCAGGTTGATCAACCGGATCGAGTCCGAGGCCGCCCGGATGGGATTGCTCGTCGAGGACCTGTTGCTGCTGGCCCGGCTCGATGCGCAGCGCGAGCTGGCGCGCACACCGGTCGACCTGGTCGCGCTGGCCGCCGACGCGGTGCACGACGCTCGCGCGCTGTCTCCGGATCGGCCGGTCACTCTCGAGGTGATCCATAACGGCCGGGTGCCCGTGGTGCTCGGCGACGAGCCCCGGTTGCGGCAGGTATTGAGCAACCTGATGACCAACGCGCTCACCCATACCCCGGCGGGTACCCCGGTCACCATCGGGGTGGCCACTGAACCCGGCTGGGCGGTGCTCTCGGTCCGCGACGAGGGTCCCGGCCTGGCGCCGCAGGACGCCCAACGGGTGTTCGAGCGGTTCTACCGGGTCGACTCCGCGCGAACCCGATCGGCGAGCCGCGGCGGGACGGGTTTAGGCCTGTCCATCGTGGCTGCGCTCACCGCGGCGCACGGCGGCACAGCGGAAGTCGACACCTCCCCCGGCGCCGGCGCCGAGTTCCGTATCCGCCTGCCGCTAGCCGCCTGATCCCGCGGACCGGGTCAGCACGTTGCGTGTCGGAGTCGCGGGCACCCCTGGCGTAATGCGAGGTTTGTACTGATCCAACCGAATCAAGGTTGATTACATAACGTAACGACAACACGCTAAGGCGTGTCATTAATCTTGTGGCCCCTGCGATCGCGCGAGTACGGTACGCAACCGTGCCGACGACCGATTATCATATATTTGTCCGGGTTGAGCGCGGCGTGCGGTGGATCGTGGAGCGGTACCGCAGCCCGGCGACGCGCGCCCTGGTGAACAAGGCGCGGTTCGCGGCAGCGCGGCTGCTGGCTCCACCAGACACCGTGTCACGGTCGGTAGTGGGAACAGAATCCACATCCAGCCCGGGCGGCAGTGTGAGGGGCTCGCACGAGGCGCTGGCCAGGATGTCTGCCACCGTCGCGCGGCGTGATCTCAACCTGGTGGATTCCCTGCTGGCCCGGCTGGAGGACATGGAGGCGAGCGAGAGCGATCCGGATGCGCTGGCTCGGCTCTACCAACTGGACCATCTCGCCGCCCGGCTGCGCCGCAACGCCGAGAACCTTCGGGTTCTCGCCGGCCATGATGCCGGTAGCAGGCCCGGCGCCCCCTCGCCCTTGATCGACGTGATCCGAGCGGCGATGTCGTCCATCGAGCACTACCGCCGGATCGAGATCGAACGCGCCGCCGGACTGGCGGTGGTGAACCTCGTCGCCGACGACCTCAGCCGGCTGATTGCAGAGCTCTTGGACAACGCCACGAGGTACTCCCCGCCGATGTCGACCGTCACCGTCAGCGCGCACCTCACCGAGCAGGCCACCGTGCTGATCCGGATCGACGACGCGGGATACCACCCGCCGGCAGACCGGCTCCAAGAGCTCAACACCCAGCTTTCCGACCCTGAGTCCGGCGGCACATCCGTCGAACAGATGGGCCTTTCCGTGGTTCGCCGGCTGGCCGGCAAGCACGGTATCCAGGTGAGCCTGACCAGCAGGGCAACCCGGGGCACCAGCGCCACGGTGCTGTTGCCGCCGAATCTGGTGGGACAAGCCCCGGCCACACCGTGGTTCGCCGACACCCCGATGATGAAGGTTCCCCAGCCGGCGCCGGCTGGCGCCCAGACGAGCCCACCGCCTGCGACGCCGGCAGCTTCCCGGGAGCCCGACTCCGTCGAACCCGCCGGGCCGGCACAGCCGCTTCCCACCCCGAGAACGACGCGAAACGGCCTGCCCCGCCGGGTCCCGCAGAGCCTGCGCGAATTCGGTGCCTTCCCCACATCCGTACCCAGCCCCCGGCATGATCCCGACACCAATCTCACCGAGGGCCGCGAGCAGTTGATGGCCGATATCGGCGACTTCGCCGACGGCGAGCAGGCCGCCCGGCGACAACGGCCGGCCGGAAAGCCCAGAAAGACCACCTGAATGGCAGCCGATCACGCCATCAAGAACCCGGCGGATTTCGCCTCGCTGATCAACGGGTTCGTGCAGCGCGTGCCCTGGGTCACGCATGCTCTGCTGCTGTCCTCCGATGGATTCCCGCTGACCGCGTCGGAATCGGTGAGCAGCGACGGCGCCGAACAGCTCGCGGCGATCGCCAGCGGCCTGCTGGGGCTGGCTCGCAATAGCGCGGCGATATTCGGAAAGGGCAGTTGCGAGCTGATCATCATTCGGCTGTCGCGCGGGTATTTCTTGTTCATGGGGATCGGCGAATACGCCGGCCTGGCAGTGCTGACGTCGGCACGCTGCAACATGAAGGCGGTCGCTTATGAGATGACACAGTTCGTGGACGCGGCCGCAGGTGCATTGACCCCGAAGGCTCGAGCCGATCTGCGGCGTGTCATCACCGCGCGCCGAGCCGACTGAGCACGCGGAGGAGGGGCGGCGGTGGAACACATTGCGATGCGCAGCCGCAGGATCCGGCTTTATGCGCTCACCGGAGGGCGGACCAGACCACGACACCACCTATTGGTGGAGACGCTGGTATCGGTACCCCAATACGATCAGCAGCTGGCCGGGACGCTGATGCCGGAATCGCAGGCTCTGTACGAGCTTGCCCGCCAGACGACGTCCATCGCGGAGATGTCCGCTCATTTAACTATTCCGTTGGGGGTGATCCGGGTGCTGATCAGCGACTTGGTAGCGCAAGATGTGGTGTTCATCCACCCCACCGGCTTCACGTACCAGTATGACCGGATCATCTTGGAGAGGATCCTCGATGGACTCAAGAAACTACCCGCTTGATGCTTCTTCGTTGACCATTTCAGCGAAGATTGTGATCGCTGGTGGTTTCGGGGTGGGCAAGACCACCTTCGTGGGTTCGGTGTCCGAGGTCAAGCCGATCAATACCGAAGCCTGGATGACGGTGGCCGGCGAGGGCGTCGATCCACTGCCGGACAGCGGGAAGACCACCACCACGGTGGCCATGGATTTCGGCCGTATCAGGCTGCAGCCCGATCTGGTGCTGTACCTGTTCGGCACGCCGGGCCAGCCCCGGTTCTGGTTTCTCTGGGACGATCTGTGCCGGGGTGCGCTCGGTGCCGTCATCCTGGTGGACACCCGGCAGATCCAGGATTCCTTCGCGGCCATCAACTATTTCGAGAACGACTCCGACATCCCCTTCATCGTGGCCGTGAACAAGTTCGACGGCGAACTTGACTACGAGCTCGACGAGGTCCGGGAAGCGCTGACCCTGGGTCCGGACGTGCTGTTGACCACGTGCGACGCCCGGGATCCGGGATCGACTTCGAAAGCATTGCAGGAATTGGTGTCCTACACCATGAGCTGCACCGTCTCCTACGGTCCCGATGTGACCTGGGGACAGCAGCAGGAGGGTTAACGCCGATGCGGAAGGTATTGATCGTGGGGGCCGGTCAAGCCGGCTTGCAGCTGGGGCTGAGCTTGCAAAGCCACGACTACGACGTCACGGTCATGTCGGCCCGTACTCCGGAGGAGATCCGCAATGGGCGGGTCATGTCCACCCAATGCATGTTCGGCCCGGCCCTGCAGCACGAACGTGACTATGACCTGAACCTTTGGGAGCAGCAAACGCCCGATATCGAGGGACTCGGTCTTTCCATCGCGGGTCCCGATCACGAACGTGCCTTGGACTGGCTCGGTGAGCTCGACGACTATGCGCAGTCCGTGGACCAGCGGGTGAAGATGTCCGGGTGGTTGGAGCTATTCGAGGATCGGGGCGGCAAGATCGTCTACCATGGCGTCACGACTTATGATGTCGACGCGTTGACTCACTTTTACGACCTCGTCGTCATCGCCGCCGGTAAGGGGGAACTTGTCGGGCTATTCGACCGGGACCCGAGCCGCTCTCCCTACACCAGCACGCAACGCATTCTCGCCGTGGTGTACGTGCACGGCATGGCGCCACGACCGGAACATCCCACCACGCAAGCGGTGCGTTTCAACGCCGTTCCCGGGGTGGGCGAGCTGTTCGTCATGCCGTGCTTCACCGTCAGCGGTCCGTGCGACATTCTATTTTTCGAGGGAATTCCCGGTGGTCCGCTGGATTGCTGGGATGATCGCCCACCGCCGGCCGAGCACCTGGCGCGGACGCTGGATCTCATGCGCGAGTTCGTGCCCTGGGAATACCAGCGGTGTCACCATGTCGA
>DATFDO010000257.1:0-3353 GCA_035252045.1 Pseudonocardiaceae bacterium
ACGTCAGCGACCAGCTCCAGCGTCACCGACTGAGCGAAATGCTGCGGCGCTGCCGACCCCGACGCGAAAAACCACCGCTGGATCGGCGTCAATGGCACCACACCCGACACCGGGCCCTGCTCAGCCACCACCGGCGCCGCGCTCACCTGCGGAGCCAGACCAGCCACGGTGGGATGACGGAAGACATCCCGGGGTGTCAGCACCAATCCGGCCGACCGCGCACGCGAGACCAGCTGAATACTCAGGATCGAATCCCCACCGAGTTCGAAGAAGTTGTCCTCGGCGCCGACCCGTTCCACCCCCAGCACCTGCGCCCAGATCGTGGCCAGGGTGGATTCGAGCTCGGTGCGCGGCGCCCGGTACCGCGACTGGGGTTCCGGTCGGGCGTCGGGGGCGGGTAGCGCCCGCCGGTCCAGCTTTCCGTTCGCGGTCAACGGCAACGCCTCAACCGCTGTGAATACGGCTGGCAGCATGTGATCGGGCAGGCTGCGGCTCAGCCATGACCTCAGATCCCCCGGCAGTGGCGCAGCCGGTCCGGGTACGAAGTACGCCACCAGCTGCTGGTGACGATCACCGCTGCGGTGCGCGATCACAGCGACATCAGCGACGTCAGGGTGGCGTCGCAGGGTGGCCTCGATTTCGCCCAGCTCGATCCGGAATCCCCGGATCTTCACCTGTTGATCGGTGCGGCCCAGGTGCACAAGCTGCCCATCGTTGCTCCATCGGGCGAGGTCGCCGGTCCGGTACATCCGCTCACCCGGTGCGCTGAAGGGATCAGCGACGAACCGGGCCGCAGTCAGGCCTGGACGGTGTAGATACCCCCGGGCCAGACCATGGCCGGCCAGATACAGCTCACCGAGAATTCCTACCGGCACCGGATGCAGTTCGGCGTCCAGCACATAGACGCGGGTGTTCTTGATCGGGGTACCGATGCTCGGCGCCCCCGACAAGTCGTCGAGGCGAGCAGCCGTGGACCAGATAGTGGTCTCGGTAGGCCCATAAAGATTCGTGACCTCCGCGGCGAGGTCGTTCATGGTGGCCGCGAGTGCCCGCGGTAGCGCTTCACCGCCAGCCAACATGCGTAGCCCACGCACCCCCTCGGGACACGCGGAGACGATCGCCTGCCACAGCGACGGCGTCGCCTGCATCACCGTGACACCGCAGTCCGCGACCACCCGGCCCAGAGCGACCGGATCAGAGACGACGCCCTGAGCAAGAACGACAGCCGCGCCGCGGATCAAGGGCAGATACAGCTCCAATGCCGCGATGTCGAAAGCGACAGTAGTCACCGCCAGCAGCCGGTCGGCGCTATCCAGCGGGAACAATTCCGCCATCGAATCGAGGAAGTTGACCAGCGAGCGGTGCGGGATCACCACGCCCTTCGGCCGCCCGGTAGACCCCGAGGTGTAGATCACGTACGCCGGATGCTGATCCGACAACCGTCCAACCCGGTCGGCGGCGGTCACGTCATCACCCCGGTAGGCGGCGAGGTCGTCGACTGTCTGCGCACGATCGACAATGAGCGCAACCACATCCGCCGGCAGGCGGCCCGAGGTCTGTTCGGTGGCCAATACCATGACCGGGTCGGCATCCACGCACATGAACTCGATCCGCGCAGCGGGATAGTTGGGATCAAGCGGCAGGTATCCAGCACCCGCTTTGGCCACCGCAATGAGCGCCACCAGCAAGTCGACCGACCGCGGCAGCGCGAGTCCCACCAGCCGCTCCGGGCCCACCCCTCGTGCGATCAACAACCGCGCCAGGCGATTCGCCCGCGCATTCAATTCCCGGTACGACATCACGTGCCGAGACGACGAGTCATCGCCACAGATCAGCGCCACCGCATCAGGTGTCCTGACCACCTGAGCCTCGAACTGCGCCGGCCACATCACTGGTGGCACAGCCCGGTAGGTGTCGTTCCACTCCACCAACACCTGCTGCCGCTCGACCCCGGTCAGCAGGGACAGCGCGGCCACCGGCTGATCGGGATCGGCAGCTATACCGTCCAGCAGCACCCGCAGGTGCTCCACCATCCGCTCGACCGTGGCCGCGTCGAACAGCTCCGGGTCATAGGCGAGGTGCAGTTCGAGCCGGTCGCCGAGATAGGCCTGCAGGCTGAGTGGGAAGTTCGTGGTTTCGCGGGCTTGGACCTCGGAAACCCGCAGACCCGTCTGAGCTACCGACGCGGAGTCGAACGGGTAGTTCTCGAACACGATCATGCTGTCGAACAGGGTGGCTCCGGCCGCGAGGTCACTCCAGGCTTGCAGCTGGGCCAGGGAGACAAAGTCGAACCGGCGCGACTCGATCTGCGCGGTCTGGATCTTGCGCAGCCACGCCACAACCTGCTGCCCACTCTGTGCATCGGGAATGACCACGCGGGTCGGGATGGTGTTGATGAACATGCCGACCATCGACTCCACACCGGTCAGCTCGGCAGGCCGCCCGGACACGGTGGTACCGAACACGACATCGCGCTCGCCGCTGTAGCGCGACAGCAGCAACGCCCACGCGCCCTGCACGATCGTGTTCATCGTCAGGGCACTGCGTTTGGCCACCTGGTGCAGGCGGGCCGATTCCTGCGGTTGGAGCTCGACGGCCACCGATCCGGCCGACTCCGAATGGTGCGCCTCGAGAGGCTGCCGGTCGTAAGGCAGCGAGGTACGTGAGGTGAAGCCGGCCAGGACCGCCCGCCAGTGCTGCTGCGCGTTGCGCCCGTCCTGTTCCCCGAGCCAGCGCAGGTAATCCTGGAATGGTCGTCGAGCGGTGAGCGCTGGCGCTCGGTTGTGCACGATCGCGGCGTACTGCTCGCA
Source organism: Pseudonocardiaceae bacterium (assembly GCA_035252045.1). Lineage (GTDB taxonomy): Bacteria > Actinomycetota > Actinomycetes > Mycobacteriales > Pseudonocardiaceae. The sequence continues at coordinate 2,811 of DATFDO010000257.1, forward strand.
GACTTCACTGAAGACCAGTGCCGCGCTCCACCCGTCCAGCAGCACGTGGTGCACGGTCCATACCAGCAGGACCTCATCGTCGGATAGCTGGGCGATGACCAGCCGAAGCAACGGCGGGACGGCCAGCTCGATCGCGGCGCGTTCCTGCACCGTGATCTGCGCCAGTTGCCGGTCCCGGTCCTGGTCGGGCAGTTCCCGCCAGTCGTAATGGGCGATCGGCAGCTCGAGGCACCGGTGCACCATTTGCAGCGGCTCGTCCACGTCCTGCCAGAGCATCGCGCTGCGCAGCATCGGCGTCCGGTCGACCACCCGCTGCCACGCGCGTGCCCACACCCTCGGATCCGTCACCCCGGACAGCCGAAGCTGCACCTGGTTGACATACGCGCCGGAGTCCGGATCGAGCAGCCCGTGGAAGATCATGCCGGCTTGCATGGGGGTCAGGGGGTAGATGTCGTCGATCTGGCGGCCGTGGCCGGTGAGCTGGTCGATGGTGGGTTGGTCGAGCTGGGCCAGGGGGAAATCCGAGGGGCTGGGTCCACCGGC
>DATFDO010000258.1:0-11670 GCA_035252045.1 Pseudonocardiaceae bacterium
AGCAGCGCGGCCAGCGGTCGGTCACCCCGGCGCCAGCGCAACGCAGCCACTATCGCTCCGGCGGCCAGCGCGGCCCCGGCTCCCCAGCCCAGCGCGTGACCCGATGCCAGCCAGCCGACCACGAATGCAATCACCGGCGCGGTGGCGTCCAGCGCCGCCCGGCGACCACCGAGCAGCCCTGCCAGCGTCTGCGAGACATCCGACGGGGGCACATCTCCCAGGGTGCCCGATCGCCGGGTCAGCGAGCGATTACTGCTGCGCTCCGGCTGTCGCATCGGGGTGGACGGTATCCCGCACCGTCTGCAGGGCCGCGACGAACGCGCCGAGCTGTTGCGCGGTCAGCACACCGGTGAACGACCGTTCGATGGCGTCCACGATGTCCGGGACATCGCCGGCGAGCCGCTGCTCGCCGGCGCTGGTGAGAACAGCGAAACAACTGCGGCGATCGGCCGGGCACCGGGTACGGCAGACCAGTCCGGCGCGTTCCAGCCGATCGACGATGCGGGTGATTCCGCTGGTCGACAGGGCGGTCTGAGCAGCGAGGTCGGTCATCCGCAGCCTGCGCTCGGGCGATCGGGCCAGCCGGATGAGCGTGTCGAAGTCGCTGCCGGACAGTCCGTGAGCGGCATGCACAGGGTCAAGACGGGCGATCACACCTTGGTAGGCCTCGATGAACAGGCCCATCGCAGTCAAGCGTGGATCGTCGAACCGCTCAGGCGCCATGACCAGACTCTACCAATTGCTTGACACGAGGAACATCCGCGTGTCAACTCTTAGTTGAGCGAGCAGAAGTCCGCATAGCAAGTAATTCGACTGAAGAGGTGAAAGCGCATGAGCCACACCACCGCAGCACCGGCGTCCCCACCCCGCACCCGGAACCGGGCAGCGAACATCGCACTGGGGGTCGTGCAGGTCGTCACCGCGCTCGCCATTCTGGGCGCCGGCGCCAGCACGGTCACCGGCGCGGTGCAGGCAATGGCCGTCTTCGACGCACTCGGTGCCGGTGACTGGTTTCGCTACCTGACCGGGATCCTCGAGATCGCCGGGGCGCTCGGGCTGCTCATCCCGCGACTGGTCGGCATAGCCGCGCCGGCGCTGGCCGTGCTATGGCTGGTCGCGATCGGAACGCACGTGTTGGTGATCGGAGGCAACCCCGCTGCGGCGGTGGCCTTCTTCATCCTCACTGCGGCTCTCACGTGGAGCCGGCGGGACCGCCTCCGGGACCTGCTGCCCGGCCGGTAAGGATCAACCCGCTCAGCGCTTGGATGCCGCTTCTGACCCGCCCAACGCCGGTGTGGTCGCGGACGGCCGCATGCGTCTCGGCGGCGAGAAGCGACAGTAACGCGTGCGCGAGGTAGTCGGCGTCGAGATCAGGCCGGGCAGCGCGCAGCAGTACAGCAAGGTGGCGATGCCAGAACCGGTAAGCGCCGATACGGTACCGCGCACCTGGGCTAGCGGTCTCCGACATGGCGACCACGTCCAGGTGAGCGTCGAGAAAGTCCTGGTAAGCGGCCAGGAAAGCGCTGAGCCGGGCCGCCGGTTCGGCGCCAGGCCCCAGCGGCGGCGGGCCGGACAGCACGGCCTGTTGCAGGTCCCGTTCCCGGGAATCCAGCAACGCCACGGCGAGTCCGGCCTTATCTCCGAACCGGCGGAACAACGTTCCCTTGCCCACCCCGGCCGCAGCGGCGATCTGGTCCATCGAGACGGCGCCGACCCCGTGCTCGGAGAACAACGCCTCGGCGCTGGCAAGAATGCGGATCCGATTGCGGGCCGCATCGGCGCGCTCGCGACGCGCGGCGGGTGGACCGAACCGCACAGTAGCCTCTAGCGAATCGGACTGCGGTCCGCTATCGTCATTCAGCATAAACGGACCATAGTCCAGTTGCTTGCGAGGAAGCCAGCCATGACTGCACTGATCACCCGAGACGAGCTGCGCGCTGAGATCGAGGCCGGCACCGTCACTGTCGTCGATGCCCTTCCGGAGCCCTACTGGGCCCAGCAGCACCTGCCCGGAGCGCTCAATCTGATGGCCAACGACGTCGACGCCAAGGCCGGCGCCCTGCTTCCGGACAAGGACGCCACCATCGTCACCTACTGTTCCAGCAGCTCCTGCGGAAACAGCCAGGCGGTAGCCAGCCGGCTGGAACAACTCGGCTACCGCAATGTCCGCAAATACCGGGACGGGATTCAGGATTGGGTCGACGCGGGTCTGCCCACCGAGACCGATCGGCGATAGGCATCGCCGGGCGCTTGTCGTCACGGAACGCACACAGTTCGTAGTCATTGATCCCTGAGCAGGAGGAGACGCACGCCGATCGGGCCTCACGAACGCTACGGTGGGGTAGGTACGCCTGCCCTACCCAGTTGAGGCCCTTCATGACAGCGACCTCAGACACCGCCCGGCTGCTGTACGAGCTCGAGCCGGTGGTCAGCGAGAATCTGGACCGACACCTCGCCGCCGCCAAGGAGTGGATGCCGCACGAGTACGTCCCCTGGAGTCTCGGTCGCGATTACGCCGACCTCGGCGGGGCGGCCTGGGATCCCGAGCAGTCGCGGTTGTCCCCGATTGCCCGGACCGCGCTGGAGGTGAATCTCCTTACCGAGGACAACCTGCCCAGCTATCACCGGGAGATCGGCCGCACGTTCGGCCGCGACGGCGCCTGGGGTACCTGGGTGCACCGGTGGACGGCCGAGGAGGGCAGGCACGCGTACTGCATCCGCGACTACCTACTGGTCACCCGCGGGGTTGACCCGGTGGAGCTGGAACGGGCCCGGATGCAGGTCATGCAGACCGGCTACGACACCCAGGAGGCGCCGCTGCTGCGCATCCTGGCCTACGTGTCCTTCCAGGAGCTCGCCACCCGCATCTCCCATCGCAACACCGGCCGCCACGCCGGGGACCCGATCGCTGAACGACTGCTCAGTCGGGTGTCCACCGATGAGAACCTGCACATGGTCTTCTACCGCAACCTCGTCAAGGCTGCCCTGGACCTCTGCCCAGGACCCGCCCTGCGCGCGATCACCGACGAGGTGATCAACTTCAACATGCCGGGCATCGTCATTCCCGGCTTCGCCCGCAAAGCCGCTCAGATCGCCAGGGCCGGCATCTACGACCTGCGGATCCACCACGACGAGGTGCTCTTGCCGCTGCTCCGCCACTGGGCGTTGTTCGAGTTGGCCGAGCTCGATGCGGAGGGCGAGAAGGCCCGCGCCGAGCTCGCCGAGTTCCTCACCCAGCTTGATCGCCAGGCCAGCCGATTCGAGGAACGCCGCGCGCAGGCCCAGGCGCGGGTGGCCGCGCAACGGTGAGCTTCCACACATCTGACCATCCCGTGCTGTTGTTCGACAGCACCTGTGTCATGTGTTCTCAACTCGTGTCTTGGCTGATCGCGCACGAGTCCGATCACGAGTTGCGCTTTGCCGGCCTGCGCGGCGATGCCGGGTTACTCGAGCTACGGCGGCGCGGAGTCTCGGACATCGACTTCGAGACGATGTATCTGATCGAGAATGGGCGCATCTACACGCGGTCCGCCGCCGTGGCGTGCTCAGCACGGCACCTCCGGTGGCCATGGCGGGCTCTTAGCGCTCTGACCCTGCTACCCCAGGCCGCGTTGGATGAGGTGTACCGGTTCGTGGCCCGCAACCGGCACCGCTGGTTGGGCACCCGAACCGAGTGCCCCATCCCAGCACCGTCGCTTCGTCACCGCTTCCTCCCCTAGCACCAGAATTTCACAGCGAGCCGTGGCGTAGACGGTCGTGACTGGTTTGATGGGTGATATGGACCATCCCGACCAGGCTCCCGATGAGCTGCCCGCTGTGGTCGTCCCCCGGCCCGTGCTACACCCTCGTCAAACGCGGCCCCAACCGGCACGATGGGACTTCGCCAGGCTGCCCGACCAGCTACGACGCGCGAGCCGGCACCCCGCGGTGGCTAGCTCGCTGGCCACCGCCGCCGGGGTGTTGCTCCACGCCGGCCTGCGATGGGCCCTGACGGCACAGGGCCGGTCGGGCCAGGTCGTCGGGCCGGCCGTCACTCCGACGCCCACCACGGTGACCAACGACCCAGGGGTGGTTTTCTTTCGCCGGATTGTCGTGATCGACACGTGGATCGCGCGCGGCCGTTAAGCCGGTTGCTCCGGCTAGGCCCGCAGGCGCGGCTTCGCCCATGCTGAGTCGGCGCCCCCACTGGTCTTGATCACGCTCCGGGCTACCTAATTGCGCCGATGCGGTATCAGCGAGCGCGCGCGCCGCCTCCTCCTCCCGAGGCGCATAGATTGGTGCTCTGATGACCACAGTCGTTTCGCGCGACGCCGAGGACCCGTTCACCGCCACCGGCGCAGGTGAGCGTCACGCCGCCTATGCGGCGCTGGCCGCCGCGGGCCCGGTGCACCGGATCACCCTGCCCACCGGGGACCCGGCGTGGTTGGTCACCGGCTACGACGAGGCGCGTCAGGCGCTGCACGACCGGCGGCTGGCCAAGAGCGAACGGGTGCTGACCACCATCGGCAGGGGCGTGGTGCCCCCGGAGCTGCTCAGCGCGGTGACCAACCATATGCTCAACAACAACCCCCCGGATCACACCCGGCTGCGCCGGCTGGTCGCCGCGGCGTTCACCCGCAGGCGCGTCGAGGAGCTCGCGCCGCGGATCCAGCAGATCACCGACGAGCTGCTCGACGCGATGGCCGGCGCGGCGCAGGTCGACCTGCTCGAGTCGTTCGCCTACCCGCTGCCCATCACGGTGATCTGCGAGTTGCTCGGTGTGCCGGCGCAGCGCCGCTCGGAGTTTCACCAGTGGTCTTCCGTCGTGGTCACCGGGGTGCTGGCCGGCCGGGAGTTATTCATCGCGGCAAGCGTTGCCATGGTGGGCTTCCTGCGTGAGCTGGTGGCGACCAAGCGCGCCGCCCCAGCCGATGATCTGCTCTCCGCGCTGGTAACGGTCCGGGACGGGGCCGACCGGTTATCCGAAAACGAGCTCACCTCGATGGTGTTACTGCTGCTCATAGCGGGCCACGAGACCACCGTCAACTTGATCGGCAACGGGGTGCTCGCGCTGCTCACCCACCCCGCGCAGCTGGCACTGCTGCAGGCACAACCGGAGCGCCTGGGCACCGCGATCGAGGAACTACTGCGTTTCGACGGTCCGCTGCAGGTGGCGACCCTGCGGGTGGCCACGGAACCGATCAAGCTCGGGGGAACCACCATCACGGCCGGGGAGATCGTCGCCGTCGGCCTGCTCGCGGCCAACCGCGGCGCAGACTGCGTAGCCGGTGCCGATGTGCTGGACATCACCCGCGCCGAGAACCCCCATCTGGCCTTCGGCCACGGCGTCCATCATTGCCTGGGCGCACCGCTGGCCCGGCTGGAAGGCCGCATCGCGCTGGGCAGCCTGCTCACCCGCTTCCCCAGGCTGCGCTTGGCGGTGCCGCCCGAGAAACTGACCTGGCGGCCCAGCGTGCTCATGCACAGCCTCACCGCCCTTCCTCTCATCCTGCAGTGACGCCAGGCGGGGGCTGGCGGCGCCGCGTGCGCTCGAGTTGCTCCAGCGCGTCCATCTCGGCGGCCCGCTCCGGCGTAGGAGCGGTGCCCCCGAGATGTGCCGGCACCCACCACGGATCGGTGCCGGGCGGATCGGGATAGCGCGCCCGGGTGGCGTCGAGCAACTCGTTCATGACCTGGATCAACGCGGCATCGGCTGCTGCCCCGCGCCCAGCCTGCAGCGGTGCCCCGATGGTGATGCTGATGGGAATGTGCCGCCCGCCGCTCAGGGTGGGCTTGCGGCCCTTGGTCCAGATTCGCTGGCTGCCCCACAGCGTCACCGGGATCAGCGGGACACGCGCCAGCCGGGCCATCCGGGTGGCCCCGGATTTGAACTCCTTCAGGCAGAAACTGCGGCTGATCGTCGCCTCCGGGAAGATCCCCACCAGTTCGCCGGCCCGCAGCGCCTCGATTGCGGTGCGGAACGCGGCCGCTCCGGCCGCCCGGTCGACCGGGATGTGGTGCATGGCGCGCATCAACGGTCCGGTCAGCCGGTTGGTGAAGACCTCCTGCTTGGCCATGAAGCGCACCAGCCGGCCGTGCTCGCGCCAGAACGGGGTGCCGGCGAGCGCGAAGTCGAGGAAACCCGTGTGGTTCATTACCACCACACCGCCACCCGTCGCGGGGATGTGCTGCTGCCCGGCGACGTCGAGGCGCAAGTCCAGCGCCCGGAACAGGGCCGTCACGACATGTGCCACGCAACGGTAGGCCCGATCGGTCATCGGCTCACGCTACCCGCCGCTATGACGGTGCTATGACTCCCTTTGACATGGCCGGGCCGTGTCCCCTGACGAAATAGGGAACACGGCCCGAGAGTTGGTGCGGCTAAGCGGTAGCGGGTTGCCCGCTCGCCGCCCTGAACAGGCCGCAGCCGAAGACGAACGTCGCCACAGCGGTGATCAGGTGCAGGAAGTTGTCTCCCGAAGCCCCGCTGGGGATGGACAGCAAGGAGAAGAAGCCCAGGAAGCCCAGCACGGTGGCCAGCGCATAGATACCGCCGATGGCGATGTTCATCCCCTCAGTACCGGCCGGCGTCAGCGCGAATGCCGCCAGCAGCCAGAACGCGCCCAAACCGATGTGCACGATGTTGTGGAACGGGTTCACCAGGAAAATCCCGAACAACGCGTGGTTGGTCACCTCGGTGAAGCTGGCGAAACCCGTGATGAAAAACCCGAGGATCCCCCCGACGACGTAGACGCTGCCCGCAATGAGCGAAAAGCTCTGCTCGGGCGTTCTGGGCCCCTTGCCAGCGCTCATCTTGATCCCGAACTTCTCCTCGGGACTCGCCATCGACATATCCAGCCCTCTCCTCTCGACTCTGTTGTCAATCCCCGCTAAAGCGGGCCGTGCGTGACGAACCGGGGCCGTCCAGCTGGTCCAGACCAGCTGGGGCACCGAACGGCGGTAGCTGCGCAGGTAGCAGCGCCGTTCGCCGGGATCGGTGGTCTCGGCAAGGCAGGAGGTCAACTCCGCCCACCACGCCATGCCTTCCTCGCGAGGCAGCAGGCCGGGTACCCAGCGCAGCGAGGTCGGAGCGGCAGACGCGGATGGTGCTGTGAGTACCGTGCTGTCACTGGCAACGGGTGCTCGCTGGCCACTCATGCCGAACCTCCCTCGGTCGTGGGACCTGCTGATGGGCTGGGAGGCGCGAGCAGCCGGCTCAGACCACTGCGGTCCCGACCGCGTTGCAGGGCATGAACGGCGCGAGCCCGGCCTTCCGTGGTCAGACGGTAGTACCGCCGCGGCGGCCGGCCCTGCGCACGCGCCGGTTCTGGTTCCTCCCACCGGTCGCTGACCCATCCGGCACCGCGCAACCGTTGCAGGATCGGATAGATGGTGCCGGGTTCCAATCCGCTCGCCCGCACGATCTCCAGCCCGTACAGCTCGGCGTCGGCCCGCTCGAGCAGCGCCCCCAGCACTGCGAGCACCCCCACCGTCATCCGCAAACCCGGCATAGCTCTAACTCTACATAGCTAGAACTCAATCGTCCAGGTCGCCCTGTCGAGGTGAAGGGTGGTTGGAGGCAAGCGGGAGGAGGACCTCGAAGCGGCAGCCGGGCCCGTGATTGTGGGCTTCGATGCGGCCGCGGTGGGCTTCGACGAGGCCGCGGGCGATGGCCAGGCCCAGGCCGGCGCCGGGCTCGCCGGACGGGACGGGGGTGCGGGCATGGTTGGCGCGGTAACCAACGTCGAAAACCCGTTCCAGATCTGTCTCGGGAATACCGCCGCACCCGTCATCGACGCGTAACCAGGCCTGCCCCTCTCGGCACCCGGCGGCGACCACCACGGTGCCGTCCGGTGGCGTGTGCCGGATTGCGTTGGACAGCAGGTTGCGCACCACCCGGGCCAGTTCCGGGTCGCTTCCCTGCACGATCGGCCAGTCACTGCCGGCGTCGGCCCGCAGGCGCACGCCCTTACGGGCCGCCGTGACGGCTTCGGCAGCCAGCGCTTCGGAGACGACCTCGCCCAGCGGGATCGCGGACAGCGTCAACCGCAACGCTCCGGAGCTGATCCGGGACAGCTGGAACAGGTCGTCGACCATGCCGCTCAACCGCTGCGTCTGCTGGCCGATGCGCTGCGCGTAGTGGGCCACTTCAGCCGGGTCGGTCACCACGCTGTCGGCCAGCGCCTCGGTCATCGCCCGGATCCCGGCCAGCGGGGTGCGCAGGTCGTGGCTGATCCAGGCGACCAGCTCGCGCCGTGCCGACTCGGCGGCCCGGTCCCGGTCGCGGGCTTCGGCCTGCCACGTCACCTCCTGCGCGATGCCGCGGCCCAGCAACAGCCCAGCCGGCACGCTGACCGCCGCCACCGCGGCGGCCACGGCCAGTTCGATGCTCAGCACCGGGGTGAACATCCACCCGTTGACGCCGAGCACCCCGGCCAGCGTTGCGGCCACCGGTACCAATACCAGCACGGTCACCGCGGCGGTGATCGAATACCGGCGCATGCGATGCAGCAGCACCGCGCCGAGCAGCGCCACCGGCAGGGTGCACAGCAGCGCGATCGGCCCGACGTGACGCAGTTCCTCGAGCACCGCGGCTCACTCCCCCTAGCTGGTGGCGCGGTCGTAGCGGTAACCGACACCCCACACCGTGGCGATCCGCCGGGGCGCGGTCGGATCGACCTCCACCTTCTCCCGTAACCGGCGCACGTGCACCGTGACCGTGGAATGATCGCCGAATGTCCAGCCCCACACCTGCTCGAGCAGCTCGCTGCGGGTGAACGCCCGGCCCGGCTGCCGGATGAGGAAGGCCAGCAGGTCAAACTCCCGCAGGGTCAGCGCCAGCTCGTGGCCGCCCAATATGGCGCGGCGGCCGGCGATATCGACGAACAGACCGTCGTCGGTGATCGGCGGCAGCGTGGTCACCGGCTGCGGGGTGCGCGCCCGGCGCAGCACCGAGGACACCCGCAGCACCAGCTCGCGGGGGCTGAACGGCTTGGTGATGTAGTCGTCGGCGCCGGTTTCCAACCCGAGGATGCGGTCCTCCTCCTCACCCAGGGCGGTCAGCATGACCACCGGCACCGGGCCGGCCGCCCGCAGCCGCCGGCAGACCTCCAGACCGGGCAGGCCGGGCAGCATGAGGTCCAGTACCACCAGATCGGGTGGGTCCATTTCGGCAGCGCACAGCGCCTTTTGCCCGTCGCCGACAAGCGTGACCTGGTAACCGGCCCGGCCCAGGTAACGACCGACCACATCACGCACCAGCACATCGTCATCGACGACGAGGACCGAGCCGGTCATGCCGGCCTCCTCTGCCTGGTGGCTATCCGAGCGGTCAGGGTGGCCGCGGACAGGCCGAACAACACCACGGTCACCGCCAGCCAGTGCCGCAAAAACGGCTGATCAGACAACCCGGAGGCGGCGTGAAACTCGGTGGGCAGCCGCAGGATCAGCGGGGCCCACACCAGTAGCAGCAGTCCGGACACCAACACCGGGACCCGCAGGTAGTTCAGCCATCGCACGCCGCCCACGGTGGCCAACGCGGGATAGCGGCGCAGCAGCACCACCAGCACTGCATCCAGCCCGGCGTAGAGCGGGAACAGCACCAGGTCGTGGATGACTGCGCTGCCGACGAACCAGGCGCCGATCCCGATCGGGTTGCCGGCCAGTAACCGGATTGCGGCGTAACCGGCGACGGCGAAGCCGGCCAGCAAAGTCACCAGCTGCACGGATTCACGCCTGGGCATCGCGCTCACCTGACTAGGAAGGTCATGCGCGTGACCCATTTGGTGTTGTGCACCCCGGGTATGGCCGGCACCACGATCCGGGCCGGGTAGCCGTGATCGAGTGACAGATCCGCGCCGTTGACCCGCAACGCGAGCAGGGCGTCGGCGGCCCGCACTTGCCCGGCGGACAGGGTGACCGTGCCGAAACCGCCTCCGCGCTGCAGTGATTCGACGAACAACAGGTCGTCGGGCGCTGCGCCGGCGAGGTCGGCGAGGTCGGCCAGCCGCACTCCGGTCCAGGTCTGCACGCCCGTGGACCAGCCCTCCACACAGGCGATCGGCATCCGGGCGGTGTGCTGGGGCAACGCGAGCAGCTCGGCCCGCGAGAACAACCTGAACACCGCACCGTTGAGCTCCAGCCGCCACGAATCGTCGACGGCGGCGATGCCGGCCATCGTGGCGGTCTTGTTGACCTGAAAGTCATTCGGGCCCGATCCGATCTCCAGCCCGCGCGGCGCCAGCAGGGCCGTCGACCGGACCACCCCGCCGATGGTCTGGCCCACGGACAGCCCGAGCAGTGCCAGCGAGCTGAAGGCGACCATGCCCAGCGCACCACGCCGCGAGATGGTGGGCGGGGCGGGATCCGGCGATACCAGGTGATCAGGATCGGGAGGTTCCGGGCGGGTCGCCGGCAGCGGGGTTCGCAACTCCCGGAACAGGCTGCGGGATCGCAACGCGGTGACCATCCGGCGCAGCCGGAACGCCACGTGCACCACGAACGCGGCGATGAACACCCACGCCCCGTAGTAGTGCGCCTGGTAGAACACGACCGGCCAGGCGTAGTAGTACTGGATGTTCATCACCCCGGTGACCAGCTCGAACACCGCGCCCCCGACGAGCAATAACAGCGAGGCACGGTCGGCCAGGTGGACAACCGAGCGGGCCGGCGGCCATTCGAACAGCTTGGGCAGCACCGACCACAGCTTGGCCAGCACGATCGGGATGAGCACCAGGCCGAGCGTGACGTGCACGCCCTGGTTCACCCAGTACAGCCACGAAGGGCCGGCCGGCCAGCCCGGCAGCCAGGAACCGAGCAGCCCCTTGTGCGGGGTGGTGTCGTTGCCGGGCGCCAGGTTCGGGTCGTAGGCGGCATAGGACGCCAGACCGGTGAGGAACATCAGCGTGATACCGGGCAGTAGCACCACGCTGAGCACGGCGGTGAACCACGGCCCACGCAACGGGCTCCGCCAGAATCTGGCCCGGAAAGGGCCCGGCGGCGGATGCTCGGCCACTAGGCGGACCCACCGATCGAGCACGGTCACGCTGTCACGCTAGCCGCCCGGCGGCATGTTGAGGCTTACCGTCTGCTGACGGAACGCAGCTCGATGAAACAGCGGTCGGCGTGGTATCGGTCCGCCACCTGGAATCCGGCCAGTGCAGCCAATGCGGCGAGCACTGCCAGCTCGGCGACCGCCCACGGGAACCAGGGGCCCGCGGCGCAGCCGGCTACCTGCAGCCGGGCAGATCCCCGCCACAGCCCGGCTCCGGGATGCTCGGTCTCCACCAGCATGGTGCCCCCACGCCGCAGCAAGGCCGCGCAGCGGCGCAGCAGCCGCATCGGGTCCCCGCCGATGCCGAGGTTGCCGTCGGCCAGCAGCACGTGGTGCCAGCGTCCTTCGGTGGGCCCCTCGCCCGGGAGCGTGGCGAACACGTCGCGGTGCAGCACCGCAGCGCCCCGGGAGTGACATTGCCGGACCGCCAGCGGCGAGCAGTCCACGCCCAGCGCCGGCACCCCGCGACCGGCCAGCTCGGCCACCAGCCGGCCGGGCCCGCAACCGAGATCCACCGTCGGTCCAGTGCACCGGCTCAGCAGCCAGGCGTCCGCGCCGGCCGCAGGGCCCAGCCACCGGTGCGGGGCCACCGGGAGGATCCGGCCATCGTCGCCGACGAGCTGAGCGGGCCGGCCGGC
>DATFDO010000259.1:0-4581 GCA_035252045.1 Pseudonocardiaceae bacterium
TCCTGCCGCGTCAGGCCGACGCGCTGGCGCGGCTATTCGGCGGCTGCACCGGTGACGAGGTGGACAAGTTCGCCCGCTGCGCCTGGCAGCCGGGCCCGACCGGGTTACCGATTCTGCAGGAGTGCCCGGACTGGTTTGTCGGACGGGTCCTCGACCGGCTTAAGCTCGGCGACCACGCTGGCTTCCTGCTTGAGCCGATCGTGGTCCATCAGGCCGGCGGTGCCCCGTACTACACGTTCGAACAGGCCAAGCGCATCGAGCCAGGACATCCGGCATGACCGCGGTCACCCTGCGCCGGCTGTTACCCGAGCCCGGAACCGTCACCGCCGAAGAAGCCTTGGCGGGTCTTGCGCTGGCCGATCTGGCCCCCGATCACCGCCCGTACGTGGTGCTCAACATGGTGGCCACTGCCGACGGCGCCGCCGCGGTGGCGCACCACACCGCCCCGATCAGCAATGCCGCCGACCGGCAGCTGTTCCACGAGCTGCGGGCGCACGTCGATGCGGTGCTGGTCGGCGCCGGTACGGTGCGCACCGAGCGGTACGGGCGCCTGGTCCGCGATCCGGCGCGGCGGGCGCGCCGCGTTGCCCGTGGCCTGGCAGCCGATCCGCTGGCCGTCGTCGTGAGTCACCGGCTGAGCCTTACCCCGGATCTGCCTCTGCTGGCTGACGAGCATTCCCGGGTGGTGGTGGTCACCGCCAGCGATGCGGAGCTGGCGGGATGCGCCGCACAGATCAGCTACCTGCGCTCAGCGCCGGGCGAGGAGGCGGATCTGGCGGTGATGCTCGCCCGGTTGCGCGCTGAGCACGGGGTGCGCTCGGTGCTGTGTGAGGGCGGCCCGAACCTCAACGCCTCGTTGCTGCCGGCCGGCCTGATCGACGAGCTGTTCCTGTCCATCGCCCCGGTACTGGCCGGTACCGCCGGCTCTCTGTCCATCGTCAACCGCGCCCCCGTACCCCACCCCGTCGATCTGACGCTGCGGTGGCTGCTCGAATCCCAAGGCCAGTTGTTCGCCCGGTACGCCGTTTCCCCGAGCCATTGAGCCCGCTCAATGCGCAGCGGCGATGTCGCAGTAGCCGGGGACGTCTTGGCGGCGGCGGGGTTCGGGACCGATGTACCGGGCGGTGGGGCGGACCAGACGGCCGGTGCGCTTTTGCTCCATGATGTGCGCGCACCACCCGGCAGTCCGGGCGCAGGTGAACATCGCAGCCATCATGTGCGGCGGCACCTGCGCGAAGTCGAGGATCACCGCGGCCCAGAACTCGACATTGGTCTCCAGAGCCCGGTCCGGTCGCCGATCGGCCAGCGCGGCCAGCGCGGCCTGCTCCAGCGCCATCGCAACCTCATAGCGCGGCGCCCCGAGCTCGCGGCAAAACCGCCGCAACACCCGGGCTCGTGGATCCTTGGCCCGGTACACCCGGTGACCGAAGCCCATCAGCCGCTCACCACGATCCAGCACGCTGCCCACCACCGCGGCGGGATCGCCGGTGCGCTCCACCTGCTCGATCATCGGTAGCACTCGCGCCGGCGCGCCCCCGTGCAACGGGCCGGACATCGCGCCGATCGCACCCGACAGGCAGGCGGCGACGTCGGCACCGGTCGAGGCGATCACCCGAGCGGTCAGGGTCGAGGCGTTGAGCCCGTGCTCGGCGGCCGACACCCAGTAGGCATCCACCGCTCTAACCTGCGCGGGATCCGGGTCGCCGCGCCAGCGGGTCATGAACCGCTCAGTGATGGTGGAGCACTGATCGATCCGATCCTGCGGGACGGCGGGTTGGTGGATACCGCGGGCGGACTGCGCCACATAGGACAGTGCCATCACTGAAGCCCGGGCGAGATCAGCGCGGGCCTGGGCGTCGGTGCTGTCCAGCAGCGGCCGGTAGCCCCAGATCGGCGCGAGCATGGCCAAGGCGGCTTGCACGTCGACCCGGACGTCGCCGGTGTGCACCGGTAGCGGGAAGGGTTCGGCGGGCGGCAGGCCGTGCCCGAAGCGTCCATCGGTCAACAACGCCCACACGTCACCGAAGGTGACGAAACCGGCGAGATCCTCGATGTCCACGCCCCGGTAGCGCAACGCCCCACCGTCTCGATCCGGCTCGGCGATCTCCGTCTGAAACGCGACCACGCCTTCCAGCCCGGGCTGGAAGGCGTGGTCGACTTGACCGTTCAACTCGTTGAACACCGTCACGCCGTCCTCCTCGCGCGAGAGCTGCCCTCGACTCGGGCTCATCTACGCGCGGGTCGCTCACCGGGGAGCGGGGATGGGCGCACGCCAGGGCGCGGCGCCGCGCGGATGGGCTAACAGTGCACCCGTCGACCGCCCGGGGGCAATGTGCATACCGGTTTGCGCCACGATGGGGTCTGCCCGGCATGGAACGGGCGCCATCCTCATCAATCCGGGAGCGTGTGCCGGTGGCCGACAAGCGGCAGCAACGGGGGGAGCAGGCCATCGACCTGGCGCGGATGCGGGTCGTCTACACCGGCCGCGAGCTGGACGAAGCCGACCTCGCCGGCAGCTGGTACGAGCAACTTGCGGGTTGGCTCGACGATGCCCTGGCGGCAGGCGTGCCCGAGCCCAACGCGATGGTGCTGGCGACCACGGATGCCCAGGGTCTGCCCAGTTCCCGGACTGTGCTGGCCAAAGGCCTCGACCCGCGGGGGGTGGTGTTCTACACCAACTTGACGTCGGCCAAGATGCGCGATCTGGACGCCACCGGGTTCGCTGCGGTGACCTTCCCCTGGATCGCGGTGCACCGGCAGGTGCACCTGCGCGGGCCGATCGAGACGCTCACCCGCGAGGAGACCACCTCCTACTGGCAAACCCGCCCGCATGGTGCGCAGCTGGGTGCGTGGGCGTCCGCGCAATCCACCGTGGTGCCCGATCGGCGGACCCTGGAGACCGCGCTGGCACAGGCCGCGGCCCGCTTCGCCGACGCCGAGCAGATACCGTTGCCGCCGCACTGGGGTGGAGTGCGGATCCGACCGCTGAGCGCGGAGTTCTGGCAAGGCCGGCCGGACCGCATGCATGATCGCCTTCGGTACCGGCGCACCGACGACGGTCAGTGGCTTGTGGAGCGCCTTGCGCCGTGACCGCTCCGTCCGCGAGCTACCGTGGATAGGTGTCCAGCGAACAAGCCGTGATCCTGGATTATCCGGGCGGCGAGCACCAGATGCCGATCGTTACGCCCACGTTGGGTGGGCTGGCGATCAACCTGAGCACCCTGCGGGCCAAGACCGGGATGGTCAGCCTCGACCCGGGATTGGTGAACACCGCCCTGTGCACGTCGGAAATCACCTATATCGATGGTGACGCGGGCGTGTTGCGTTACCGGGGCTACCCGATCGACGTGCTGGCGGAACGCTCGACGTACCTGGAGACCAGCTATCTACTCATCTACGGCGACCTGCCGACCAGCGGGCAGCTGGAGCGCTTCACCGACTCCATCCGCATCCACACCCTGCTGCACGAGGACCTCAAGCGCTTCTTCGACGGATTCCCGCGCGACGCCCATCCGATGCCGGTGCTGTCCAGCGCAGTGTCTGCGCTGTCCACCTTCTACCAGGACAGCCTCGACCCGTTCGACCGTGATCAGGTGGAGATCTCCACCGTGCGGCTGCTGGCCAAGCTGCCCACCATCGCCGCCTACGCGTACAAGAAGTCGATCGGGCAGCCGTTTCTCTACCCGGATAACTCGCTGGGACTGGTGCACAACTTCCTGCGGATGACCTTCGGTTTACCGGTGCAGCCCTACGAGGTCGATCCGGTGGTGGCCGACGCTTTGGACCTGCTGTTCCTGCTGCATGCCGACCATGAACAGAACTGCTCGACGTCCACCGTGCGGCTGGTCGGCTCAACGCATGCAAACCTGTTCGCTTCGATCTCCGCGGGCATCAACGCGCTGTTCGGTCCGCTGCATGGTGGCGCGAACCAGCTGGTGCTCGAGATGCTCGAACGCATCCACCGCGACGGCGATGACGTCGAAACCTTCGTCAGGAAGGTAAAAGACCACGTTGACGGGGTGCGGCTGATGGGCTTCGGGCATCGGGTCTACAAGAACTACGACCCGCGCGCCAAAATCGTGAAGAAGACCGCGGACGAGGTCTTGCACAAGTTGGGGGTCAACGACCCGTTGCTGGACATCGCGCTGCGCCTGGAGGCGAAGGCTCTCGCCGACGACTATTTCGTCGAGCGCAGGCTTTACCCCAACGTCGACTTCTACACCGGCCTGATTTACCGCGCCATGGGATTCCCGACCAAGATGTTCACGGCGCTGTTCGCGCTGGGCCGCCTACCCGGCTGGATCGCGCACTGGCGAGAGATGAACAGCGATCCGGAAACCAAGATCGGTAGGCCACGCCAGGTGTACACGGGCTACTCCGAACGGGAGTACACCCCTATCACGCAGCGTTGAGCAGGCCTCGGCGCGCAGTCATCCGTTGAGCGGTGCGCGTGGTGGTGCCCGGCGCGTAGGTTGCCCGGAGGCCAAACGGGGAAGCAAAGGATCTATGCGGACTATCGAATGGGTCGACGGACACGTCGATGTGATTGACCAGACTGCATTGCCGCACCAGCGGCGCGTG
>DATFDO010000260.1:0-8988 GCA_035252045.1 Pseudonocardiaceae bacterium
CCGCGGTTGTTTCATCCGGCGACCAAGGTATTCCCGGAAGGTCTTTTCCGCTTCTGGGCTGAAGCTGTAACCCTCCGCCTTGATCATGAGCTTCCCGATGTCGTCCAACTCTTGGAGCGTGTAGTCGGGAAAATCGATGTGGTGCGCGATACGGGAACCCATTCCGGGGTTGGATACGAAGAACGAATCCATCCGGTCTTTATAGCCGGCGAGGATCACCACGAGGTCCTCGCGGTTGTTTTCCATCACCTGCAGCAGGATCTCGATGGTCTCCTGACCATAGTCGCGCTCGTTGTCCTCCCGGTAAAGGTAATAGGCCTCGTCGATGAACAGCACGCCGCCCATCGCCCGCTTGAGGACCTCTTTGGTCTTGGGTGCGGTGTGCCCGACGTACTGGCCGACGAGGTCGTCCCGAGTCGCCGAGATCAGATGCCCGCGGCGCAGGTAACCCAGGCGGTAGAGCAAGTCGGACATCCGCATCGCGACCGTGGTCTTGCCGGTGCCCGGGCTGCCGGTGAAGCTCATGTGCAGGCTGGGCCGTGAGGTGCGCAGACCGAACTGGGTGCGAGCCCGGTCTACCAATAACAACGCAGCGATCTCGCGGATCCGACCCTTGACCGGGGCCAGCCCGACCAGGTCGGCGTCCAAACCGGTGAAGACGTCATCGATGCCGGTCTCCGCCCGCTCCTTGGCGAGATCGATCCGAGCATCCGGTGGCAGCGTCTGGGGTTCCTCGGGTTCTTCGGCGGCCTGCGGCCCGCCCGCATCGCGGCCGGGCCGGGCCATCCCGAAACCCACCCGAGACGCCGGTATGTTGCTACCGGGTAGCCGGTCGGGGGGTGTCATTGCTGCCCGTTATACCGCTCGCCATGCGGCTTGTCGGCAGCGTAGGGATACAAGGTGTAGCGGATGGTGCGGTCGTGCCATTCCTGGCGCTCCACCCGGAAGCCGGGCTCCTCGGAAGGCCGCGCCACGAAGAACGACAGCGCGACGGTCTGCTTGCCGTAGTTGGCGTTGTAGGCATTGAGCCGGATGTAATGCTCCGGCTTCGCCTTGCGGCATTCCTTGACTTCATTGAGCACTCCAGCCGCGTCGGTCAGGTCGAACATCGGCAGTCCCCACATCTCCCAGTAGGTGTTGCGGGGATGCGGGTCGTCGGTGAACTCCACCGAGCATGGCCACCCATTGTCCAGCGCGTACTGGACCTGCTTTTTGATCTCCTCGTCGGTGAGGTCCGGCAGGAAGGAGAACGTTCCCTGAGTGATACGCATTGTCGGTTCTCCAATCAGACCGAGGTGGGAGTCTCGACGACGTCGGGTACGTCGGTCGACTCGTAGTTGAAGGTGATGTCACCCCAGGTGTCCAGCGCGACTTGCAACTCACGGCTGTGCTTGGCGGCCGCCTTGAGGATGTCGTCGCCTTCCTTGCGATAGTCCCGGCCCTCGTTGCGCGCCTTGATCATCGCTTCCACCGCGACCCGGTTGGCGGTCGCACCCGCGGCGATACCCATCGGGTGGCCGATCGTGCCGCCGCCGAACTGCAGCACCACGTCCTCGCCCAGGTAGTACAGCAGGTCGTGCATCTGCCCGGCGTGGATCCCGCCGGAGGCCACCGGCATGACACCCGGCATGGAGCCCCAGTCCTGGTCGAAGTAGAAGCCGAGGGTCGGGTTCTTCTTGACCTTGCCCAGCCGCAGCGTGTCGTAGTAACCCTTGATGGCGTTCGGGTCGCCCTCCAGCTTGCCGACCACGGTGCCCGAGTGAATGTGGTCCACCCCCGCCAGCCGCATCCACTTTGCGAGCACCCGGAAGTTCACCCCGTGGTTCTTCTGCCGGGCGTAGGTGGCGTACCCGGCCCGGTGCAGGTGCAGGATGCAGCCGTTGGCCCGGGCCCATTTCGCCATCGACTGGATCGCGGTGAAGCCGATGGTGAGGTCGATCATGATGATGACGGTGCCGCACTCCTTAGCGAAGGCCGCGCGCTCGTACATGTCCTCCATGGTGGCCGCAGTCACGTTGAGGTAATGCCCCTTGACCTCGCCGGTGGCCGCCGAGGCGCGGTTGACCGCCTCCATGGAATACAGGTACCGGTCCCGCCAGCGCATGAACGGCTGGGAGTTGATGTTCTCGTCGTCCTTGGTGAAGTCCAGCCCACCGCGCAGTGCCTCGTAGACCACCCGGCCGTAGTTGCGGGCGGACAGGCCCAGCTTGGGCTTGGTAGTGGCGCCGAGTAGCGGCCGGCCGAACTTGTCCAGGTACTCGCGCTCCATGATGATCCCGTGCGCGGGACCCTGGAAGGTCTTGATGTAGTGCAGGGGGATCCGCATGTCCTCCAGGCGCAACGCCTTGAGCGCCTTGAAGCCGAAGACGTTGCCGATGATCGACGACGTCATGTTGGCGATCGACCCTTCCTCGAACAGGTCGATGTGATAGGCGATGTAGGCGATGTACTGGTCCTCGGTGTTGGGGACCTTCTCCACCTTGTAGCACTTGGCCTGGTAGGTGTAGTAGTTGGTGAGCCGGTCTGTCCACACCACCGTCCAGGTGGCGGTGGAGGACTCCCCAGCGACCGCGGCGGCCGCCTCCTCCGGGGGCACCCCAGGCTGTGGGGTGACCCGGAACGCGCACAGGACGTCGGTGTCCTTGGGCTCGTAGTCGGGAAGCCAGTAGCCCATCTCGGCATACGGGATTACCCCGGCCGACCAGCGATCTGACTTCTTCTTCGATCCATTGGCTTTAGTCTCTGCCACAGTGCCTCCTCTGGTCACTACCGAGATTGCCGAGGAATAATCAGGCTGTCTATCAAGTCTTTGGCCGTGTATATGTAGTATTGACTCAGGAATGGAAGCGCGGTGACGACGGAATCCCGGTTGCGCACCCTGGTCGCGCTGGCCGCCACCGGGTCGGTGCGGGGGGCGGCCAGCCGCTTGACGGTCACCGAGTCGGCGGTGTCGGCGTCGATCGGCGCGCTGGCCCGGGAACTCGGCGTCCCGCTGGTGGAGCCAGTGGGACGGGGGCTGCGGCTGACCGCGTCGGGCACCGTCTATGCCCGGTACGCTCGGCGGGTCTTGGGTCTACTGGACGAGGGCGCTGCTGCAGCGGCGGCCGAGCAGGATCCGGAACGGGGGCGGCTGCGGCTGGCTGCGGTGACCACCGCCGGGGAGCATCTGCTACCTGCGCTGCTGGCTGAGTTCCGCCGCCAGTATCCGGGCATCGCGCTGGCCCTGGAGGTGGCGCCCAGCGCGCACGTCTGGGATCTGATCGGCGCGCACGAGGTGGATCTGATCATTGCCGGCGCGCCCCCCTCCGGAGTTGAGGCCAGCGTCGTCGCCACCAAGCCCAACGAGCTCATTGTGGTGGCCGCGCCGTCGGTCGCGGAATCCTTCAACTGGGCGAGTACGCCGTGGTTGCTGCGCGAACAGGGGTCGGCCACC
The DNA here is from genome assembly GCA_035252045.1 of Pseudonocardiaceae bacterium. Taxonomy (GTDB): domain Bacteria; phylum Actinomycetota; class Actinomycetes; order Mycobacteriales; family Pseudonocardiaceae. The sequence continues at coordinate 3,434 of DATFDO010000260.1, forward strand.
CGCACCCGGGTGGAGTCCTATCTCAAGGCGCAGCACGTCGCGCCACCGCGGTTGGTGCTCGGTTCCAACGGCGCGGTGGTGGCCGGCGCGGTGGCCGAACTGGGCTGCACGCTGGTGTCCCGGGACGCCATCGCCGACGCGCTGGCCAGTGGTCGGCTGGTTCAACTACCGGTCCCCGCTATGCCGATGCGGCGGCCCTGGCACGCGGTGGTCGGTACCTACTCCGGCCCCGCGACGGGTTTGTTCGTCCAGCACCTGCGATCGTCGGGCTGGCGGGCGCCCGGTGGCCGGGGCGTCGCGTCACCCGGTGCAACCACCAAAGGCGGCCCCACCTCACCCGGTGCAACCCCCAAAGGTGGCGCCAACGGTGGTGAGCCGCGCCGACCGCGGGCTAGGGTCGGTGCTGGCGACGTGGATGGGCCCGTCGCTGTGGAGGGAGGGTCATGAACGAGGAGCTGCACGGAACCGCCCAAGCGATGGTGAGCAGGCCGCGCGGCATCCTTGCGGCCGACGAGAGCATCGGCACGATGTCGTCCCGGCTGGAGAAGGCCGGAGTCGAAGTCAGCGCGGAGAACCGGCGGGCCTATCGCGAGATGCTCGTGACCACGCCGGGTCTGGATCGCGGGATCAGCGGGATCATCATGTCCGACGAGACGTTCAACCAGAGGATGTCCGACGGCAACACCTTCCCGCTGGCGGTGCACCATCTGAACATCCTGCCCGGGATCAAGGTCGATACCGGCGCCAAGCCGCTGGCCTTGTCGCCGGGAGAGAAGATCACCGAGGGGCTCGACGGCCTGCGCGAGCGGCTCAGGAACTACGTCTCACGCGGCGCCCGGTTCGCCAAGTGGCGGGCTGTGATCATCATCGGCGACGGCTTGCCGACCCGCAACGCGCTGCGTGCCAACGCGCACGCGCTGGCCCGGTACGCCGCACTGTGCCAGGAGAACTGGTGCGTGCCCATCGTCGAGCCGGAAGTGCTGATGGACGGTGACCACACCATCGAGCGGTGCGCGGAAGTCACCCGCGCCGCGCTGGAGACGGTAATGGCGGAGCTGGAGGAGGCCGGTGTGGATTTCGCCGGCACCGTGCTCAAGCCCAACATGGTCGTGCCGGGCAAGACGTCTGGCCAGCAGGCCAGCCCCGAGGAGGTTGCCGAGCAGACGGTGGCGGTGCTGCGCGCGGCGCTGCCCGATTCGTTGGCCGGGGTCGCGTTCCTATCCGGCGGCCAGTCGCCGGAGGAAGCCACCGCCAACCTGGCTGCCATGCAGAAGCACGACACCCCGTGGCCGCTGACTTTCTCCTTCGGGCGCGCCCTGGTCGATCCGGCACTCAAGGCCTGGCGTGGCGACCCTGACGCGGTCAGCGCCGGCCAGCAGGCGTTGTTCAGCCGAGTTGAGCCCAACTCGGCTGCTTTGGTGAACGCATAGCAGACCCAGCGCAGCGTTGATTTCGCCGAGTTCGACAACATGGCTGTCAAACTCGGCGACACCTGGGCGCTAGCGGAACAGTCCTTCCCGTAACGCGGTGGCCACTGCCGCCGCGCGGTCGGTGACGTCGAGCTTGCGATAGATACCGCGGACGTGACTTTTCACGGTCTCTTCCCCGACGACCAGTTCCGCGGCGATGGCCCGGTTGGATGAGCCGGCGACCATCAGCGACAGCACCTCGCTCTCCCGTTGGGTGAGGCCGAGACGTGCGCCGGGCCAGAATTCACCGGCTTGCAGCCGCGCCGCCGATGCGCCTGCCCGGACGGCCATGCCAGCGTCGATGACGATGGCACCGGCATACGCCCGTAGCAAGTGCTCGACCAGCTCCGGGCCGTCGATTCGCTTGAGCAAATAACCGGCCGCGCCGGCCTGCATGGCTTGGAACAGGTACTGCTCGTCGTCGTAGACGGTCAGCAGGATTACTCGCCGCCCGGGAGAGTCTGCGACGAGGTCGCGGCACAGGTCCAACCCGCTTTGCCCGCCCAGCCGGACGTCGGCCAGCACGATGTCCGGATTCAACCCGGCTACCACGTGGCGCGCGGTCGTCGCATCAGCGGCCTCGCCGACCACCCGGACCCGCCCGGCGAAGCGGCTGAGCATCGCTTTCAAGCCGGTGCGCACCATCTCATGATCATCGACCAGCACTACCCGGAGCGGCTGGCCTTCCATGTGCTGAGTGTAATCAGGCCAGTTGGGGTGGCGGCTGACGCGTTGGGTGGGCGGTTCCCCTTGCCGATCCCTCCAGAAGGGGACGCCGGGCCGGGCTGACTTGCCTAGGGTCGAGTCCCGGTCTTGGAAGAAATGGGGTGTGTCGTGCCCGACAAGTTGTTGCGGATGGAACGCGCCGGATCGAGTTCGTCGCGGCCCGTGATGTTAGCGATCGCCGGTGACAGCGCTGCAGGGAAGACCACCTTGACCAAAGGCCTGGTGGAGGCGCTGGGCGCGCATCGAATCACCTCCCTGTGCGTCGACGACTACCACCGTTACGACCGGCAGGAACGCAAGGGTCTGCCGTTCACCGCGCTGCACCCGGACTGCAACTACGTGCAGATCATGGAGCAGCATCTGCAGCTGCTCGCCACCGGCCAGCCGGTGCTCAAGCCGGTGTACGACCATGACACCGGCCAGCTCACCAGGCCGGAGTTGATCGAACCCACCGAGTTCGTGATCGTGGAGGGCCTGCTGCCGCTGCACACCCGGCTGGCTCAGGCGTGCTTCGACATCACCGTCTACCTCGACCCGCCGGAGCACATCCGGCGCGACTGGAAGGTCAAGCGGGACACCACCAAGCGTGGGTACACCCCCGAGCAGGTGCTGGCCGAGCTCGACAAGAGGGAGCCTGAGTCGGAGGCGTTCATCCGCCCGCAACGCTCCGCTGCCGACATCGTGGTGCGGTTCGGTCCCATCGAGCAGCGCCACGACCCGCCGGAGACACCGTTGTCGGCTGAGTTGATCCTGCGCCCGACGATCCGCCATCCCGACCTCGAGCACGTCTTCCGGGAGATCGACCGGCGGGGCATGCACCGGAAGATGGTTCGTGACGAGGTCGGCAGGCCGGTGGATGCGCTGCACATTCATGGCTATGTACCGCGGGAGGAAAGCCAGCTGCTGGAAAAGGCGATCTGGGCGGAACTGGACACTGAGACGGAGCTGCCGTCCTCGCTAGGCCACATCGGCGATAGCGCCCGCAGTGAGCCGTTGGCGATCACCCAGCTGCTGCTGCTGTATCACATGCTCGACTCTGTTCGCTGACGGTCGTTCACGTCTGCGGCGGCGGGTGGACGTCCGTTTTTTCGTAAGTTAGCCTTGCCTAACTCATCAGGCTACTTGCGGAGCGGCCATGGAGCGGCGTCGAGCGATCGCGTGGGCTGGTTCGGTATCGCTGACTGCCTGCGTTGGTGCGCTGGCGCTGGGTTCGTTCGTCGGCGGATTCGGCTTCGACGCGCCCCAGTCGTCCCCGTCGCCGCACGCCGCTCCGCAGGTGCCCGAGCCGCAGGTGCCCGAGCCGCAGGTGCCCGAGCCGCAGGTGCCCGAGCTGCAGGTGCCCGAGCCGCAGGTGCCCGAGTCGCCCGCCGGGCCGGAACTGATGCCGCAAGTCCCGCAACGACGGCCCAGCTCCGGCAACGCGCACAAGGCGCCGCAGCGTGAATCCGTGGCCGCTGCGGCCCCCACTGCGGTGCCGGTGCCGGTGCCGGTCGCTACGCCGCACGTCGACAATTACCCGCGGGCACTCGCCGGTCACCGCAAGGCCGGCGCGGCCGTTCCGGTTCCGCCGCCTGACGCGAAGCCGGCTCGTGATATTGCGCTGCGTGATGTGGCGTGGATGGACGTGCTGACAAAAGACAGGAGATTCTCCTGGGCACGGGACGTTCTTGCGGTCCTTCGCGATATCAAACGCAGTACAGCCAGGTCGTCGGGTACCCACGCCGGGAGCGGAGAGCACCACGTGAGTGACCAAGACGACGGTCACGATGACTGATTCGCAGGTTCGACCGGCCGGGGCGGCCCGGATCTGGGCCGGCGGCGTCAGCGTGACCACCATGCTGGCCCTGGTCGCGGTGATGCTGCCGGAGCCGGATGTTGCCGCGCGCGACATGCTCGGTGATGCCGCGTGGTGGTACGTGGCCCGGGCCTCCGGCCTCGTGGCGTCGCTGTTGCTGGGAGTGTCCGTGGTGGGCGGCCTGCTGCTGGCTGTACGGCTGACCCAGGGACGCAGCCGCGCGTGGACTCAAGGCTTGCACGAGTTCATCGGGACGCTGGCGGTGGTGTTCACCGGTATCCACCTCCTTTCGGTGCTCGCCGCTGACCGGTTGCAGGTCGGACCGTGGCAGCTGCTGGTCCCGTTCACCCGGCCGGCCAATCCGGTCGCCCAGGGCTGCGGAGTGCTGGGCTGTTACCTGCTGATCGCGGTGGTGTCGACCTCGTGGGCGCGGGCGTCGTTGCCCTGGCGGTGGTGGCGCCGCCTGCACCTGCTGGCCTTACCGATGTTCGCGCTTGTCTGCGCACACACCGCGCTGGCCGGCACCGACACCACGAACCCGATCACGCATTGGACCGGTCTGGTGGTGGGCGCTGTGATCCTGTTTCTGGCCGTCCTGCGCCTGCTCACCGCGCGACGCGCCGAACTCCCACCGAGCCCGCCGGTGGCCCACATCCCGCACCAGCGGCAATCGAGCCCGCGACCTCCGGTTGCCGGACCGGACCCGGGGCGCAACCTGCTGATCGGGCAGACCACCTGGGAGGCGGACGGCGTCATGTCGCTGCGCCTGCATTCGCCGGATGGGGCGGCGTTACCGGCCTGGGAGCCAGGCGCGCACATCGAGTTGGCCTTGCCCTCGGGCCGGCGGCGGCAATACTCGCTGTGCGGCGATCCGGAGGACCGCTACTCGTACCGGATCGCGGTGTTACAGGTACCGGCCGGGCGCGGTGGATCGGTAGAGGTGCACACCGGCACCCGGGCCGGCCAACTGATCAGCGTGCAGGGCCCACGTAACCATTTCCCACTCGTGCCCAGCGCAGCGTACCTATTCATTGCAGGGGGTATCGGGATCACCGCAATGCTGGCGATGGCGGCCCGGCTGGCGACCACCGGCGGCGAGTGGAAGCTGGTGTATGCCGGCCGCAGCCGCGGCGGCATGGCGTTCATCGATGAGGTCAGCGCACTGGGGCCCGATCAGGTCCAGGTGGTACCCAGCGACGAGCGTGGGCGACCTGATCTAGACGAGATCATCGGCTCAGTCGCCGCCGGCACCGCCGTCTACTGCTGCGGTCCCGACCGGCTGCTGACAGCGGTGCGAGAACGGGTCGCCCACCGGCCCGATCTGACACTGCACACCGAACTTTTCGCCGGCGGCGGTCCCACCGGTGGCGCCGCGTTCCACGTCGAGCTGCGCCGCACCGGGCGGATCATCGACGTCCCCGCTGACCGCAGTGTGCTGCAGGCCGTCCGGGAGGTCCTTCCCGGCGTGGCGGCCGGCTGCGAGCAGGGCATTTGCGGTGCCTGCCGCACCACGGTCCTGGCCGGCGAGCCTGATCACCGCGACGAATTGCTCAGTACTGCCGAGC
>DATFDO010000261.1:0-2005 GCA_035252045.1 Pseudonocardiaceae bacterium
ACCGACTCCGCCGGCAACTCGTACGGCTGCCATGAGAACTATCTGGTGGCCAGGGCAGGTGAGTTCTCCCGAATCGCCGATGTGCTGTTGCCCTTCCTGGTCACCCGGCAGCTGGTCTGTGGCGCAGGCAAGGTACTCCAGACACCTCGCGGCGCCGTGTATTGCCTGTCGCAGCGCGCTGAGCACATCTGGGAGGGGGTTTCGTCGGCGACCACCCGGTCCCGCCCGATTATCAACACCCGCGACGAGCCCCATGCCGACGCCGAGCGGTATCGGCGCTTGCACGTGATCGTTGGCGATTCGAACATGTCCGAGGTGACCACCCTGCTCAAGGTGGGCACCGCCAACTTGGTCCTGGAGATGGTCGAGGAGGGCGTCGCATTTCGCGACTTCACGCTGGACAACCCGATCCGGGCGATCCGTGAGATCAGCCATGACCTCACCGGCCGCCGGGGGGTTCGGTTGGCCGGCGGGCGCGAGGCTTCGGCGTTGGACATCCAGCGGGAGTACTACTCGCGGGCCGTGGATCACATCGCCCGGCGTGGATCGGATCCGCTGACCGACCGGGTCATGGAACTGTGGGACCGCACGTTGACTGCCGTCGAGCGGCAAGACCTCGGCCGGATCGACCGGGAGATCGACTGGGCGATCAAGCACCGGCTCGTGGAGCGTTATCGAGCCAAACACCGAATGGAGCTGTCCAACCCGCGGATCGCGCAACTGGACCTCGCCTACCACGACATCCGCCGCGGCCGCGGACTGTTCGACCTGCTGCAACGCAAGGCGCTGGTCGACCGCGTGACCGACGACGGTGAGATCGAGGCCGCCAAGGACACCCCGCCCGCGACCACCCGGGCCAAGCTACGCGGTGACTTCATTGCCGCCGCGCAGGCCGCAGGCCGCGACTTCACCGTCGACTGGGTGCACCTCAAGCTCAACGACCAGGCCCAGCGCACTGTGCTGTGCAAAGACCCGTTCCGCGCGGTGGACGAAAGGGTGGAGCGGCTCATCGCTTCGCTCTGAGCGGCCCGCCGTAGGCTTGCCCGGTGGCCACTTCCCGCGCTGAGCGACTGGTCAACCTGGTGATCTGCCTGCTGTCCAGCCGGCAGTACCTGCCCGCTGAGCGAATCCGCCGGATCGTGCCCGGCTACGCCGATGCGGCTTCCGACGAGGCGTTCTTCCGGATGTTCGAGCGGGACAAGGCGGAGCTACGCGAGTTGGGCATCCCGCTGGAAACCGGCCGCACACCGGGATTCGACGCAGGCGAGGGCTACCGCATCGCCCGCCGGGACTACGAGCTGCCTGATATCGATCTCGAGCCCGATGAGGCCGCCGCGGTAGCACTCGCCGCGCGGCTGTGGGATTCTCCGCAGCTGGCCGGCGCCGCCCATGGTGCTGTGCTGAAGCTGCGCGCCGCCGGGGTGGAGGTTGATCCTGAGCCGTCGATGGTCGTCCAGCCCAGGGTTCGAGCCACCGAACCGGCATTGATTCCGCTGATCACCGCGGTGCAGGCGGGCCAGGCCGTGACGTTCGCGCACCGCAGGCATCCTGCCGAGGCACCCGCGGCGCGCACGCTGGAACCCTGGGGAGTGGTGTCCTGGCGAGGTCGATGGTATGTGGTGGGACATGATCGAGACCGGCAGGCGACGCGCTGTTTCCGGATTTCCCGGATTGTCAGTCCGGTGCGCCCGATCGGCACCGCGGGTGCAGTCCGGCGCCCGGTGGGAGCGGACCTCCTCAAGATCGTCGCTGGGTCCGCGGGCTCGCCGCCGGTGGCGCACACTGCGCGGCTGTGGCTGGCCGGCGACCGCGCCAACGGTTTGCGCCGGTACGCCAAGGTACTGGCCAGCATGACCATGGACGGCGTGGCCGGCGACGTGGTCGCAGTAGACCTGCCCGGCTACGACGTGGCCGCCCGATGGATAGCCGGGCTCGGCCCGGACGCCGTGGTGCTGGAGCCGGCTGAGCTGGCCGACGCGGTGCGGGCCCGCTTGCTGGCGGCTGC